>JAFKJJ010000584.1 GCA_017306025.1 Planctomycetota bacterium
TGACCGGCTTCCTCAACGAGCCGCGGACCTGGGGCGTGGGCGGGGGCTTCGTCGGGGGCGGCGGCGCGAACGTCGTTCCCGCCAGGCCGCTCCCGCTGGTGCCCGCCAACCCGGCGAACCCGCCGGGCAAATGACCCCGGCCGACACAACCGCCCCTTCCGACCCGCCGGGGGCAAGCCCCCGGCGGGTCTCGTTTTAACGCGGGGCACCATAACCGTGTGCGCCGTCAGTGCCCGCGGCGGATCTCCGACGGAGGGTATCGGACCTCGACCCGGAACACCTTCTTCTTTCGGCAGATGATTACCCAGGTCGCCGGGTCGACGCGGTCCGGGACGTCCACCCGGTGGATGTCCACGGTGGCGTGGTACCCGCGCTCCGAGAACACGTCGATCACCATCCGTAGCACGACCGGGTCGTCGAGCAGTGCCTCCTCGCTGTTGATCTGGGCGTGCCCGGACATGGCGTGGGCGTGGACGATCGGCATCAGCTTCGACTCGATCAGCCGCACCACCTGTCGGAACAGCTCCGGGCAGTCCCGCGCGTACCCCTCCAGCCGCCCCACCAGCTCTTGCCGGGCGTGCCGGGCCAACTGGGTGGCGACCGGAATGTCCTGGATCAGCCCGTACACCTCCGGACTCAGCTCCAGCGAGCTCTGGTAGGCGAACTCCCGGAGGATGTTCCGCTGCACCTCGGCCAGATCGCCCTCGGCGTCGATGAAGTGGAAGTGGAAGATCTTCCGCAGCGACTGGAGGGCATCGAAGGTCGTGTCCTTGAACGCCTTGTACCGCTTGCGGCACAGGTCCGGGTCGAGGTCGGTGACGCGCTCCTCCAGGAGCTCCCCGACCCCCGACTCGCGGACCTGACGGTTGTGCTCCCGGATCACCCGACCGCGCTTCAATTGCCGCTCGATGCTCACCTCTTCGGTGACGAACAGGAGCGCGATGCGGAACATGGGCTTGCGGGCGGCCGGGCCGGCGGTCGCGGGGCCGAGGCCGAGCAGGGCGTGGTAGAAGAGCTTCAGGAACTCGACCTGTACCTTGGTGCGGGGGAACCCGTCGACGATGACCCCGTCGCGGTACCGCGGGTCGAGCAGTTCTTCGAGCAAGAGGGCGATGACCTCGCGGTCGCCGACCATCTGCCCGGCGTTCTTGAGCGCGACCGCGTGCGGGGCGGTGAGCAGATTGCTGATGACGACCGGCGGCGCGGTGATGTCGCGGGCGCTGGCGATGAAAGGGGTGTTGGTGCCCTTACCGGCGCCGGGCGCCCCGCCGAGCCAGATGAACTCGTTGGGGAACCGCACCTCCCCGCCGTGCCGCTCCAGGAGGTCGGCCCAGACGGCGGGGAAGATGAGCTGTGCGTCCTTGATCTCCAGGTCCGCGGCGGCCGGGGTCGCGCGCGGTGCGGTGGCGGGAGCGGGTTCGCTCACGGGCACTCCGGGGTGGGCTCACCCTTTGGGCGCACCGGAGGTCGGGGCCGTCGCGGACCCGGTGCGCTCCGGAACGGGTTCAATGTAGCATCCCGGGTGTCACAGAGCCAATGCGGGAAGGAGCGCGGACGGCGCGGGCCGACTTCGGCGTCGCGTTGAACAAGCTCCCCGACGGCAAGTGGCGGGTGAGCGGGTCGAGGGTCGGCTCGCGGTGACCGGTCGCACAACGGCCACGGCGCTCGGCTTGAACGGAAATCGGGCGCCCGCGGCGAACCCTCCGCAACTCTTCACTTCGTACCGCTTCGCGCGTCGGGTCACGACTCATCGGGTACACCCGAAGGACCAACAGTGACGTCGCCGGGCGTGGGCGTGCCGTCTTCTCCCCCGCCCCCGATTTCAGACCTCTCGGCGGTCTGAAATCGGGGGCGGGGTGAAACGTCTTTCCTCAAGCCGTAGCTCCGCACACGGCGAGCGTTCGCTGACACGCGCCGACGGTTCGGGTACGATCAACCCGCGCCGAACGTCTCTTCTTCTAGGACCAGCCATGTCACGATCCGCACGCGACGGAATAAGCTTGATCGAAGTTCTCGTCGTCGTCGCTATTATTGCGATCCTCATCGGCCTTCTGCTCCCGGCGACCCGGCGCGTTCATGAGGCCGCTCCGCGCATGCAGTGTCAGAACAACCTCAAACAACTGATGATGGCGCTGTACTCGTATTCCGACACGACGGGCAAACCGGCCACGGTGCCGTCAGCGGACGGTCCGGACGCGTCCGCCGACCGGTTGTTCCCACCGGGTTGCTTGGGATCGGGCACGGCGCCCGAGGGGCGACTTAGTTGGATGGTTGCGCTGTTACCGCATCTGGAACAGGAACCCCTGTCGAAGCAGTTCGACACCGAGAAGGGGTACGCGGGGAACCTCCCGGCGCAGAGGCGGATCAAGACGTTCCTCTGTGCCGCGGCGAACGAGGCGGAATCGGCCGGCGCGGTGACGCATTACGTGGCGATGGCCGGCATCGGACACGACGCGGCCGGGCGGCCGGCGGGCGCCGCCGGCAACGGCTTCATGGGCTACGACCGCTCGACCTCGGTGGCGACGATCAAGGACGGCACCTCCGAAACGATCGCCCTGATGGAAACGCGATTCGGTCTCGGGCCGTGGGCTCGCCGCGGCGCCTCGACCCTGCGCGGGTTCGACCCCGCCGACGTACCGCTGTACGGCGACCAGCGGCCGTTCGGCGGACACCCCGGCGGGATGAACGCCGCGATGGCCGACGGCTCGGTCCGTTTCATCAGCTCCTCGATCGAGCCGGGAAAGCTGGCGGCCGCAATCACCATCGCCGGCGGAGAGCCGGCCAACCCGGATTGAGCGCCGCGGTGAGGTACCGGGTCCTAACAACGGTTCTCCGCTGGCTCGCGGTCGTGCTGATCCTGCGGGTACTGGTCGCGATTTTGACCAACTACCCCGATTACTTCCCGCCCAATTTCGATTCGCTCTTCCTGCAGGGCCGCGAACTAACGTTCGCCGGCTCCTATCGGGTGGCGTTCTACGTCCACCTCTTTTCGGCCCCGGTCGTGCTGTTGATCGGGTTGGTCCTGCTGAGCGGACGTGTCCGCCGGCGTTACGGCAGCCTGCACCGCCGGTTGGGATGGGTTCAGGTGGTCGTGTTGTTGGTGTTCGTGCTGCCGAGTGCCGCGGTGATGTCCCGGCGCGCCTTCGGCGGTTGGCCGGCGGGACTGAGCTTCCTGTTGCTCTCGGCGGCGACCGCGGGCTGCGCGGTCGCCGGCGTCGTTCAGGCGCGGCGCCGGCGCTACGACCGGCACCGGCGCTGGATGCTCCGCTGTTACGTGCTGCTCTGTTCGGCGGTGACCCTCCGTCTGATCTCGGGCGCGGCGGGGTTGGTCGGGGTGCCGAACCCGGAGGGGGCGTACATCGTCGCGGCCTGGAGCAGTTGGCTGCTCCCGCTGGCGGGCTACGAGATCGCGGAGCGGTTGTCGGCGCACCGGCCGTTCCGGCGCCCCGATCTCGGTTCGAGTTGAGTGCGCGACGTCGCAAGAAAACTGCAAGGGAGCGACACCAACGCGGGGTGCGGAATGCGGGCGTTCAGAACCGGACCCCGACCCGGCGCGCCGCTGTTGGCCTCGGGAACTCCGTGCCCGGGTGGTGTCGGCTCGCTCCGCACGGTTTGAAGCCGAGCGCCCGCCTCATACGTGAACCTGCCGTGGCGGTCTCATTCGGCGGTCTTCCGTTTCGGTCCGGGGACACGTCGGGGGCGACCGCGGCCTCCGCATGCCGGTCCGCGATGCGCCGGGAGAGGCACCGACCGTCGATGAACGGCGCGGCGTGGTCGTGTACGGCTCGGATTCGTGAGAAGGCGCCCGGCCACGGAGGGACGGGCGCGAGTTCGGTTGCAGCAGTCGGTCGGGTCGGTTATTGTCGTCGAGGTCGCAATCGCAAGTCGGCCCGGGCGGGGAGTAACGACATCCGTGATAGGAGGCGGGATGTTCGTGAGAATCCTTCGACTGCGTACACCGAAGTCGCACGGCCGGGCGCCGTTACTGGGCGTTGAAGCGTTGGAAGACCGGGCGGTCCCCGCGACGGCTCCGCTCTTGAAGCCCGGCGCCTTTGATCCGGCGCCCGTCGCGGTGTTCCGCTCGGCCGAGCCGTTCCCGCCGCCCGCCCCTGGTGCCCTGCCCGCCATTGAGAAACCGGGCGGACGACCGCTGGGGTCGTTCGTCGAACTCGGCTCGACGAACGACTCCCCCCGGCCGCCTCGGGAACTCGTCGCGCAGTTTCGGCAGTTCGCGGACAGGCCGTTCATGATTACCCTGGCGCCGCTGCGTTCTCTGCTGACCCGCGGGTTCTTCGGCCCGGCCGTGGGGCCGTCAGAGAGCCGACCGCGGGCCGATTTCGTGGACGAGGGCGAACCCGCGGGGCCGTCCGCGGCACCGAGCGCCCCCCCCGTGCCGCCGCTCGTGCTCGTCTCGGCCGTGCGGGGCGAGGGCTATTTCCACGGCGCGCTCGCTCCGGACGACGTCGGCGCGAGTCGAGCGGAGCCGGCGCCCGCCGGGTCAAACGAGGGGTCGACCACACATTCACCGGAAGCGGCGCCGGCAGTCGCTCCGACCGTCGCCGCGGTCGATCCGACAAGGGCCGACGAGCCGTTCACTAACATTTTGCCGTTCGCTCCGCTCCGCGAACTCGCACGCGACGCGTGGGAGCGGGTGGGGGCGGCGCTGCCGGAACTGGGCTCGCCCGGTGACGCCGTCGGCGACGACGCGGTGCCCGAGCTTTGGCAGGTCGGGGTCTGCCTCGTGACCGGGGCCGCGGTGTGGGCCGTCGTGCCGGGTCGGGACCGCACGCGCCTCGCCCCACACAGCGCCGGCGCCGCGCGTTCCGAGGTCGGCGAATGGTCCGAAAGAGGCGCGAATCGATGAACACGGCGGATTCGACCGAGGGATGGCTCAACGCGGTTGCCGCTGGCGACGACGCGGCGCTCGACCGGGCGGCCCGGATGTACGAGCCGGTGCTGCGGATGATGGTCCGCCGTCACCTCCCGCGCGGGCTGTGGGCCAAGTTCGATTCGGCCGACATCGTTCAGTCCGTCTGGGGGCAACTGCTGGTCGGGTTCCGCGAGGGGCGGTGGCGCTTCTCGCGGCGCGGTTCGGCGA
>JAFKJJ010000585.1 GCA_017306025.1 Planctomycetota bacterium
CGCCTTCGTCGCCGTCTCGTCGGTCAGCTCGTCGCTCTCGCGCTCCGCGAGCCACTCGCGGACCCAGTTGTCTTCTGTCGTCGGGTCGATCAGCTCGCCGACGCCCTTGCCGGCGAACCCGCCCGCGATCGCTCCCGCGACTGTGCCCAGCACCACGCCCGGCGGGCCGATCGCGACACCCAGGGCCGCCCCGGTCGCGGCGCCGCCGAGCGCGGCACCGAGACCGGTCTCGATCGGGTGCGCCCCCGGCGCGTCGGTGATCGGGTCCGCGTTCCGCGGGCCGAACGGCGGCAGGTCGATGGTTTTCTTACCGTCCTTCGGTTCGGTATCGTCGGCCATACAGCTCGCTCCGAGTTTGAGGTACGATCGTCACGTTCCCGCGGGCGCGGGTTGCTCGATCGGGGTGAGGTCCGACGCCGCCGGACCGTGCCGCATCTCGCCGGTGCAGCCGAACCGCGACCCGTGACACGGGCAGTCCCACGTCTGCTCGCCGGGGTTCCACTGCACGATACCGCCCAGGTGCGGGCACACCGCCGACATCTCGTGAACCCCGCCGCGGTCGTCCTTGTAGACCGCCAGCTTCGTCAGGCCGCGGCGCACGATCGCGCCCTGCCCGGGCGGGATCTCGTCGGCCGACTTCACCTCGCCGCCGGTCAGCCAGTCGGTGTACTGCGCCGCGATGTTGACGTTCTCTTCGAGGAGCGTCTTGAGCGCCGAGGGCGCCCACCGCGACGGCGCGTACAGTCCCGCATAGGGATTCGTACGGCCCAGGATGAGGTCGCTCACGAGCCGCGCGCCGAGCGTGCCGTGCGTCATGCCCATCCCGCTGTCGCCGGTGATGACGTAGACGTTCTGACGCCACCCCGGCGCCAGGCCGATCATCCCGAGCCCGTCGGGCGTCTCGAAGACCTCGCCCGACCAGTGGTGCCGCACCGCCCCGGCCGCGGGGAACCGCTCGCGGGTCCACGCCTCCAGCCGCGCCCACCGCTCCGGCTGGTCAGACGCCTGGCCCGTCTTGTGGTCCTCGCCGCCCACGATCAGCAGATCTTTTCCGCCCTCGATTGGTGTGGTCCGGACGTAGTGGTAGGGGTCCTCGGTGTCCCAGTAGAGCGCGTGCTTCACGTAGCCGGCCGGGACCTCCAACCCGATCGCGTAGGTCATGTACGCCGCGACCTTGAAGTGCATCGTCGTGCCGGTGTCGAACGGCGAGCCGGTCGCGACCACCACCGCGCCGGCGGTCACCGTCCGGCCCGTGTCGGTGTGGACCGTACACGGCGCCCCGCTCCGGATGTCCACCACGCGCGTTTCGGTGTGGATCACGCCGCCCCTCATGCGGATCACGGCCGCGAGATCGGAGAGGTACTTCAGCGGGTGGAACTGTCCGTTGTCCGGGAACCGGAGTGCCGGGCCGCTCGCGTTGGCCGGGAAAGGGACGCGGTCCACGCGCTCGAAGATCAGCCCCAGCCGCGTCATCGTGACCATTTCGTCGCGGAGCGCGTCCGGACCGTCGGCGCCGGGGAACAGGTACCCGTCCACCCGCTTGAACTCGCAGGCGATCCGCTCGCGCTTGCTGATCGCCTCGATGAGGTCGATCGCCGACTGGTGGCTCTCGGCCGCGAGCCGGGCGGCCTCGTCGCCGCGGACCTGCGCGACGCGGGTGAACCGGTCGTCGATTACCCACGCGAGGTGCGCGGTGGTGACCTCGGTTTCGCCCGCGGCCACCTTCGATTTGCTGTCGAGCACCACCACCGACTTGCCCGCGTCCGCGAGCAGGTACGCGGTCGTCAGGCCGGCGATCCCGGCGCCGACGACGCACACGTCGTACCGCGTGTCGCCGGCCAGCGGGGCCGCGGCCCGCGCGGGGTTCTCAACGGACCAGGGAGAACTTGTCGGGGTCATGAGTCGCGCCAGGAATGGAACGGACGGAGAACGGGGGCCGCAAGGTGCGGCCGGGCGGGGGACCCACCGCAACCGGTGTGCCGGAACGACGGCGGGCCGGGGAAACCCCGGCCCGCCGTCGGAAAGTGACGAGCCGCATTCCCACTCACGGGATGATGAGTGCCTGCCGCGTTTCGGTCACCTGCGCGCGGGCCACCGGGAGCAGCCGGAACGCGGGGCCGCGCCCCACCAGTGCCCCGCCGATCGCGGTCGCCATCGACAGCAGCACGCCGACCAGCGCCGCCCACGACGCGCCGATGGCCGCCTGCCGGGCGCGCTCCTGGGCGGCCGGGTCCTCGGCGGTGGCGCGGGCGCGGTTCGGATCGAGGCCGTTCCGCACGCTGTCGATCTGCGCCTGGGTGGCGCCGGCGTTGCGCAGCGCTTGTTCCCAGTTCTGCGCGTTCTGGGCCTCGGGGGTCTGCTGGGCCACCACCGCCCCGCCGACCAGCGCGAAGTAACCGGCCCGCACGCTCGCGCCGACCATCAGCACCGAGATGCCGACCGCCGCGGCCCACGTCAGGATGCCGTAGAGCACCGCCTCGCGCTCGGTTTCGCCGGCGGTCAGTTGCGCCGCCACCCAGCCGCCCAGGAACAGCGCGGCGAGCATCCCCAGCAGCACCGCGATCAGCGCGCCGACGCCGATCGCGTTGGCCCGCACGTCGGTCTCGGTCAGGGTGAGGCCGATGGCACTGAAGAACATCGTGAAGACCATGTTGGCCGCGACGGCGATGACCGCCCCGGCCAGGACGGCGCTCCACGAGATGCGGCTCCGCACGCCCGCCACGTCTTCGATCCTCGCGGGACCTTCTCCGGCTGCCATGTCGTATCTCCTATGATCGGGGTTGGGTGTCGCGCGCCGGTGTGCGCAAAAGGGGTGTGGTACCGGCTAGTGCGAGACATGCACGACCCGTGCCGCCCGCGCGCGACGGCCGAAACGAAACCCGGAATCCGAAAAGACGGCCCGAGCCTTGTCTTCATTTCGGATTCCGTACTTCTGCCTGTATTCGGACTTTTCCGCACGGGGCGGCTTGGTACGCCATTCGCACTCCGACCGCGAATGACCGAAAATGGAATCGCCTCTGGAGCACTCGTATGCGCGTGTGGCCGGGCCGACCGTATCCGCTGGGCGCGACGTGGGACGGCGCGGGCGTGAACTTCGCCCTCTTCAGCGAGAACGCCACCGCCGCCGAACTGTGCCTGTTCGACGGCCCGGGTACGCCCCACGGCGAGCGCCGCATCCCGATGCGCGAGCGCACCGACCAGGTGTTCCACGTGTACCTGCCCGACGTGCTGCCGGGCCAGCTCTACGGGTTCCGCGTCCACGGCCCCTACGAGCCGGAGAAGGGGGCGCGGTTCAACCCGCACAAGCTCCTGTTCGACCCCTACGCGAAGGCCGTCGGCCGCGACCTGACGTGGAACCCCGCGCTCTTCGGCTACACCATCGGCCAGGAGGACACCACCTTCGATCCCCACGACAGCGCGCACTTCGCGCCGCTCGCGGCCGTCGCCGAGACCGCGTTCACCTGGGGCGACGACCGACCGCCCAACCGGCCGTGGCACGAAACGGTCATCTACGAACTGCACGTGAAGGGCTTCACGAAACTGATGCCCGGCGTGCCCGAGCGGCTCCGCGGCACCTACGCGGGCGTCGGGTCCGAGGCCGCGGTGCGCCACCTCAAGGCGCTCGGCGTCACCGCGGTGGAACTCTTGCCGGTCCACTACCGCATCGACGACGGGCACCTGATGGAGAAGGGGCTCTCCAACTACTGGGGCTACAACACGCTCGGGTTCTTCGCCCCGGACCCGCGGTTCAGCTCGAAGGCGTCCGACCCGGGCTGCGCGGTCCGCGAGTTCAAGATGATGGTGCGGTCGCTGCACGCGGCCGGGATCGAGGTGATCCTCGACGTGGTGTACAACCACACGGCCGAGGGCAACCAGATGGGGCCGACGCTGTCGTGGCGCGGCATCGACAACGCCAGCTACTACTACCTCTCGCCGGAGCACCCGCGGTACTACATGGACTTCACCGCGTGCGGCAACAGCCCCAACATGCGGCACCCGCGCGTCCTGCAGCTCATCATGGACTCGCTGCGGTACTGGGTGACCGAAATGCACGTGGACGGGTTCCGGTTCGACCTGGCGCCGACTCTCGCGCGTGAATTGGCGGTGGTCGACAAGCTCGGCTCGTTTTTCGACATCATCCACCAGGACCCGGTGCTGTCGCGCGTGAAGCTGATCGCCGAGCCGTGGGACATCGGACCGGGCGGGTACATGGTGGGCAACTTCCCGGTGGGCTGGACCGAGTGGAACGGCGAGTACCGCGACGCGGTCCGCGGGTTCTGGGCGGGTCAGGACGTGCCGACGGACCTGCTGGCACACCGGCTCACGGGGTCCGGCGACCTGTACGAGCAGACCGGGCGCCGGCCGTACGCGAGCATCAACTTCGTTACCTGCCACGACGGCTTCACGCTGCGCGACCTCGTCAGTTACGAGAGGAAGCACAACGAGGCCAACGGCGAGGAGAACCGCGACGGCCACAACGACAACCGCAGTTGGAACTGCGGGCACGAGGGGCCGACCGACGACCCGCAGGTGATCGCCCGGCGCCGCCGACAGCAGCGGAACATGCTCGCGACGGTGCTGTTGAGCCAGGGCGTGCCGATGCTCTTGTCGGGCGACGAGTTCGGCCACACGCAGCGCGGCAACAACAACGCGTACTGTCAGGACAACGAGCTCACGTGGCTCGAATGGCCCAAGGCCGACCGCGACCTGATCGCGTTCGCCCGGGCGGTGATGCGGCTCCGCGCCGAGGAACCGGTGCTGAAGCGTCGGACGTTCTTCCAGGGGCGCGCGATCCGCGGCGAGGGGGTGGCGGACGTGTCATGGTTCAAGCCCAACGGCCACGAGCTGACCGACGCCGAATGGAAGACGCCGCTGAAGTGCCTGGGCGTGCGCCTGGCCGGCGAGCGAGTCGGCCTGGCCGCCGATGATCAACGTCCGGGCCTTCACGTCCCCCGGGTCGAAACCCCACGGCCGAGCGGTGTAACTGAGCACGTCGCCTGCCCCGCCCGCCGGGCCCTGGCGGAACGCGTCGATCAGCATCCTGCCGAGCCTGTCGCGGAGGCCGCGCCGCTCCAACGCGCCGGCGTCGGCCGGC
>JAFKJJ010000586.1:0-5089 GCA_017306025.1 Planctomycetota bacterium
GTATCGACTCACAAGGTTCTGCTCAAACGCAACAGCTAACACCTTGGAAGCCCTGGCCCTTCAGGCTGCAAAGGCATAACGCCCGACAACCCCGGGCGTTGCCCGGGGCTAAAGTATCCGACCCCTTCGGGGTCCAGAAGATCGTTCCCATTGCGGTCACGAATCAACACGATTGCGTATGAAGCGCGATCGCCGCACTTGCCCCGTGGGTCCCCGACGCGACGGGCAATTCCGACCCGAGCCGACCTCCCGTTGGCTCGCAACACCACCGCGATTCGACACGGCTCGCTGTGCCACGGCCGCACGCGCCGCACACCCGGTGTGCCACGGCCGCACACCCGCGCGGTCCGGTCGTGCGGGCTGTTGCGGCTGAAACGGCCGATCGGTGCCCGTTTTCGCCCTCCGCGCATCGGCACAGCGGTTGCGATGGCTCCCGCACCCAGCAGTTTCAACCCGATGCGGAGACGGTCATGGAAAGCCTGACGATGGCGGCGTTCGGTATCGTTCTGGTCGTGATCCTTTCCGGCCTGAGCGCTCTGTTGTTCCGAAAGGTGCCCCCGCCGGAATCGGGTCGGCCGGGCTGAACCGGGCGAGATCGGGCCGGCACGCGACCGCGGGGGTTGACACACGGCCCCTGATCCGAAACCATCTCTAAAAGAGTCCGCGTGCCGCGTCTGATCCGCACGAGTGCCCGCTGCGAGGCCCGAACGTCATGTCCACCCCCACCCCGCGCGGCCGGTTGCTCGTCGTGGACGACGAGGTCGAGCTGATGCGCGCCCTGTGCGAATCGCTCACGGACGAGGGGTTCGAGGCCCGCGGGCTGTCCGACCCGGCCGCCGCGCCGGACGCCATCCGCAACGGCGAGTTCGACGTGCTCCTGTCGGACCTGATGATGCCCGGCACCGACGGCATCCAGTTGCTCCGCCAGGCGCTGACGATCGACCCGAACGTGGTCGGGATCATCATGACCGGCCAGGGCACGATCCAGACCGCCGTCGAGGCGATGAAGGCCGGCGCGTTCGACTACATTCTCAAGCCGTTCCGGCTCCAGCAGGTGCTGCCGGTGCTCGACCGGGCGATGGAGGTGCGCCGGCTCCGCACCGAGGTCGTCCGGCTGCGCCGGGTGCTGGAGAAGCTCACCTACGAGTCCGACCGCTACCGGATCGTGGGCCACAGCCCCGCGATCCGGAAGGTGGTGCAGATGATCGAGCGCGTGGCCCCGACCGACGCCACGGTGCTCGTCCGCGGGCCGAGCGGGACCGGCAAAGAACTCGTCGCCCGGGCCGTCCACGGCAACAGCCAGCGGCGCGACAAGCCGCTGGTCACGGTCAACTGTGCGACGCTGCAAGAGAGCCTGCTGGAGAGCGAGCTGTTCGGGCACGAGAAGGGGGCGTTCACCGGTGCCGACCGGGCCAAGGCGGGGCTGTTCGAGGTGGCCGAGGGCGGCACACTGTTCGTCGACGAGGTCGCGGAGATGGCGCCCGCGCTGCAGGCGAAGCTCCTGCGGGTGCTGGAGGACGGGCACTTCCGGCGGGTGGGGAGCACGCAGGAGAAGCACGCCGACGTGCGGGTGGTCGCGGCCACGAACAAGCCGCTGGAAGACGAGGTCAAAGCGAGCCGGTTCCGCGAGGACCTGTTCTTCCGGCTCAACGTGATCTCGGTCACCCTGCCGCCCCTCAAGGACCGGCGCGAGGACGTTCCCGAGTTGATCGCGCACTTCCTCCACACGCGGCAGGTCGGGCGCGGGCTGATGCGCGTGGACCCGGCCGCGATGGCCGTACTGTGCGGCTACGACTGGCCCGGCAACGTCCGCGAGTTGGCGAACGTACTGGAGCGGGCGCAGATTCTGGCCGAGGGCGACACGGTCACCGTGGACGACCTGCCCGAGAACCTCGTACACGTCAGCAAGCCGGTCCCGGTCGCAGGGGTAACGGCCCCGGTGGTCAGCCCGGACGACCTGGACGCGGTGGAGCGCCGGCACGTCGAGGACGTGCTGCGGCGCCACTCGGGGAACAAGGTACAGGCCGCCAAGGCGCTGGGCGTCAGCCGCCGCACCCTCTACCGGCTGGTCGAGAAGTACCGACTCAACGAGGCACCGAGCGCCTGAGCGTCCGCGCCGGACCCCTCTATGGGACCGGCGCACACGGGAGAGGGAGCGCCGGCCCCACAGAACCCACAGGCAGAGGCCGGCCGCAGCACGGCCGCTCCTCCGGTCCATCACGATCTCCGATCAGCAAGACCCCACGCGCTCCTTCATTACGCGCTCGCGGTCGCGTATTCCGCCGTGTGGCTCGGGGTCGGTGGGGCAGCCGGCTTCGGGGCCGCGGCCGGACGCGGGGCGCTCTCGCGGTCGAGCATCCAGGCCAGGGTGCCCGCGAACAGCGTCGAAACCGTCAGAAATCCCAGGGCGCACAGTCCCGAGGCGGCCACGATCTCCCAACCCGCCAGACCAGCCGGATTGTACACGGCAATTCTCCTTTCCTTCACCGGCCGATGGTTGTCGGTGTCGGCGGCCGGCGTGGCCGACACGCGAGTTGTTCACGCGCTCGCGGCCCGGATCGCGCCTTCCGCGGTCTCGACCCTGGCGCAACGGACACACGTGCGGGCGTAGGGCAGGACGTCGAGCCGCGTCTTGGCGATGCCCCGGCCGCACTCGGCGCACGTTCCGAACACTCCCAGGATGAGCCGCCCCAGCGCCGCCGCGGCCTCGTCCAGAACCAACTCCTCGGACGCCAAGTGCGTCTGCACGACCTCTTCTCCGGCCCCACGAAGGGCGAATTCGCCCGTGCTCACCTCGGCCCGCGGCTGAGCGCCCCCGGACAGCCGGGTGATCAGTTTTTTCAGCCGCCGGCGGAACGCCTGCCGGTCGGCTGTGGTCAGCCTGGTTCGGTTCATGGCTGTCCTCCGTTCGGGGTGTTCGGGGCCGACCGCGCGGCGTCGAACGGGTAGCCGAGGAAGGAGAGGAACGAGAGGAACGTCAGGGAGGTCAGCCAGACCACATCGCCCGTGGCCGCCGCGAGCACCGCAAAGAGGCTGAACGCGCTGAACAGCGCGAACCAGCGCGGGTTCGGTCCCCGGTGCCGCGTGTGCCGTGGATGCTCGTGCATGACGCCCTCCTCAGCCCCGATGAGATCTCCGGGCTTCCGATAGGGGTAGTTCGTGTGTTCGGTGCGAGGGAAAGCAAGCGCCGTACCGGTCGCGCGGAATCTCTTCAGAACCCGCCGCGCTGCTAAAAATCAAGGAGCTGCGGGGCGAGGGGCGGTACGCCGGATCGCCGGCCGCGGTGCGTGCTGTGCGGCGCTGACACACCCGCCGTGACGCGGCCGCACAGCGCGCACCGCGAGGCGCCGGCGCCCGCCTTCACGTCGTCTCGGCCGCACGAGATGATTTCCGCGTCCCGCGGCGCTCCGGGGGGTAACGCGAGGCGGGGCGGCGGGGCGAACAATGAGCGGGCTTCCGAAACGAAGAGATCGTAGGATGCGCCAGACGTCATTCCGGCACGCCCGTCCTTCGCGTTCGGGAGCCCCATGAGCCTCGCGATCGAAACCCGCCGCCTCACGCGCGACTTCGGCGACTTCCGCGCCGTGGACGGCATCGACCTCCGGGTCGAGCGCGGCACCTTCTACGGGTTCCTCGGCCCCAACGGCGCCGGCAAGTCCACCACCATCAAGATGCTCACCGGCCTGCTCGGCCCGAGCGAGGGCGAGGTGTACGTCCTCGGCCGCGACGTGCTCGACCCCGCGCAGGCGCTCGACGCCAAGCGCCACATCGGCGTGATCGCCGAGAACCTGTCGCTGTTCGACAACCTGACGGCCCGGGAGTACCTCACCTTCGTCGGCCGGATGCACCTGATGCCCCGCGACACGATCCGCGCGCGCTCCGCCGAGCTGCTCGACCTCCTCGGCCTCGCCGACGAGGAGACGAAGCTCACGATGGAGTACTCGCACGGGATGAAGAAGAAGCTGGCCCTCGCGGCCGCCCTCCTGCCCAACCCGGACCTCCTGTTCCTCGACGAGCCGTTCGAGGGCGTGGACGCGATCACGTCGCGGGTGATCCGCGACCTCCTGGCCGGGTTCGTGGCCCGCGGGTCCACCGTGTTCCTCACCTCGCACGTCCTGGAGATCGTCGAGAAGCTCTGCACGCACGTCGGCATCATCGTCGGTGGGAGGCTCACGGAACAAGCTTCACTGGAAACGATCCGGCAGGGCGACACGCTCGAAAACCGCTTCATCCAGTTGGCCGGGTCCGACGCGGCCGAGGCGCCGAAACTGGCGTGGCTGGAGGCGGCACAGTGAACCGCGAACACTTCCGGGCGTTCCTGTGGCTGCGGTGGCGGCTGCGGGTCAACCAGTTCCGCAAGGCCGGACCGGTCAACGCCGTCTTCTTCTTCGTCTTCGTCGCCGGGGCGCTCGTCGCGGCCCTCGGGCTGTTCGTCACGGGCCTTCTGGTCGGGTTCCTGGTGATGCCCGAGGCGCCCCCCGTGGCCCACCTGCTCGCGTGGGACGGCGTGATCGTGGGGTTCCTGTTCTTCTGGATGATCGGGCTGTTGACCGACCTCCAGAGAACCGAGGGGCTCGCGCTCGACAAGGTGCTGCACCTGCCGGTCTCGCCGTCCGGGGCGTTCCTGATCAACTACCTGAGTTCCTTGTTCAGCCTGACCCTGATCGCGTTCCTGCCGGGAATGGTGGGGCTGATTCTCGGGCAGGTGTTCGCCGGGTCGGTGCGGATGCTCCTGGCGCTACCGCTCTTGGCCGCGTTCGTCCTGGCGGTCACGGCGCTGACGTACCAGTTCCAGGGGTGGCTCGCCGCGCTCATGTCCAACCCGCGCCGGCGGCGGACGGTGGTCGTGGTCCTGACCGCGGGGTTCATCCTGCTGGCCCAGGTGCCGAACCTCATCAACCTCGCGCGTCCGTGGGAGGGCGTCGGGAACGACGCGGCGGCCCGGCGGAAGGACCGGAGCGCGGCGGCGGGCGCCGACCTCGCCGCCCGGAAGATCACGCTCGAAGAGTACGTGCGGCGCGAGAAGGAGGTTCAGAGGGAGTTCGGGGGCCGGCAGGCGCAAGAGGCGCAGCAGATGACGGACCGGGCC
>JAFKJJ010000586.1:5105-8994 GCA_017306025.1 Planctomycetota bacterium
GCCAGCCTGGCGCTCCCGCCGGGGGGGCTCGCGCTGGGCGCGGCCGAGCGCGCGGGCGGGTCGGTGGTCGCGGCGCTGCTCGGAACGCTCGGGTTGGGGTTGATCGGGGGGCTCAGCCTCCGGCGCGCGTACCGAACGACGCTGAGGATCTACACCGGCGCGTTCACCGGCCAGGGGCGCCGGGCCGCGGCCGCGCCGGCGCCGCCGCTCGATCCGAACCGCGTGCGGCTGGTCGAACGACGGCTCCCGTGGGTCTCCGAGTACGCGTCGGCGGTCGCGACGGCCGCGCTGCGGTCCCTGAGCCGCGCCCCGGAGGCCAAGATGGCCTTCGTCGCCCCGGTCATCATGCTGATCGCGTTCGCCGGGGCCACGGCGTCCGCGGCCGCAAGCCCGCCGGACGCCGTGCGTCCGCTGATGGCGTTCGGGGCCGGGTCGATGGTCCTGCTCGTCAGCGGGGTGCAGCTGATCGGCAACCAGTTCGGCTACGACCGGGCCGGGTTCCGGGCGTACGTCCTGTCGCCGGCCCCGCGGCGCGAGATCCTCCTGGGCAAGAACCTCGCGATCGCCCCGCTCGGCGTGGGGATGGGGCTCGCGGTGCTCCTGGCGGTCGGGATCGTTTACCCCATGCGGATCGACCACTACCCCGCGGCCGCGGCACAGTTGGTGTCCGCGTACCTGGTGTTCTGCCTTCTGGCGAACGCGCTGTCGATCCTGGCGCCGATCCCGATGGCGTCCGGCTCGCTCCAGCCGGCGCGGGTGAAACTGGTCCCGGTGCTGCTCCAGATGGCGTTCCTGATGGTGCTCCCGATCGCGGTGGCCCCGGTTCTCCTCCCACTGGGCGTCGAAGTGCTCCTGGCCGAGTTCGCGGACGTCCGGGGGTGGCCGGTGTCGCTGATGCTGTCGCTCGTCGTGCTGGCGGTCACGGTGTTCGTGTACCGCGCCGTGCTGACGCGGCAGGGTGCGTGGCTCGCGGCGCGAGAGCGGGCGGTGCTGGAAACGGTGACGAGCGCGGAGTGAGGGGCAGACGCGAGAGGGAAACGGCCGGCCTGAGCCCCGGAGGGGCGGCGGATGTTAGCCCGGGGTGGAGCGAGCACCGCGAGCGCAACCCCGGGAACGCGACGCGGAAACAGATCGGAGCCCCGGAGGGGCGTCGGAAACCTCGTGCGTTTCCGACGCCCTCCGGGGCTCGTTCCCATTTCGCATCGGTGACCCGGGGTTGCGCTCGCGGTGCTCGCTCCACCCCGGGCTAACATCCGCCGCCCCTCCGGGGCTAAAACACGAGATCGGCCGCGCCACCGTCCATTGACCGCAAATCCCCGCACACCTGCGCACCTATGACGAATCGTGGGCGTCAATCGCTCCCCGGCGTCTTCACGTGGAATTCGCTGCGCGCGAACCGCAGCGCCGACACCGCCGCGACGACCGCCCCGACCCCCAGGACGATCAGCACGCACGATCCCGACGACGGCAGCTTTTCCATCTCGGTCATGCCCCAGCTCTCCTGGCACTGCCGCAACTGCTCCGCGGGCAGGTCCAGCCACCGCAGCGCCAGCGTGCGGACGTAGTACACCACCGTCAGCGACCGGCCCACAAAATCGAGGTT
Source organism: Planctomycetota bacterium (assembly GCA_017306025.1). Lineage (GTDB taxonomy): Bacteria > Planctomycetota > Planctomycetia > Gemmatales > Gemmataceae > Gemmata. The sequence continues at coordinate 6,709 of JAFKJJ010000586.1, forward strand.
CGCCAGCACCCCCTCGACCGACACGATGTAGGCGATGCCACCGACCAGCGACCGGCGCGTCACCAGCCCCAGGAAGCCGAACAGCGCGCAGTAGCCGAACTGGGCGAGCGCCATCACCCCGATCACCACCCCGGCGCGCGGCAGCGCCACGCTCCAGAACTCCGGCGTGCCCGCGTAGATCGCGGCGTACAGCGCCAGCACCGCCGTCGAGACCAGCACCACGGTCACGCACAGCGTCGCGAGGAGCTTCGTGAGGTACAACTCCCACCGCGGCACCGACCGCAACAGCAGGTACGTCAGCGTCTGCTCCTCGACCTCGTCCGACACCACCCCGGCCGCGTACAGCAGCGCGGTCAGCGGGGCCAGGCCGTGCGGCAGGAGCGTGAGGACGAGCGCGAACTCCAGCGCGTCGGCGGGCGCCCGCGACACGCCGCGGAGCAGCACCGCGAGCGCGCACGGGATCAGGTACAGGAGGGCCAGCACCAGCAGCCGCCGGCCGTGCGTGTGCTGCCGCACCGTCAGCGCGAACAGGGCGGCCAGCGCGGACCACTCGGCGTGAAGCACGCGGCGCGGGGGAGCAACTTCCGACGCGGTCATCGGTTCACCAGGTACTTGAACACGGCTTCCAGGTTGTCGTCTTCGGAGTAGACCTCGCGCAGCGCCAGCCCGTCGGAGAGCGCCAGCCCCGGGAGCCGCGCGTAGAACGTGTCCGGCTGCCGGGTCTCGACCAGGAGGCCCGACTCGCGGTCGAGGAACTTGATCCCGTCCACGTCGGCGCAGGTCGCGAGCTTCGACGCCAGCTCGCGGAACTTGTCGCAGACCAGGACGATGCGGTGCGGGTGCTTGTCGATGAGGTCGCGGATCTCGCGGACGTGTCCCTGTGCGACCAAACGGCCGCGGTGAAGGAGCACGATCCGCGACGTGAGCGAGTGGATCTCGTGCAGGACGTGGCTCGACACCACGACGCTGCACCCGCTCGCCCCCAGAGCGCGAATCACGTCGATCAGGTCGCGCCGGGCCACCGGGTCGGTACCCGTGAGCGGTTCATCCAGGAAGAGCACGCGGGGCTGGTGAACCAGCGCCTGCGCCAGCTTCGTGCGCTGGCGCATCCCCTTCGAGTAGCCCTTCACGGCCCGGTTCATGTTCTCCGTCATGCCGACGAGTTGCATCGCGCGGTCGGCCGCGGCCGTGGCCTCGCGCCGGCCCATGCCGCTGAGGCGCGCGCACGTGCGGACGAAGTCGTGGCCCGTCATCCACTCGTAAAAGGCGTCCTGTTCGGGGCAGAGCCCGATGAGCCGGTTGAGCGCCGGGTTGTCCCACACGCCCTGGCCCAGCACGCGCACTGTGCCCTGACTCGGCCGCAACTGGCCGGTGGCGAGTTGCAGGAACGTCGATTTGCCGGCGCCGTTGGGGCCGAGCAGCCCGGTCACGCCCGCGGGGACGTGCAGCGTCAGCTTGTTCAGACCGATGACGTCCCCGTACCACTTGGAAACGCCGTCGAACTCGATGATCGGGGTCATGTTGAAGTAGTAGGCACACTCCGTGTGCCGTTTGCTTTACGGGTGAGAGCAGCGACGGCACACGGCGTGTGCCTACTACTCTGGGGTCATTTGAGGCGGTCCAGTGACTTCACACGGCGCGACAGAACGAGGGTCGACAGCAGGCACACGCCGCCGAGCGCCCCGGCCGACCAGTACCAGGGGAACTGCCAGACCCGCTGGTCCGCGAGCCGTCGCGGGTTGAGCGAACCGCCCTGCGCCGGGACGTTGCGGCCCTTCGCGATGTTGAGCATCTGCCGCGGCCGCTCGATCGTCTGGCCGATCAGTTCCCACGCGCCGTCCGAGCCCAGCAAGAAGTCGCCCATCCGGTCGAGGTTGTTGGCGAAGGAGAGCGTGGGGCGCCAGTCGGAGCGGCCGCGCGCGGCGCGAGCCTCCTCGGCCCGGTCGCGGGCCGCGGCCATGGCGCCGTCCCAGTCCCGCATCCAACGCTCGCGCGCCCGCTCCTCGCGCGTCTGCTCTGCGACCGGCTCGCCCTGCACGTTCGACCGCGGCGGCGTGTAGCGCCGGATCGGGTACGGGCCGCTCATCTCGATGCCCGGCGGGGGCGGGTGGTCCTTCACCCACTGCCCGATGTCGGCGCGAACGATCTCGCGGCGCTCGGCGTCGTTCTGGACGCCCACGAGCACCGTGCTGAGCATGTGGCTGAGGAAGATGAGCCCGGCCCACGCGAGGCCGACGTAGATCGACCGTCGCGACAGCGCCGACAGCGCCAGCATCAGCGTGCCCG
>JAFKJJ010000548.1 GCA_017306025.1 Planctomycetota bacterium
GGACGACCACGCCCGCCGCGGTCCGCGCGTCGATCGCGCCGCCGGAAAGGATGCCCAGCGACGTCGCGTCCGGGAGGTCCGCGGCGGCGAACTCGTCGGTCGTCTGGTTAAGGTTCAGCCCGATGCCGGCGACGGTTGTGAGCGCGTTGCCGGTCCCGCTCTGCTCGATGAGGATGCCGCACACCTTTTTGCCTCGAACGAGCAGATCGTTTGGCCACTTGATGCGCGCCTGAACGCCGGTAAGCGCGAGGACCGCCTCCGCGACCGACACCGCGGCCCACGCGGTGAGGACCACCGGCCGGCGCAGTTCCGCCGGCGGGCGCAGCACAACGGACATCAGAAGCGAGCTGCCCGGCCGGCTCTGCCAGACGCGGCCGTACTGTCCGCGGCCGGCGGTCTGCTGGTCGGCGATCAGAACCAGGCCGTCTGTGTCGGGCTCGGCACGCGCGAGTTCGGCGCCGCGCGTGTTGGTGCTGTCGACGTGGTCGTACACGAGGACGCGGCGGCCGATCCGTTCCGTGTCGAAGTGCCAGGTCTCGCGCGGGGTGAACATGGGGGTCACGAAATGTAATCCAGCGCGATGTCGAGGGCCGGCGCCGAGTGCGTCAGCGCGCCGACGCTGATGCGGTCGACCCCGGTCGCGGCGATGTCGCGGACCGTGGACAGGTTTACCCCCCCCGAGGCTTCTAACAGTGTGCCCGGGGCCATCGCGTCGCGGCGCTCGACGGCGGTGCGGAGCTGGTCGAGCGTCATGTTGTCGAGCAGCACAATGTCGGCCTTCACGTCCAGCGCGATTTCGAGCTGGTCGAGCGTGTCCACCTCGACCTCGACCGGGAGCCCCGCGTTGCCGGGATAGTTCCGGGCGGCCTCGACGGCCCGGCGCACGTCGCCGCCGATCCCCGCGAGGTGGTTGTCCTTGATCAGAATGCCGTCGAAGAGGCCGATGCGGTGGTTCGTGCCGCCCCCCGCGCGGACCGCGTACTTCTCCAGGAGCCGCCAGCCGGGCGTGGTCTTGCGGGTGTCGAGTATCTTCGCGCGGCGCCCGTTGCCGGCGTCGACGAACTTGCGCGTGAGGCTCGCGACGCCGCCGAGGCGCTGGAGGAAGTTCAGCGCGGTCCGCTCGGCCGCGAGGATCGCCCGCAGCGGTCCGGAAACGGTCGCGAGGACGGTGCCGCGGCGCGTCGGGGTGCCGTCGGGGACCGCGGGGGTGAAGGCGAGTTGTCCGCGGACCTCGGGCCGCGGGACGTTCAGCCGGTCGAAGAATTCGAGCAGCGCCGGGCTGAAGGTGAGGTCGCCGCCCACGGCCGCGCACACCCGCGCCGCGACCGGCAGCCCCGCGACCACGCCCTCGGCTCGGGCGACGAACGCGGCCACCCCCCGGGCGGCTTCGGGGATCGTGGCGAGGCTGGTGCGGTCGCCGGTGGCGCCGAGGTCTTCGGCCAGCGCCAGCCGGATGAGCGCGTCGGCGGCGTCGGCTGCTGCCGCGGTGAGCGTGTCGGGTGTCATGCGGTTACGGTAACCCGCGCGAAGTGAGAAGGCGAGGGCTCTTCGGGCGCGGGTGGTGACGTCGGCGCCCCGAAACGCACACACGCCGGCGCTTCCACCGGCGTGTGCGGTCGCACGGGAGGTACGCCCGTTACGGGAGCGGGTCGAGCGGCGGCAGCTCCTGCGGGAGCATCGGCCGCGGCGCCGGCATCATCGCGCCGGGGAGCAGTTCCACCGCCTTCTCGATCGCGAGGTCGAGTTGCTGCGCGAAGTCCGCTTCGAGGAAGTGCGGGGTGACGCCCACGCCGTTGATCGGGCCGCTCCGGGGCGAGATCAGTTTCGCGATCGTGATCCGCACGGTGCCGGTCTTGTTCACGCGCCGGCCGGTCGGGTCGACGTCGTCGAGCGTCACCAGCCGCAGCGGGTACTGCACCGTCCCCTTGCCGAAGGTCGGCATCCCGACGAGCGTCGCGCGGTCGTTGTCCTTCAGCGCCGCGGCCAGCACCTCCGCGGCCGACGCCGTCTCCGCGTCGATCAGGAGTACCACCCGGATGTCGTGCGCCGTCATCCCGCTCATCGACGAGAACACCTGGTTGTTCACCTCGCTCGCCTGACCCTGCGTCGTCACGATCAGGCCCGCGGGGAGCAGCCGACGCGCGGTGTCCACGCCCGCGAGGAACGAGCCGCCGTGGTTGCCGCGCAGGTCGAGGATCACCACCCGGGCGCCCTCGTTCTTCAAGTGGTTAATGGCCGTGTCGAGTTCCCGCGGCGTGCTCGGTGCGAAACTGCCGATGCGCGCGTACCCGATCTCCTTCGGGGTCAGGAGCTTCGTCCCGTATACGGTCGGGACGATCACCGGCACCCGCGCCAGGACGGTCGGCGCGTCGCCGGCGGGGCGCACCTCGAACTGGTGGAAGCCGTCCGGACCCGGCGCCCGCAGTGCGTCGGCGGCCCCGGCGAGTCCGACCACGTCCATCACGCGGCCGTTGATCTTCGCGACGCGGTCGCCCCGGCGCAGTTCGGGGTGGGTCTGTGCGAACCACGAGTTCGGCACGACGCCCTGAATCACCAGCCCGTCCTTCGTGTGGCCGAGGTAGAGGCCCGCGGCCGACAGGTCCGGGACCGTGGCGGCTTCCGCGCCGGGCTGGGTCGGTGTGAGGAAGACGGTGTACTCGTCCAGCCCGCTGCACGCGCCGCACGCGCACTCGACGGCCAGGGCCGACGGCACGCGGACCGACAGCGCGTCCTGTGCCGCAGCGATCAGGTTCCGGAGCTGCGCGCGGGCCTCCTTGTGGTTCGCGACGTTCCGCCTCGCCCAGTCGCGCCGCAGGTCGGTGCGGAAGTCCGCCACCTTCTCCGCCCGCGGAGTGTCGAAGAACGCTTGCCGGAAGGTCGGGTTGCCGAGCGCCCGGTCGAGTTCTTCGACCGCGTAACTCCAGAGGGCTTGCGGCGTCGCCTTCTCGCGCTCCGCGTACACCCCGGGCACGCGCTGCATCACTTCCGCGAACAGGTCGAGGCCGGAACTGAGCGTCATGCCGCCAGCGAACTGCTGAAAGCCGGGGTCGCGGTGGCGGCGGAGCTGCTGAACGTGGCGGAGGGCGGTGTTGAGCTTCTCGCGCAGTTCGGGCTGGTGGCGGTCGGCGACGAACAGGTGGCAGTACGCGTTGAACGCCGCTTCCCAGTCACCGGCCTTTTCGGCCTTTTCGGCGATCTCGCGGAGCTGTGTGGGGGTGGGCTTGGCGGGCCGCAGCGACGGGCCTTTGCCATCCGGTTCGGCAGCGGGGGTGGGAAGGGCGAACGCGCCTGCCAGTAGCGCGAGAGCAATTCCAAACCGGCGGATTGTCGCCCACGCGGTCATTGCGGAGGTCTCCAAAACCAACAGCCGAGCCGCACGACAGGGTGTTCGGGGGAGGGACGCGAACAGCCACCACTGGTCAAATCCTAACCACTTCATCATATCCGCGTCAAAGAAAAGTTTCGCCCCGCGTTACAGTTGCGTGACGACAGTTTGTCGTTTGCCGTTGTGCCCCTATCGCGTCGTGTGTACCAAACTCTGAGTGGGGCGGGCCGCCGGCCTGCCAGTCCGGTGCCGGCAGGCCAGCGGCCTGTGCCACGAGAAGAAGCATGGTCGATCCAGTCCGCCAGGAAGTCATTTCCGGAGCGTCAACCGTCGTCATCAAGGTCGGCACCAACGTCCTTGCCGATCCGACGGGTCAACTCGACCGGCACCGCATTCAATCGCTCGCGGATCAACTTCACCGCATCCGTCAGAGCGGGCGGAAGGTGGTACTCGTCACGTCCGGGGCGATCGGGGCCGGGGTCGGCAAACTCGGTCTCGGCAAGCGGCCCACCGACCTCGCGCACCTTCAGGCGTGTGCCGCCGTCGGGCAGGCCGCGCTCATGCAGCTCTACCAGGAAAGCGTCGCCCAGTACGGCATCCGGACGGCCCAGATCCTGCTCACCGCGAGCGACTTCGACAACCGCGCCCGTTACCTCAACGCCCGTAACACCATCGGCACGCTGTTCGAATACGGGGCGCTGCCGATCATCAACGAAAACGACACCGTATCGGTCGCGGAGATCAAGTTCGGCGACAACGACCACCTGGCCGCGATGGTGACCAATCTCCTACGCGCGCCCCTTTTGGTGTTGCTCACCAACGTCGACGGACTGTATTCCGACGATCCTCGGACCAATCCGGATGCGAAACTGGTCGCAACTGTTCCTAATATCGATCAATCCGTAACGGGACTTGCCGCGGCCACAAAAAGTGCCCTCGGCACCGGAGGAATGGAGAGCAAACTCAAGGCCGCACGGCTGGTTACGGTGTCGGGAGAAGCCGTCATCATGGCGAACGGCTCACTCGACGGCATTCTGGACCGTGTGTTCGCTGCGGAACCGGTGGGCACGCTGTTTCTGCCGCACGGCGCAGATGTTCCGTCACGCAAACGGTGGTTCGGCTTCACCGCGAGGCCGAAGGGCGTCTTCCGGCTCGACGCCGGGGCGCGACAAGCCGTCCTTGATGGGAAAAGCCTATTACCGATAGGAGTTACAGCCGTCGAAGGCGAGTTCGGAAAGGGCGATGTGGTGTCGCTCATCGACCCGGAGGGTACGGAAGTAGCCCGGGGTTTGAGCAATTACGCTTCAACTACAGCAGTGCGTGTTTGCGGACTTCACACGGAACGTATCGCGGCGCTACTCGGTGGGGTGCCGTACTCCGAACTGGTTCACCGCGATAATCTCGTCGTCACGGGTTAGAATGAGGCGGTGCCGTCGTCTTTATTTGTGACGACACCGAGTGATGTCTCTCGGTTAGAACTGCCGATGCCGAAGGGCGAATTGAATCCCCCGGACCCGCGCGGCTCCGCCCGGCGGGCGGAGTTCGAGTCGCTGTACGAACAACACAGCCGCGAAGTGTGGGCGCTCGCATACGCCCGCTGGATGGATTCCGACCTCGCGATGGACGTCACACAGGAGACGTTCCTCCGGCTCTGGAAGCAGTGGGAGGCGAACCCGGCCGAGGAGATCCAGAACCCGCGAGCGTGGTTGTTGCGCGTGGCGCGAAATCTCGCGGAAGATTATGCGAAAAGTGCCTTCCGGCGGTACGGGACGCAACCGCCCGAGTTATTGAATGGTGTGCGGTCCTCGCAACCGCTGCCGGCCGACGAGATGGAGCGACAGGAGCAGTTCGCTCAGTTACGGGCGGTCCTCGAAGAGCTCGCCCCGGCCGATCGCGAAATCCTGACGTTGCGGTACGCGTTCGATTACGACGCGAACACGATCGCCGAGCGGCTGAACGTCGCCGTGACGGCGGTCCACATGCGGCTGAGTCGCGCCCGACAGCGGCTCGCCGAGCGCCTGGCCACACACGGAGACTTCACCCCCGGCGAACCCGCGGGTGAGACGAAAAAGACATGAACGCCACCCCCACACACGCCGACGCGCCGGACGAACTCGACCGGCTGTTTTCCGAGTTCTTCAAGGCGCAACTGAAACGTCCCTGGCCGAACGCGCCGGTCCCGGCCGCCGCGAGTACCACGAAATCCGCCGAGCCCTCCGAATTGGTCACGGCACGCGCCCAAGAGGCACCGCGGAACGCCCCGATGCCGGCGCGGCGCGACAGTTCGTCCCGCGCGCGGTTCACGTTGGCCGCGTCGGTGGCGCTGATGCTGGGCACCTGCTGGTACCTGTCGAACGGGTTCCAGCCGGGCGCGCGTTCCGGGCCGGGCACACCGAGCACCCCGTCCGGACCGGGGATGCTGCCGGACAGCGGCGCGAGCGCCCCGAAGGGGGGCGTGCTCGACACGATCAACAAGAACAAGGCGACCGACAACGGCGGCAAGATGGACATGGGCAAGTTCGAGTGACGCGGCCCGGGGCGCGTTCGGCCCCGGGTCACCCTTTCATCTCACCGCGTTCGGCCTCCATTTCGGCTTGCAGGGTCCGCAGGCAGGCGGGGCACACGCCGTGCGTGAACCGGGCGTCGGTGCGGGCCGCGACGTAGTGTTCGACCTGGTGCCAGTAGTTCTGGTCGTCCCGCACCTTCTTGCACCACGCACAAATCGGTAGCAGCCCCTGGAGCTGTTTCACCTTCCCGAGCGACTCCTGAAGTTGCCGGGTGCGTTCTTCGACCCGCCGTTCCAACTCTTCGGCGTACTGCCGTAACTGTTCGCGCATCTGGCTGTGGTGCAGGGCGATGGTGAACTGACGGCCGATCTCGTCGGCTATCTCGCGGTGCTCGGCGGTGAACGCGGACGGCCCGGGGGCGGCGAACGCCAGCGCGCCGAACCGTTCTCCTCCGGATTCGAGCGGGACGGTCAGGCAGCTCCGATTTCCGAGCCGGAAAAGATGATCCTGCAACGGATCTCGTTCGACGGCCCCGAGGTCGGAAATCAGCTGCGTCCCGCCCGCGAGGCACGTTGCCGGGGCAATTTCCTCCACCGGGTGATCGCTCGTGGAAAACGCTCGCGGCGCCCCACCGTCCGGGGCCGGCGCGACGACGAGTGCGTCGCGCGCCGGGACGTCTTCTTGGACGCGTCGGAGCGTCGCCCGGATCAGTTCGGGTATGGGGGTTGACGTCAGGATCGCCCGGTCAATTTCGTGGAGCGTCCCGATCCGCCGGAGCGATTTCCGGAGCGTTTCGGCCCGCGCTTCGGCGGCCGCGAGGGCGGCCCCGTAGCTGCCCGAAACCCGCAGCAACTGGCGGCGAGTCAGGAGAGCGAGGGCGCCGCCGAACAGCAGCGCCGAGCCGAGGCTGAGCCCGCCGACGAGCCAGGTCGCCGTCCGGGCCGTTCGGACGCGGTCTTCCCGGACTTGTTCCTCGACCCGAACGAAATCGGTCAGTTCGTCCCGCATCTCGTCCATGCGGCGCTTGCCCTCCTGGTTACGGACCGGGGTCAGGTAGTCGCCCCCGGTCCGCCGCGCCTCGATCACCCGACGCGCGAAGTCGCGCCACTCCGCATGATCGGCGCGCAGGTCGGCGAGCCGCTCGATCTGGGCCGGGTTGTCCGACACCAGTCGGGTCAGTTCGTCGAAGGCCGGCTCGCTCTGCGTTTCGTGGGACCGGTAGGGTTCAAGGAACGCTGCGTCGCCGGTGAGGAGATAGCCCCGGAGGCCCGTTTCGCCGTCCACAAGGACCTTGTGCAGGGCGTTCGATCGGGCGATTACCTGATCGGAGTGCTCGACCCGATCCGTCGTCGAGAGCAGGTAAACGACCTGACCGAGGAAGACCAGCGCCAGCGCGCCGAGGAGGACGGGCGGCGCCGCGACGGCGCGCAAGAGGAGGCGGCGGAATGCCTGTTGGGGGAGGCATTTGGAAGTCACGGCGAACCCCTGTTTCTGGGCGCGTCTGAACACTAGGTCGCGCGTCCGACCGTGTCTACCGGTTTCTGCCGGGCGAGAGAACCCGCACCTCCGGGGGCCGACCTGGGGGGGCGACAAGTCGTGTAGACAGCGGCGCTCTCCGCGATTTACGATGAATGCGATAGAATGGGTTTTGAGGCGATCGTTTTCGCCACTCGTATACGCATACCGATGGAGTCAGTGTTGACCCCCCTACCGAACGGGGACGACTGGACCGTTCCCGAACCCGACCCGACGCACGTCCCGACCGAAGAGCCGATTTCCGCCGCGCCGCCCCCCGACGACGAGCCGGTTGACGAACTCCCGCCCGAACTCGCGTCCGACGACACCGACGCCGAAGCGGAGCCCGTCGATCCGACCGAGGACCCCGACCACGAGTCGGCCCCGCCGCCGGAAACCGACCCGGCGATGACGTTCGCGGACCTCAAACTCATGCGTCCGCTGATGGACGCGGTCACCATCGCCGGCTACAAGCACCCGACCCCGATCCAGGAAGCGGTTATCCCGCCGGCCCTCCGCGGCCGCGACGTGATCGGGCAGGCGCAGACCGGCACCGGCAAGACGGCCGCGTTCCTGATCCCGTTCCTCAACCGCTGGCGGCCGCACACGTTGAAGGGGCCGATCGGCGTCGTGATGACGCCCACCCGCGAACTCGCGCTCCAGATCGCCACCGAGGCGGAGAAGCTGGCCCCGAGCAGCCGGTTCCGGTGCGTGCCGGTGTACGGCGGCACCGGGATGCAGCGCCAGCTCGACGGGCTGAAGCGCGGCTGCGACCTCGTCGTCGGCACGCCGGGCCGGATGCTCGACCACCTCCAGCGGGGGTCGATGTCGCTGGCCCAGGTGCGCTACGCGGTGCTCGACGAGGCCGACCGGATGCTCGACATCGGCTTCCGCGACGACATCGAGCGCATCCTGCGGCGGTGCCCGACCGAGCGGCAAACGCTGCTCATGTCCGCGACCGTGCCGGACTCGATCAAGCGGCTGGTGAACCGCTACATGAAGGACCCGGTTCACCTGCACATGACGCCCGAGAAGCCGACGGTGGACAAGATCCGCCAGAGCTATTTCACGGTGGACGCGGACCGGAAGTTCGAGCTGCTGAAGCGCGTGATCGAACGCGAGAAGCCGCGGCAGTGCCTGATCTTCGTGGAGCGCAAGCGCTGGGCCGACAACCTGTACCGCGACCTCAAGCGGGCGGTGCCGAAGGCCGCGGTGATCCACGGGGACCTGCCGCAGTCGCAGCGCGAGAAGATCATGGCCGCGTTCCGCACGGGCGAGATCAAGTACCTGATCGCCACCGACGTGATGAGCCGCGGCATCGACGTGAACGGCCTGTCGCACGTCATCAATTACGACCTGCCGATGGACATCGAGAACTACGTCCACCGGATCGGGCGCACCGGGCGCATCGGCAAGGACGGGATCGCGATCTCGTTCGTGCTGCCGGAGCAGGGCGACCTCCTCACCGACATCGAGATGATGATTAACCGCCTGATCGAGGCGGATCAGATCGAGGGGTTCGAGGCGGCCGCCCCACGCGCGAAACGCCCCGCGGCCGAGGTGAAGGTGGTGTTCAGCGGGCTGGACGCGGTGAAGCCCCCGCCGAAGCCCGACGGCGAGGACGACGGCTGGGGGAGCGACGACGCCCCGCCGCCGGCGGCCGGCGGCGAGGCGGAGAAGAAGACGGTGTTCGGTCGGCGCACGAAGAAGTACAGTCAGCGGCTGTGAGCCTTCGGAGGGCGCCGATGGGCGGAACGCCGTACTGGCTCGTTCTTCCGGCCGCGGTGGGCTGGCTCGCGTACCGCCACGCCTCGTCGTCCACCGCGTCCGACCGCTCCCGGCGAACCGTCGCGTGGCTGACCGGCGCTACGGTGCTGCTGATGCTCGCGCGGCCGGTCGTGATCGTGCCCGCCTCGATCGTGTTGGCGGGCGTCGGCGCCTACGTGCTCCTCCATCGCGAGGTCAGCGACCACATCGAGAAAACGGAATCGGACCACCTCCCGCGGAAGTGAGCCCGCGTTTTTTCCTGGGACCGCGGGCGTCTCGCCCGCTGCTCGGCCTGTCGGACCCTTTTCGAAGGCCCGAATTGCGTTTCCGGGCGATTACCAGCGGGCGGGAGGTTCCCTCCGCGAGGCGGGAGGGGTTGGCCCGCGGTCTCAGGAACCTAACCTCACACGTGCAACTCCGCGGTCTTACCCAGCGCGCCCGCGTACCGCTTGCGGATCGGTTCGACGTGCTCCGCGACGAACTCCGCCACCTGTTCCGGCGAGCGCCCGACGAACTCCTTCGCCCCTTGCCCGGCGACCGCGGCGAAATCGACCTTCTCGAACTCCTTCGCGCGATTCAACCGCTCCAACAACTCCGCGGTAGAGCCCTCGCCCGCCTTCACGCGCGCCGTGACGGCGTGGCTGTGCTGCCGGACCACCTCGTGAACCACCTGACGGTCTTCGCCCGCCCGCACCGCGGCCATCATCAGGTTTTCCGTCACCATGTACGGCAGGAGTTCGCGCACGTTCTTCGCGATCACCGGCTTGTTCACCACGAGCCCGCGGCCGGTCTCGTTCTTCTGGGTGAGCAGGTTCAGCGCGATCCGCAGTACCGCGTCGGACGCGAGAAACGCTTGCGGAATGTAGAGCCGACGGCAGGCGCTGTCGTCCAGGGTGCGCTCGAACCACTGCGTTGATGCGGTATCGGCGGCCATCGCGGGCAGGCCCGAAATGAATCGCGCCAGGCTGCACATCCGCTCCGCGCGCATCGGGTTCCGCTTGTAGGCCATCGCGCTCGAACCAATCTGCTCCGCCTCGAACGGCTCATCGACCTCCTGACGGTGCGCGAGCAACCGCAGGTCGGTGCCCCACTTGTGCGCGGACTGAGCGAGGCCGTTCAGCGCGTCGAGAATCTGCGTGTCGATCTTCCGCGAGTACGTCTGCCCCGTGACCGGGAACACGCGCCCTTCGAAGCCCATCTTTTTCGCGACGAGTGTGTCCAGCGCCTTCACCTTGTTGTGATCGCCGCCGAACAGCGACAGAAAGCTCGCCTGTGTGCCGGTCGTGCCCTTCGCGCCGCGGAAGGGGAGGGTGTCGCGGCGGTGTTCGAGTTCCTGTAGGTCGATCACGAAGTCGAACAGCCACAGCGTCGCGCGCTTCCCGACCGTCGTGAGCTGCGCCGGCTGGAAGTGCGTGAACCCGAGCGTCGGCTCGTCCTTCCACGTCTCCGCGAACCGCGCGAGCGCGTCGATCACGGACGCGAGCGAGGTACACAGTTGGTCCAGGCTCTCGCGCATCAAGATCAGGTCGGCGTTGTCCGTGACGTAGCACGAAGTCGCGCCGAGGTGGATGATGTCCCCGCAACCGGGTGCGACGTCCTTCAGCGCCGTGACGTGAGCCATCACGTCGTGTCGGAGGCGCTTCTCGTGTTCCGCGGCGCGCTTCAGGTCGATGTCGTCGAGGTGCGAGCGGAGTTCCGCGAGTTGGGCCGCGGTGATCCGTGGTTTGCCGTCCTCGGCGAGCAGTCCCAACTCGTGTTCGGCTTCTGCGAGCGCGAGCCAGAGCCGGCGCCAGGTGCGGAACTTCCGCAGCGGTCCCCAGCGCTCGGCCATCTCCTTCGAGGCGTAGCGGCCGATGAGCGGGTTGTCGTACACGTCGTTCGCGGTCGTCATACTTGAGTCATTCTCGCCGAGCCGGGAGCGAAAGCTCCGCGTGGGACGTTCCAATCCGGCGCGCGCCGACCCGTCGCCAGAAGCGGCACACGACGCAGTTCGTTTTACGATTTCGGCTCGTCGCGGCCGACCGGTCGGCGCCCGCGGCGAACGGGTGGGGTAGAGTTGGGCCGACAGGAAGTCCGGCCCCGTCCGCCTGCGGGCGGCGACCACACAGGGGGTCGGCTGTCGCATTCGAATGTCACAGGAGGACGACGATGCTCCGCACTTGGCTCCCGCGACTCGGCTTCGCGGCGCTGGCCGTGTCACTGTGGGCCGGTTCGGCACAACCCGCCGCCGCCCAGGAACCGCCGCTGCCGCGGATGTACTACTACCCCTACTACTACTACCCGCACAGCTACTGGCCGCAGAACAGCCCGCAGTGGCCGGAGCCGAAGGGGCACCCGTACGTCCGGCCGCCCGCGTACATGGCCTACCCCGCGTTCAAGGAACCGGGCTGGCGGTACGAACTCTGGACCCCGATGCGCTATTACCGGGGCAACCACTTCTGGCTGGATCAGGCGTGCGAATGCACCTTCTTGAAGTGTTCGGCGACCTTCTCCATCATGACGTGCCAGCCGCAGTCGTCGCACGGGGGCACGGCCGGGTAGCACTTCGAGCAGTACAGCGGCCCGCCCTTGAGGAACTGCTCGATGCGGTCCTTGTCGGCGGGCATCGCGCCCTCCGCGGTGAGCGGGAACGACACTGCGGTCTTGCACTTCTCGCACGGGCGCGACGAGTGGTGTTCGATGACGTGCTCGAAGTGGTGGTGGATGCCCGCGGGCACCACCCCGGACCCGGTGCAGAGCGGGCACGTCATGTTGAACTGCGCCAGGATCGCGCGGCGGATGAACTCGCTCTTGTTCGGCAGCTTGTCGAGGAACTCGGCCAAGTCCTCGTCCACCTTGAAGGCGACGATCTGCGACTTCTCGGCCTTGTCCTTCTTGTCCTTCGCCATGACGCGCCCCGCGGGATACTCGGTCTTACGTTATCGTACTTCGTCACCGCGGCATCTGCAATGCGATAGGTCGGTCGTGCTCCTCGGGGTTCACGCCACGTCCGTTGCGCATTTCTCACATCCGTCCCGCGTGTCGGTTCGTCGTACTGGTGATCGCCCACCCAAACCGAGGCCGATATGCGCTCGTTCGCAATCGCACTGCTGGTCGTCTGCGCGGGCTTTACCTCCGTGGGGCGTGCCGACGCGCCGACCCCTTTCGTGGACTCTCCGGCGTTCGAGGTTGGGAAGACCTACACCGAACCGGGTAGCATCATCCACCTGGAGGGCGCCCGTTATCTCGTGGTGGTCATCACCGACACGCACGAGTACGTCGTGCTGCGGGCCACGGCGAAGAAGGGCGTGGTGCCGGACGACAAACTCGGCCGGCCGGTCAAGATCGAGGCCAAGCTCCTGGCGCGGAAGGGAAAGGAGAAGAGCACGGAGGAGAACCTGGAGATCCTCTCGGTGAAGTAGCCCCGCGCGCACCGGCGCGGCGGGCGTCACTTCCGCTTCTTGGCCGCGAACCGCGCCTCCACGATCTCCTCGCCCTTCACGGTCACGTTGAACTTCAGCCGGTTCTTCGACTTGTCGCTGCCGAGGCCCTTCACCGCGTCGTCGTAGGTCATCTCGCGGGCCTTGCCCTCCGGGTCCACGCCGTAGAACTTGGTCGCGTCGGTGACCCTGTACACCTTCTGCTCGTCCCCCTCCTTGACCGTCACCTCCTTCAGCTCCTTGTCGAAGTTCACGAGCGTGACCTCGGCGGCCGCGGCCAGTCCGCTCATCAGCACGAAACCGCACAGCGCGAACAACAACTTCCGCATCGTCGGGCCTCCGGGGTTACGCGTATTGGATGCCGGTCCGCGGCGCGGGTCAAGCGCGATCGGTGCTGCCCTCCACGGGCCGACGTGATATTATCGAATCACTCCTCAGCACCGCCGGGGCCTCCAAATGCTCGCACGTTCGCGCGTCTCCCGACACTGGCGCCGACCCGCGGCCGCCGTCGCCGGCCTGTTGACCGCGTTCGCGCTGGGTGCGGTCGGCCAGCCGCCCATCCCCGAGGAGGAGGTGAAGGACTTCGACAAGACGAAACTGAAGCGGTTCCCGGTCGAAGCGGACCCGATCGTCGTGAAGTCGAAGGCACCGGACGTCACCTTCGGCACCCCGCCCGACGTGAAGCTCGACGAACTCGCCCGCGCCGCGCAGGAGACCCCGCACCCCGCGTTCAAGGACCTGTACGCCAAACACACCTACCCGTTCGACCGGCTCACCGCGCGGGGGGCCCCGAGCCGCATCAAGCCGCTCCCGCTCGGCCGCGGCGAGAAGTTCCCCAACCCGTTCGGCGTTCAGGAGGTCGGCGCGGAGGGGCAACTCGGCCCGCCGGTGGCGGTGAACGTCCCGGACGTGCAGAAGATCGAGTACTTCGAGGAGATCGTTCTGAAGGCGGGGAACGACCTCCTCGCGCTCAAGCCGTTCGGCACCGGCACCGGCGCCGGCGCCGGTCCGGCCGGGTGGACGATCCCCGACCAGCTCTCCGCGGCCGAGCGGGTGATGGCCGCGGCGCTACGGTTCCACGACTACGCGCGCGAGAACCCGCGCGACCGACCGGGCCGCAAGGGCCGCGGGTGGGACGACGTCCGCAAGCCCCTGGCCGACCGGCTGCGCGAGGTGAGGCTGCTCCTCCTGAAGAACGCGGTGGCGGTCGGCGACTGGGATCGTGTCCGCCAGACCGGCAGTCAGCTCATGGCCGCGTACCCCAAGGACCCCACCGTCGCCGCGGAGGTCGCGTCGGCGCGTGTGCTCGAAGCGCGTCGGCTGCTCGCCTCGGACAAGCACTTCGACCACGTGAAGGCGAAGGACCTGCTCGACGAGTTCGACGCGCGGTACCCCGGCGGCGGGGGGGAGCCGGTGAAGGCCCTGCGGGCCAGGATCGCCGAACTGGCGCAGAAGGCGTTCCAGCGCGCCAGGGACAAGAAGGCGGTCAACGACCTCGTCACGGCCCGCGACGCGCTGGCGCAGGCCGCGGCGCTCGACCCCACCATCCCCGGCGTCCGCGAGATGCAGCGCGAGCTGAAGGCCGGCTACCAGACGCTCTACGTCGGCGTCCGCGACTTCCCCCGGAACATGACGCCGATCACCGCGCGGCTCGACAGCGAGAAGCAGGCGGTGGAGCTGCTGTTCGAGGGCCTCCTGTCGGAGGTTCCCGACGACGCGACCGGGACGCGGTACCGGCCGGGCGCCGCGGTGAACATGCCGGCCGTCGTGATCGGCGGGCGCGAGTTCCTGTTGCGCACCCAGGAGCGCGATTCCAGCGGCCGGTACGGGTTCGAGTCGCACGACGTCGTCAGCACGCTGAAGATGTTGCAGGGGAAGCCCGAGACGTGGAGCGCCTACGCGCTGCCGTGGCTCGACGACCTGCCGACGCCGCGGGACAACACCGGCGTGCGGATCGCGTTCCGGCAGGGCCACCCGGACCCGCGGGCGCTCCTGACGTTCAAGCTGCTGCCGGCGCGGTGGCTGGAGAGCAACGGCAAGCCGATCGACGACGCGGCGTTCGCAGAGAAGCCCTACGGCACCGGGCCGTTCAAGCTCCAGTACGGAACGCGGTCCGACGGCGGGCCGCGCGAGATGGTGTTCGTGGACAACCCGCTCTACGGCCGCTGGCGCGACCGCGCGAACCAGCCGTTCATTAAAGAGGTGCGGCTGGTCGAGGTGGCGAAGGTGTACAACGTGGTCGAGGCGTTCCAGCAGGGCAGCCTGCACATCCTGCCGGACGTCCCGACCGCCGACCTCGACAAGTTCCGCAACGCGCTGGGCGCGCGGGCCGAGATCGTGACCGCGGCCACGAACCGGCGCGTCCACATGCTGGCGGTGAACCACCGGCGCCCGCAGATGCGGAGCAAGGTGCTCCGGCAGGGGCTGATGATGGCGATCGACCGCGAGGCGATCCTCAACGAGGTGTTCCGCGCCGGCAAGCCGGAGTTCCACCGGTCGATGAACGGCCCCTTTCCGCCGAACAGTTGGGCCGCGCCGAAGGGGGCGGACGGGGTTCCCACCCCGCTCGTGAACCGCGACCTCGCGGTGCTGAAGCTGAAGACGTACCTGGGCGACACGGGGGCGAAAGCCGAGGTGACGCTGGCGTACCCGGACGGCGATCCGCAATCGAAGCTGGCGTGCGAGGCGATCCAGAAGCAGATCGACGGGCTCTTCAAGGACTCGCCCGGCCGGAAGCTCGCGGTGGTGCTGGAACCGGTCCCGCTCCGCGACCTCCTGACGCGCGTGGAGGACGAGCACCGCTTCGACCTGGCGTACGTGCCGTTCGACTACCCCGATGACTGGTACCCGTATGCTCTGGGTGCGATGCTGGAACCGGCGGCCGCGGAGCGCGGCGGGCGGAACTGGTTCGGGTTCCTGTCGAGGGACAGCGGCGCCGACGACCAGGACGCGCGGCTGGGGCAGCTCCTGAACGACCTGCGGGCGTTCCGCGAGTTCGGACAGTTGGCGACGCGCTCGGCGGAGGTCCACAAGCAGTTCAACGAGTGTGTGCCGTTTATCCCGCTGTGGCAGCTCGACCGGCACATGCTGGTTCACAACGCGGTGAAGGTGGTCGTCGACGACTCGGACGCGCAGGTGAGTCCGAAGGTGCTGAACCCAACAACGCTGTTCCAGGGCATCGCGCGCTGGCGGCTGGAGTGATTGTTGGCCTCGCAGGACGGACCGCAGCGTGATCCGGCCCGAACCGATTTTCACCGGCGCGAGTCCCTGATTGAAATGGTCGTTGGCCCCTTTGCGAAGTTCAACGCCCTCCCTTCGGAGGGCTCCGGATAACCGTAATGGCTCGGCCCACTTTCACTCGTCTTGAATTCGTCAATTTCAAGGCGTTCGGCGCCTTTCCGCCCCTCTCGATTATATGAATTCATTGGTTGGACCATACAATTCCGGCAAATCCACTATTGTTTCGGCTTTCCGGATTTTAGGGGTGGCCTATGCGGATCGGGGCGCGTGCCCCGCTCCCGGCTCGCGAGGTCGCCGAAGCTCGGCGCCGCGTCACCCCTTGCCCAAGAGCAGATCGACGACCCAACACCCGTGGACGTGCGCGAGTGACGTATCGCGGCAGTGCGAGAGCACGTCTTCGTTGATGCCGCCGGCGTCCTGGAGCGTGTCGGCGAGGATCGGCATTCGGTCGAAAGCGCGTTCGTTGTAAATGCCGCGCGCGAGGGCGAGCATGTCGGAGGTGAGCCACGCACGATCGAGCGCGACGGGATGAAATGGATTACCGAAAATGTCGCGGAGAAAACGGACTTGAGAGAACGATTCCGCCGCACGATCCGGTGTTGCTGCGGCGGCTTGGTTTGCGGCACCCACCATGCCATTCGCAAGCGAATAGCCGATTCCGCTGGAATCGGTTTTATGTGTGGCGAGCGACATCACCGCCGAAGCCGCGAGAAGCAGTGGTTCACGCTCCCATCGGAGGCCGACACCGGTTGCGCTTCGGAGATCTTCAAACGCAGCCTCAGAGCGAATGGCAGCCACGCCCATCTCGGTTTTGCCGACCGATCCCTCCGTATACTCCTCGACCACTTCAACGGCGCGGCGGCTGCGCACATCGCGCAAGAGTCGCTCGATGGACTGGCAGCATGCGACGCCGAAAAGCCGCAGTTTGCGAGGGCTCGCGCCCGCGCCGAGGTAGCCCAACAGTGCTTCTGTATCGAACGAGCCAAGCCACTCTTCTTCCGTCACGGCTTCACCCCAAGATCTGCCTCACCGGTTCGCCGCGATACACCGCAAGCGGACGGTCGACGGTGTCGCGGATCTCCGCGTCCCGTGGGATGCCCAAGCAGTGGTAGATCGTCGCGTGAAGCTCCTGCGGCGTCACGCGGCCGTCCTTCGGGTACGCGGCCAGTTTGTCGCTCGCGCCGTACACCGCGCCGCCCCGCACCCCGCCGCCGGCCAGCGCCACCGAGAACACCGGCCCCCAGTGGTCGCGGCCGCCCGCGCCGTTGATCTTCGGCGTCCGCCCGAACTCCGCCATCCACACCACCAGCGTGTCGTCGAGCAGCCCGCGGTCGGAGAGGTCTTCCAGTAGCGCCGTGTACGCGGTGTCGAGCGTCGGCATCATCTTCCGCATCGCCTCGCTGTTCTTCTGGTGCGTGTCCCAGTGGCCGTTGTTCGGGCAGTTCGGCAGGCGGGTCCAGTTCACGCGAACCAGCGGCACTCCGGCTTCCACCAGCCGGCGCGCGAGCAGACACGACTGCCCGAACCGCGTGCGGCCGTAGCGGTCGCGCGTGCGCGTGCCCTCGGCGTCGAGGTCGAACGCTTTTCGCGCCGCCGGTGAGGCGATCATCTCGAACGCGCGCCGGACGTGCGCGTCTTCCGCGCCCGACCGCCTGTCGAGCGCGCCGAGCAGTCTCTTGCGGCCGTCGAAGCGCGCGGCGGGTACGTCCGGGGGCAGCGCCAGGCCGGGCACCTCGAACTCCCCCTTCTCCGGCGCGCAGTTGATGAGCCACGGGTCCGCGCCGCGGCCGAGAAACCCGGCGTCCTGCCCCGGCCACGTCAGGTTGCCGTCGTTGGCGATCTGTTCGGGCAGCGTGACGGCCGCGGGCAGCCGGCAGCGCGGCTGGAGCAGTTTCCGCACGACGCCGCCCATGCTCGGCCGGTCGTTCGGCGCGCCGGGCTTCGCGTTCTCGACCTGCATCGGGGCGTGCGGCACGCCCGTCGTCATGTAGTAGCCGCTGGCCGAGTGGGCGTTGTCGTTGGTCGAAACGGCGCGGAGGATCGCGATCTTCTCCGTCAGCCGCGCCGTCCTCACCATCGTCTCGCCGATGACGAGCCCGGGCGTGGCGGTGCGGATCACGCCGAGGTCGCCGCGCGCTTCGACCGGGGAGTCGGGTTTCGGGTCCCACGTCTCCTGTTGCGGCGGCGCGCCCAGCAGGAACAGCAGAACGACGCTCTTCGGCCCCTTGCGCCCGGCGCCCGACGCGCGCGCGGCGAGCAGGCCCGGGAGCGTGAGCCCGAAGGCGCCGAGCGAGCCGACGGTGAGCGCTTCACGGCGCGAGAGGCCGTCGCAGAGCCGAACGGGCCGAGACGCGAGCAGGGAGAGCATCGGTCGGCACTCGCGGGGTGGGAGGGTGCGAGTCGAGCAGGCGGGATGATCCGAGTATGCCGCAAAGCGCCCGCGAGGTGAAGCGGAAACCGCTCCGGTCGAATCGGAGGAGCGGAGAAGCGCGCCGTTGTCCCGCGGGCCGGGCGCGAGAATCGGCCCCGTTGCATCCTTCCCCGGAGGGAGTACCGCCCGCGCCCGCGGCTCCTGGTCGGTGCCCGCCTACGGTTCTAGACTGGTACGGCCATGCGCCCGCCCGGCCCCGGCGGCTCTTCCGAAGGCGACCCATGCGCGCGATTGTTTCCGGACTGCTGTTCCTCGGGATGGCCTCCGCGGCCGCCGACGACAAGGCGGGCGACAAGCTCGACGAGAAGTTCCTGGTGGGCAAGTGGTCGATGGTCAGCGTCCTGGACCCGGCCCCGAAGAAGAAGACGGCGTTCAGCAACGTCCCCAGCGGGACCATCGAGTTCAAGGGCGACGGCACCTACGTGATGAAGAACGACCCGGTCGAGTTCAAGGGGACCTACGCGCTGAAGGGGACGACGCTCGTGCTGACCCGGGACGGCAAGCCGTTCCAGGAGTGGAAGGACCTGTCGGTCAAGGACGGGAAGATGTACCAGCCGCTCAGCAAGGAGTCGAAAATGGTCTTCACGCGGTCGACCGAGACCGACAAGAAAAAGGGCAAGAACTGACCGGCCGTGGTCGACCGGTTTTGAGCTTCGCCGTGGATATGTGAGATGGCAGGCGCCGGCGCGGGGCAATCCCGCCGGCGTCGTTCGTTTCGCAGTGTGGAGCTGCGGTCCGGCGGGCGGGTCACTTCCGAGGTCCACAGGCCAGCCCCAAAGCGAGGGCGGGCCTGCCGGGTCTGGGGCTTCATCTGACCGGCACTGAGAAACCATCCGCGGCGTAACGCCGCGGCAGTTGCTATCCGCGGCCCGCCGGACCGCAGAGGGGAGGATACCGGAGCGGGCGAGCACCGGACACGGTGACGCGGGCGCCGGGCGCGCCGTGCTCACTTCTTGCCGAGCACCTGGTCGACCAGCACCCGCGGACGTGCGGCCCCGACCCGCGACAGTGGCTCAA
Source organism: Planctomycetota bacterium (assembly GCA_017306025.1). Classification (GTDB taxonomy): domain Bacteria; phylum Planctomycetota; class Planctomycetia; order Gemmatales; family Gemmataceae; genus Gemmata. Next base: position 19,222 of record JAFKJJ010000548.1, read on the forward strand.
CACTTCGTCGGAGTCGCACCCCGCGTCCTGAAGGGCGTCGGCCAGGATGGGCATCGCGGAGAACTCGCGCGACTCGTACATCTGCCGGGCAAGGGTAAGGGCGGTGCCGGTGCGCCACGCAGGGGAGAAGGTGACGGGGCGGAACGGATTGCTGAAGATCTCGCGAACGAGCGCGGCCTGATGAGCGAGTTCGGCCCGATGCACGGCGGTCACCGCGTCGCGATCGTTTTCGCTGTTTCCCCAGCCCCGCGACTCCCGGGCGATCATGACGAATCCCACCGCCGCACTCCTCGCGGCCGACGATGCGGCCGAAGCGGCGTCCCGCTCGATCGTCGCGTAACCGGCGTACAGCGCACAGGCGAATGAGGAATACTCCCCGACCCCCCACTCGTTCGCACGCGCCGCGTCCACCTCCTCGGGGGCCGCGCATCCCTCGGCGAAGGCTTCCGCGAGAACGACCTGCGGGTGCATCTTCTCGCCACGGCACTCTTCCGCCGCACCCCAAATGCGACGCGCGCAACTACAGGCCAACAGGCGAAGCTTCCGGTCGCTGGCCGTTCCTCGAAGGTGCCCGAGGAGGGGCTCCGGATCGACACACGTCAGCCACTCCGCTTCGGTCATCGGTCGCCCTCCGTGGCCCCAGCATGACCGATCCGCGGCCGGGTGCAAGCCCCGCCCCTTGCGTGGCGCCCGCGCGCCGGCTACTCTGCTCGGTGTTCCCGCGGTCGGGTTTAGCTCGTCGCACTGCGACGGGACGATGCTGCGTCGTCCGAGCACCTGCCACCGCACCCCGCGCGGGGAGGGCTGTTCCAGCACCGCTTCCGGCCACGGAGTATTCCGTTAACGGAATTGCTGGGGCCGTGCCGTCGGTCGTCACGTAATTCCGTTAACGGAATACTCCGTGGCCGGCGGTGCCGTGAGCCCTCCGCGCATCAGGACGAGAAGTAGACACCGCGGGAACACGAGCGGGCCGGGGTAATCCCGGCCCGCGTCGTTTCGCGTGGTGAGCGAGTGCCGCCCCGTGTCACTCGACCGGTTCGGTCAGGCGGGATGATCCGAGTGTGTCATCAGTCGCGTTCAAAACAATGCAAAAAGGTCTTGCTTTTGGGCGTCGCGTCTTGTGCAATTAACCCATATTAACCCCGGTGATTCACGGACGCGATGGCCCGGCTCTCTTCTGTCTCTTCTCGCGAGTCTTCCCGTGCGCCGACCCGTTTTCGCCCTCGTGGCCGCCTTTCTCGCGGTCGCGTCCGCTGTTGCGGTCACGACACAAACCTCTAACACGGCCACAGTCCCGGCCCAGGCCAACGGCCCCTCCGGTACCGTCACAGCCCCCGCGACAGAACTCGCCCCGACCGAAACTGCCTCGGAACAGCTCCCGGCCGCGGCCCGACCCGAGCCGCTCGACGGTAACGCGTACTGGATCAACCGCAACATCGAGAACGAGATCGCGCTGTTCGTCGGGGTGCCGTGCGACGTCTTGTTCCTGGGCGACTCGGTCACGGACTTTCTGGCCATCGGCACCGGCCAGCCGCTCTGGGACGCGTTCTACGCCCCGCTCGGCGCGCTCGACTTCGCGGTCGCCGGCGCCACCACGTCGCACGTGCTCTGGCAGGTCGAGACGGGACAGGTGGCGATGGCCGCCCCGAAGGTGGTGGTGCTGTTGATCGGCTCGAACAACCTGGGGAACGGCCAGAAGCCCAAGGAGGTCGCCGCGGGCGTCGAGAAGATCGTCAAAGGGATCGGCGCCCAGCTCCCCGATACGCGCGTCCTGCTCCTGGGCATCCTGCCGCGCGGGTTCGCCGCGGACGACCCGTTCCGCAACGTGATCGCCGAGACGAACCGGTTGCTCGCCGACCTCGAAGGCGACCAGGTTACCTATCTGGACATCGGCCACTGGTTCGTTTCGACCGACGGCTCCATCTCCCCGGCGGTGCTGTTCGACGGCGCCCACCCCACCCTGTTCGGCTACGAGATCTACTCGATCGCGATCTGGGAGACGCTCATCGACCTCCTGCCCCAGCCGTGAGAGGTCGAGGTTCGGTGTCAACGAGCCGAAAAATCGGGGCCGCGAGCGGATGTTGATCCGCTCGCGGCCCCGATCCGTTATCGGAACCCGTCTGCTCCGACGGGATAAGGGCGCGGGTCCGGCCGCAACCGTCGTGCCGACCCGATCGGCATGTCTGTTGCTCGGAGCAAGGATCGCGTTTCGCCGAAATCGGCGTTCGTCCCGAGCCTCCGAGAGTACCCCATGTCGAAACCGCTAAACCTGGCCATCCCGCTCGTCGCGGGCACGTTCCTGGGCACGTGGATGGTGAGCGCCGCGCCGCAGCAGCCGCAACCGGTGCGCGACCCGGCCGCCGAGGCCCTGAAGGCCCTACCGGTCGCCGAGGAGCGCCCCGAGCAAAAGCTGACCGAGCACGACAAGTCCGACAAGTTCGACTGGAAGAAGCCGGCCCCGCTCAACCCCGCGCTCAAGGACCAGCCCAACGCCGGACGGATCACCGGATTCGACTTCGCTCGCGACCCGCTTAACTCGGACAAGCCGTTCGCCACCTTCATCGAGGTGATGAAAAAGGAGAGCGAGGCGAAGCCGAAGGTGATGGACGCGCAGGGTAAGTTACTCGCCGCCCGATACGACCTCACACCCAAGTTCGACCCGCACGTGAAGATGTCGCGCGGCAAGCCGCTCTGCACCGGCCCGACGGCGCGGCTGGCGAACGGGGTGACCTGGGAGAAGCTCGCGGGCATGTCCGCGGCCGACATCAAGAAGGCGGGCGCCTTCCCGTACCCGTCGCTGCCGCACCCGCTGCACACCAACGGCGGACAGGTGTTCCCACAGATGCAGCTCAAGATGTTCCCGCGGTTGCAGCGGTTCGACGTCGACTTCGACCTGCCCGAAGCGTTTCTGCCGGAGTTCCCGCCGGCGATCTTCCTCCAGAACCGCCCCGAACTGGGAGACGTGTCCCGCGGACAGGTCGTTCACCTGGGCAACTTCCGCGACCTGTTCAAAGAGATCATGACGCCGGTGCAACTCGAAGGGATGCGGCTGCTGCTGACGCCGCTGCCGCAGGAGGAGTTCAACCTGACCGACGACCGGAAATCGCCCCAACCGCAGCAGGGCGTCGCGTGCCTCGACTGCCACGTCAACGGCCACACGACCGCGCAGTTCCACCTCAGCCCGGACATCCGACCGCAGGACCGCCGGTTCCGGCTCGACACGACCAGCCTGCGCGGGATGTTCAACCAGCAGATCCACGGCTCGAAGCGGAGCCTGCGGAGCGTCGAGGACTTCACCGAGTTCGAGCAGCGCACCGCGTACTTCAACGGCGACCCGATCCGGCCGATGAAGAAGGGCTTCCAGGAGATCCCGCGGACGAACATACCGCACATGGCGCAGGCGCAGAACATGTTCGACTTCCCGCCGGCGCCGAAGCTCAACGTGTTCGGCCGGCTCGACCCGAAGAAGGGGGCGACCGAACAGGAGCTGCGCGGCGAGAAGCTGTTCTTCGGTAAGGCGAACTGCGCCGTGTGCCACCCGGCGCCGTTCTACCTCGACGACAAGATGCACGACCTGCACCTGGAACGGTTCCTCGACGAGCCGGGCGACGGCCCGATCAAGAGCTTCACGCTCCGCGGGATCAAGGACAGCCCGCCGTACATGCACGACGGCCGGTGCCTGACGCTGGAGGACACGGTCGAGTTCTTCAACATCGTGCTGGAACTGCAACTGACGAAGGAAGAGAAGGCCGACCTGGTCGCGTTCATGAAGTGCCTGTGAAGACCGTCTTCACACGCGAACGGGCTGCCGCGCGCCGCGCGGCAGCCCGTTTCCTTTGCTCACGCACGCCTCTGCACAATCCGGGCCGAACGAACCGGCGCCGATGCGGCTCGCACCCGGCTCCTTGTCGGGGAATCGGCGAAAATCGGTCCGCGTTCGGGACGGGGCACCCGCGTTGCACTCCGGTTCGCCGTCCGCTTTCCCCAACCCGGAGTTTGCCATGTTCCGCAGGATGACGCTGGTGGCGGCCCTCGCGTTCTTCGCCGGTGTCCTCAGCGCCCGCGCCGAGGACAAGAAGGACCAGCCGTTCGACGACACCGCGTTCGTCAAGATGGCCGCCAGCGACGGGATGCACGAGGTCATGCTGGGCAAGATCGCCGCGGCGATGGCCAAAAACGACGACGTGAAGAAGTTCGCGGAGCGGTTGGTAAAGGACCACAGCAAGGCGAACGAAGAACTGAAGGCCGCGGCGAAGTCGGCGAACATCGCGGTGCCGGAGAAGATGGACGAGAAGCACATGAAGCACGTCGACCACTTCCAGAACTACAAGGGCACCAACTTCGACGCGGACTTCCTCAAGCACGAGGTGGCCGACCACACCGAGGCGGTCGCGCTGTTCACCCGCGCCAGCAAGGAGGCGAAGAACCCGCAGATCAAGGACTTCGCCACCAAGACGCTGCCCACCCTCCAGGCGCACCTGGAAATGGCGAAGAAGCTCAGCAAGTGATTAGCGCGACCCGTCCCGACACCGCCCGCGGGCCGTCCGGCCCGCGGGTTTCGTTTGCGCGCCCGGCTCGCACTGACTCGGGGTGATCGTCAACGCCGACCACGCTCGTGGCAATTTGCTCGCTCGCAACGTCGCGTCCGAAAAGCGACTCATAGAACAGCGCCCATGACGCGCGTGTTCGTTTACGAGTACATGACCGCGACCGGGCTCGGCCGCGACCCGGCTTCTCCCGAACACGGCATGTACCTCGAAGGCCGCGCGATGCGCGACGCGCTCGTGGAGGATCTTCGACGTGTTCCGAATGTCGAGGCGTTCGCCTTCCCGGACGAAGCCGCCCCGATCGAACCCGAGTGGTTCGAGGAGACGTGCAGCTCGGCCGTTTCTGACCGGACGCTGGTGATCGCACCCGAAACGGACGAGATCCTTGTTCGCCTCGCCCGGTTGGTCGAAGACGAGGAGCGCCGCGGCCGGTTGCTCGGCAGCTCTCCGCGGGCGATCGAACTCACCTCCGACAAGCTCGCTATGGCCGAACACTGGTGGGAACATGACGTCCCCACGCCCGCGACGACCGACCGCGAGCCGACGCCGTGCGAGGCGTTCCCGGTAGTGTGGAAGCCGCGGGACGGGGCCGGTTCCACCGACACGTTCCTGATCCGCAACCGCTTCGAACTCGCCGCGGCACTCGCGGCCCGCGACCCGGCCCGGCCAATGACTCTTCAGGAGTTCGTGCCGGGACGAGCGGCGAGCTGCGCGTTCCTCTGTGGGCCGAACGGGAATGTTCCTCTCGTGCCAACCTTCCAGTTCCTCAGCGACGACGGGCGGTTCAAGTATCAGGGCGGCGAACTGCCGATCCCGGCCGATCTCGCGGAGCGCGCGGTGAGGCTCGCTTCGCGCGCCGTCGCGTGCGTGCCGGGACTGCTCGGCTACGTCGGCGTCGATCTGGTGCTCGGAGACACCGCAGACGGCGCGTGCGATTTCGCCATCGAGATCAACCCGCGCCTCACCACCTCCTACATCGGGCTGCGGGCCATCGCGGACTTCAACGTCGCCGAAGCGATGCTCCGAATCGCCGCGGGCGAACCGGTCGGGCAGTTGAAATGGAAACCCGGCCGCGTGCGGTTCGGCCCGGACGGAGGGGTCCGGTGGTGCTGAATCCCCGACGCCGGATTCTTGAGATTTCGGCTATCTTTTTCAGACGCAGCGCGTATAGTCAAATCAGCCTCTGGGGGCGGACCCCGGGGGCGAGGAAGATTTCGGACAGGTCTTCGCGTACGCGGTTTGGTTTTTCGGCGGATCGGCTTTGAAGCCCTGCGACAGCTCATCACTGCCTTGCACACGCTCCCAAGCTCATCAGGCTGGCCCCTTCCCCTGTACGTCCGCGCCGGGCGCTCACTCACCTCGCAACCCAACAATACACACGCGACGGTGACGCCCCGGTCGAGCGGTGGCCTGTCCACACAAATCTTCCCGGCCGCGACGGCGCGGCCGGCTCACGCTTGTTCCCGGTCGGGTCGGTGAAGAAGCCCGGCCGGGGAGGGATGACATGTCCACGAAGAATCTGTACGTGGGGAACCTGCCGTTTACGACGACGCAGGCAGACCTGGAGCAACTGTTCGGGCAGTACGGCACGGTCACCAAGGCGCAGGTGATCTCGGACCGGGAAACCGGCCGCAGCCGAGGGTTCGGGTTCGTCGAAATGTCCAGCGGGGCGGACGAAGCAGTCGCGGCGATGAACGGGGCCGAGTACCAGGGGCGGCGCCTGACGGTCAACGAGGCCAAGCCGCGTGAGGAGCGCCCGCGGGGCGGTGGTGGCGGCTACGGCGGCGGTGGCGGTGGGTACGGCGGTGGCGGTGGCGGCGGCCGCGGCGGATACGGCGGCGGTGGCGGCCGCGGCGGATACGGCGGCGGTGGCGGTGGCGGCGGGTACGGCGGCGGCCGCGGCGACCGGTACTAAACCGCACTCGCGCTGAATCCGAATTGAGATCACCCGCGAACACTCGAACCGACCCGGCGTCCCGGGTCGGTTCTGCTTTTGGGTCCCGTGTCGCGTTTCGTCCGAAGAGCCTCGCGCCCGCTTCTGTCAAACGCGCAACTCGGGAACACGGCGACACGGCGAACACGAAGTATCAAGAGCTTGGCAACCCCCTACGCGTGGGGTAGCATGTCCCTCACTCGCGTTCGTCGCCCCCGGTCCACCACGCGCGGCACTCCCATGACCGACCCCGCGTTCGACTCCGTCAACCTCCAGAAGTACATCGACCGCTGGCGCTCGGGCGACCGCGCGGCAGCCGACGACCTGCTCCGCGCCACCGGCTCGCGGCTGGAGAAGCTCGCCCGCCGCATGACGCGCGCGTTCCCGAACGTCCGCGGGCAGGCGGACACCGGCGACGTGCTCCAGAACAGCCTCATCCGGCTGTTGCGCACGCTGCTGCGGCTCCGCCCGTCCACCACGCGCGACTACTTCAACCTCGCGGCGGTCCACATCCGGCGCGAGCTGATCGACCTGGCGCGGCGGTGCAAGGGGAAGGGGTGGGTGACGCTCGCCGTCCAGGACGACGGCGACCAGCCGCCCGGCCCGTACGTGGTGGAACCGCAGACGGCCGTCGCCGAAGACTTCGAGCTGTGGGTGCGGTTCCACCAGGCGGTGGACGAACTGCCGCTCGAAGAGCGCGAGGTCGTGGGCCTGGTGTTCTACCACGGCTGGACGCAGGTCCGCATCGCGGAGCTGTTCAACGTGGACGAGCGCACCATCCGCCGGCGGTGGTCGAACGCGTGCGAGCGGCTCCGCGGGCTGGTCGGCGACGACGTACTGGCGGGGTGAACCGCCGTTCGGTCGCGCCCCGCGACCGGACCCGCTCAAAGGGGCGCCGCGGGCACGCGCAGGTCCCCTTCGCGCCTCGTCAGCCCCACGCGGTCCAGGTACTCGCACACCGGAACCGCGTACTTGCGCGTCGTCCCGAGCAGGTCGCGGATCTCGGCCACCGTCGCACCGGGGGGCGTTCGAAGGCGCTCGGCGACGCGCCGCCGCATCTCGGCCTCGGCCTCGGCCGAGAGGTAGATGTCGTCGGTCACCTTCACGAGAAACCCCTCGGCGCACGCGACCTCGAAGATGTCCTTGAGGGCCGCGGCGTTCCCCCCGGCCTGGTTGACGAACTCCTTCGGCTCCGGGGGCTGGAACCCGGCGGCCGCGTGCGCCTCGACGATCTTGTCTTTCAGCTTCCGCTGGTTGGCGCTCAGCTTCGGCTTGAAGTCGGCCCGCGCGACGCGCCGCGCGTCTCCCACGAGCTTCTTCGCCCTCAGGAGCCGGTCCGCAACCGCCTGGAGCAGTTGCTCGTCGCCAACGTATTCCAGTCGCGCGAGGGCCTTCTGCCGGTCGTGGGTGGTCATCAGCGGGTGTTCGGCGTGGAGCGCCGCGAGCACGCCCAGCACGCGCCCCTCCAGTTCCGCGACGCGGTCCGCGTGGACCAGTAACCGCCGGTTCGATCCGACCGGCAGTTCCACCAACTTCCCGCCCGCGGCCAGTTGCTTCACGAACGGTTCCACCCGATCGGGGCCGACGCCGGCCTCGCGCACGAGGTCGGTCGGGGCGAACCCGCGGAAGCCCGCGAACCACGCGGCCGCGAGCACGCGCGGCGCGGCCGCGCCGGACCACAGCCCCTCGACCTGCTCGATCGCCTCGATGTGCCGGCGCCGGACCTTCGCCGCGGTCGGTTGTACCACCTGTCCGCCCCCGAGGGTGTGCTCGGCCGACGAGTCGCGCAGCACGAACGGCTGCCCCCAGACCGCGGTAACGGGCTCCGCGAGGAACAGTTGCGCGAGCCCCCATTCGCCGGGCCGGAGCGCGTCGCAATCCAGGAGCGAAACCGTCGCCATCACCTCCGCGGTGCCGATGTGCAGCCGGAGCGGGAGCCGGTGTTTCAGCGGGTGACGCGTCTCCGCGGAGGCGTGGAGCCGCACGGTCAGCACCTTCGACGGGACCAGGTAACCGGGACGCGCGAGTTCCTGTCCGCGCCGGACCCGCTCGTGCGGCACGCCCGCGAGGTTCACCGCGGCGCGCTGGCCGCGGTGGACCTCGTCGACCGGCTTGCCGTGGTTGTTCAAGCCGCGAACGCGGACGAGTTCGGTCGTGCCGTCGCCCTTGTGCCACTCCAGTTCGTCGCCGACCGCGGCCGAGCCCGACACGACCGACCCCGTCACGACGGTCCCGTGCCCCTGCACGACGAACGCCCGGTCGATGGGGAGGCGGAACCATTCCGCGCCGCGGTCCTCGTCCGCCGCGTCACACAGCGCCGCGAGCGCGGCCTTCAGTTCCGCGATCCCGAGCCCGGTGTGCGCGGACGTCGGCACGATCGGCGCGTCCGCGAGGAACGACCCCTTCACCAGTTCGCGAACCTCGAGCGCCGCCACCTCGCGCGTCGTATCGTCCACGAGGTCGGCCTTCGTGAGCGCGACGACGCCGCGCCGGACGCCGAGCAGCTTGAGGATTTCGAGGTGCTCGCGGGTCTGCGGCATGACCGAGTCGTCGGCCGCGACCACCAGGAGCGCGAGGTCGATGCCGGTGGCCCCGGCGAGCATGTTCTTGACGAACCGCTCGTGCCCCGGCACGTCCACGATACCGAGCCGGACGGCGCCGAGTTCGAGGTGGGCGAACCCGATGTCGATGGTGATGCCGCGGGCCTTCTCCTCGGGCAGCCGGTCGCAGTCGATGCCGGTGAGCGCCTTGACCAGCGACGTCTTGCCGTGGTCGATGTGCCCGGCGGTGCCGAGGATGAGGTCGCGTGGCATGGATCGTTACTTCGGGTGTGAGCGGTCCGACCCATTGTACCACCGCGCGGCGCCTGTTGGCATGGCGTCGGGCGGGCGGTTCGCGGTACGATCCCCGTTCCGTGCGGAGGAACAGCGATGTCGATCCTGTGGGTGCAGGGCGTGGTGAAGAACGGTCAGGTAGTGCTCGACCCGCCACTCGACCGGCCGGACGGCACCGTGATGACGGTCATGGACTACGACCCAGACGGCGACCCGCGCCCGCAGGGACCAAAACCGAACCTCACCGGCGAGGAGATTGAAGAGGTGCATGCGTTCTTCTGCGGCAAGAAGGACAAGGCGCTCTGGCCGGAGTTTGAAGCCCGTCTCGTGGAGAAGTACGGACCGTGGTTACCACACCATCGCCGCAGCGCGGCTTGATCGACACGCCCGTCCTGATTGCCTACCGCAATGGCGAACCGGATGCCGTCGCGTTCTTCGCGTCAATGCGGCAGATCGGGCGCCCCGACTGCAGTCAGATTACGGCTCTCGCGCTGATAGCTTGGTGCCAAGACGCGCTCGACTTGTCCGTGGTTCAGAACTTCCTGACGTTGCTGGACGTCCACGCGATCACGGCACACACCATGCGCCGGGCGCAGCGCTTACTCGGCTCCCTTCCGCCACCGTGTGGCCTCACACCGGACGATGCCATCATCGCCGCGACCGCAATAGAACACTCCCTACCGCTGTACACGCTCGACCCGGCTCGATTCGCGAACCTTCCGGGCCTGGCGACCATCCAACCGTATTGAAACCGTCTCCCGAACCGAGAACGACCCATGATCGGCACGACGCTCGACCCGCGACAGTTCCTCGACCGCGTGGCCCATGAGCTGGCACGCGTCGACCCCGCCGAGATCCAGAAGCTCTCCGACCTGATCCACGAGCGCTACGTCGCGGGGCGGTTCGTGTTCGTCATCGGCAACGGCGGCAGCGGGTCCAACGCGTCCCACTTCTGCGAGGACATGGGCAAAGGCACACTCGCCCGCAAGTTCTTCGACGACGACTCGAAAAAGCGCCTGAAGGTGCTCAGCCTGACCGACAACACCCCGTACATCCTCGCGTGGGGCAACGACGAGGGCTTCGACCGCGTGTTCGTCGAGCAACTGAAGAACCTCGCCTCGCCGGGCGACCTGCTCGTCGCGATCAGCGGCAGCGGGAACAGCCCGAACATCCTGCGGGCGGTGAGCTGGGCCAACGAGCACGGACTAACCACCTTCGGCTGCACCGGTTTTTCGGGCGGCAAGCTCCGCGGGCTGGCACACCACGGGTTGCACGTCCCGCTCGACGACATGGGAATCGTCGAGTCGATCCACCTGACCGCCTTCCACTGGGTCGTGGACGACACCTACCGGCGCATCTCCATGTGAAGAAAGACTAACCACAGAGACACAGAGGCACAGAGAAAGCCAAGAAGAAAGTGTTTTTGAAGAACTCTCTTCTTGTCTTCTCTGTGCCTCTGTGTTTCTGTGGTTAGTCTTTCTTCTCGTGCTTCGGCTTCGGTAGGCGCAGTGCCAGCACCCGAACGAGTTCCGGGATCGGCTCCTTGTGATCGTCCACGCGGAAGTCGATGTAGCGGTCGTTGAGCCCAGCGTAACCGCCCTTCGCCTTTGCCACGCACACCGCCGCCGACTGCTTGCCGCGCCGGTCGCCACCGGCCTTGTCGCCCGCCTCCAATGAAGCCATCAGTCGCCACGCGAGCGGCCCTTTCGCCTCCTCGAACGCCTTCGCCATCGCGTCCACCACTTCCGGACCGGCCAGGATATTCCCCTGACACGCGAAGTGCTTGCCGGTCTTACCGCCCGCCCACGCGAGGCACTTCTTGCCCGTGTAAGTGAAGGCTTCGCCCTTCGCGTCGACCATCCCGACCTGCCGCTGGTCGCGGCCCTCGTCGTCGTCGGTCAGCGCCTTGATCGCCCCTTCGGCGGTCGTGCCCTTGCGCATCAGTTCGAGCCCCTTCGGGCCGAACGTGACGTTGGCGTAGCTCTGCGTGGCGACCGCGCCGGCGCCGGCCTCGGCCCACGGCACCACCGAACCCACCGCGAGGAACTTCGACGCGACCGCGACGCCCCACTCCTTCGCCTCGGGGTCGTACCCGACGACGGAGAACGTCGCGACGACGTCCGGTTCGGGTTCCGGGGGCCTGTCGGACGGCCGCGCGACCGCGGCCAGCGACGCGAGAAGGGAAACGAACAGCGCGGCGAGCGGGTGGCGGGGCATCGGCGTGTTCTCCGGGTGAACGATCCCGCGGATCGTTCTACGCCCGGAGAACGCGTTCACCACCGGCGCTCCATCATCGACACGATCTGCACCGCGAGCAGGTTCTGGACCCGCTGCGCGGCGGACGCGTTGCTCTCGCCCAGTTCGGGCAACAGGCGGCCGCTGGCGACGAGCCGCACCGGGCTCGGGTTCTCCAGTTCCCGGAGGTCGGGCGGGGGTTGGAGGTTCGGGTCGAACGGGACCGGCTGATCGTCCGGGAGCCGCGGGCCGGGCCGGCCGGGCGCCGGGCGCGGCTTCGGGTTCGACAGGATCGTGCCGTCGCGCAGGTCGCGCCACACCACGTCCACCGACACGATGACCTCCGCCTCGCGCACCTGGTTCTGTTGGTTGCGGTTGAGGATCTGCTTCTGGATCATCACGATGTTGCCGAGCAACTCGGTGTCGGCTCGCTCGTAGTCGGACGTGACGCGGAAGCTGGTCGTCTTGCCGATCTCGCGGATCACCGCCTGCGTCACGTCGATCTCGAACCCGCGGTACGGGGTCGTCTGGAACGAGCGGTTGTTGAACAGCGGGACGTAGACGGTGCGGACGTTCGGGTCGTAGAGCGCGCCGGCGCCGACGTCGTAGCCGAGGAACTTGTAGCCGCTCTTGCACCCGACCGCGGCCAGGGGCGCGATCGCGGCGGCGCACTTCAAGAATTGACGTCGCGTCATGCTTCGCCCGTGTTTCTCAAAGTAGTAGGCACACTCCGTGTGCCGTCGGTATTCCTGTGGTGTTGCGACGGCACGCGGAGCGTGCCTACTACTTTCACGGCCCGCCCGCCGGCTGCAGGTTCGGGTCGACCCGCACGCGGTCCTTCTCGTCCGGCGCCTTCGGCTTGCCGAACAGTTCGTTCCACTTCGCCTGGGCGATCGCGAACGGGTCGTTGCCCGGTTCCGGACGGCCGTCCTGCATGAGCTTGATGAGCCGCGCCTGCCGCTCGGTCGCGAGGTCCGAGTACCGCGTGCCGCCGTACCGCCGGCGCACCAGTTCGTAGTAGAACACGGCCGAGCCGGGGTGGCCGGTGCGCTCGTAGTACTCGGCCATCAGGAAGTCCTTCTCCGCCTGCTGCGAGCGGATCGCGAACTTCGCCCGGGTCAGCTTTTCCGACATTTCGGGGTTGTTCGTCAGTTCCGGCACGCTCGCCTCCGCGACGTGGACCAGTTGCAGCGCCTCGGCGCACTTGCGCCCGTCGTAGGACGCGCCGCCGGTGGCGTTGTTCTTCGCCTGGATCGCGAACGCGATCGCCTGCGGGCGCAGCGGGCTGTCGGCGTGCATGTCCACCAACTGGCTGAAGAACTGGTCCGCCTCCTGGAAGTTGCCGCGGATGAAGCTCACGTACCCGCACCAGAAGATGGCCTTGTCGGCGGTCGGCCCGGTGACGTCGTGCGTGTGGATGCGCTCGAGGGTTTCGAGCGTCCGCCCCTCCTGGTCGATCGTCGGCTTGGTGCGGTCCCACGGGTTGGGCCACTTGGGGCGCCAGCGGAGCACGCCCTTTTCGCCGGACCGCTTGTCCAGCTCGTCGCGGAAGTCGTCGAGCCAGTAGTCGCAGATCTGGTACATGCGGGCGCAGCAGTCGCGGCGGTAGGCGCCGGTGGGGAAGTCGAGCAGCACCTTGTGGAAGGTGTCGGCGGCCTCGGGGTACTGGCCGCGGGCGTAGCGGCACTCGGCCTGCATGAACCGGGCGCGCTCGGCGAGCACGGCCGAGTTGCCCTTGTTGTCCGCCAGGGTGCGGAACTGCGTCTGGGCCTTCTCGTACTGCCCGGCGGCGAACAGGTTTTCCGCCTCTTTCAGTTTCGACTCGGCCAGGGGGTCGTCGTAGTTCGACCCGACGAGCGGCGCCACCGCGCCGTGGACGCGTTCCTTGAAGCTGCGCGCCGAGTGGCAACCGGGAGCGACCGCCAGCGCGACGACCGCGACCAGCGCCCCGGCGCGGCCCGGTCGGAACCTCCTGTCGGCTGGCTTCGCCATCCTTGAGCTCCCCCTGCCCCGTTCCGATCTCACCGACCGTCCACGTACCCCAACAACCGCGGACGCCGACCGAGCACACAGCTCACCGTCTGACCCAGCAGTTGCCGCACTTCCGCCCGCACCGCGTCCGGCAGCCGGGGCGCGGCGTCGGCTGCCGCGAGTTCCCGCAAGCAGACCAGCGCAGCGCCGGAAGCGCCCCGTCGGTCGGCGAAGCCCGGCCCGCAGTGCGGGCACAGCACCCCGCCGGCCTGCGGGCTGTAGAGCGCGCCGCCCGTGGGGTTCAGACGTTCCAGGCCGCACCCGGCACACGCATCGAGTCGCGGGCTATATCCCAGCTCCTGGAGCCAAACAAGCTCAAACGCCGAGACGGTTGCGGGGAGCGAAGAACCTAACCCAGCCCCCGCAGCGTCCGCACGGCCGCGTCGAACAGCGGCGGGTGCGGGTCGTAGTCCTGCGTGCCGTCGGCGAGCAGTTCCGCGACGTAGTACCCCGCGTACAGTGCCGAAAGGTTCTGCCGGAGCGCCGGGAACTGCTCTTCGAGCCGCGCCTCGGTGAGCAGATCGAGGCCGCCGTGGGCCTTCCGGATGAACATGATCTGGCAGACGGTGAGCAGGTCGAAGGCGACGTCGAAGTTCGATTTCAGCCGGCGCCCGCCCTTGGCCAGCGCGCGGACCTTGCCGAACTCGCGCGTGAACAGCGTCGTGATGCGGCTGGTCTCGCTCCAGTCGGTCCCGCGAACCACGATCGCCAGCGCCGGTTCGGCCGCCATCACGCCCCCTCAATAACCGGCGCCATACCGGCGCCCCCGTGCCGTACGAACCCCAACCCAAGATAATACCCGTGGCCGAAATCGCGTATGTACGAGGGGTCACGAATGCCGAGTGACGAAAAGGAGCGCATTGCCGCCCGTTCGCTGGCCGAGCTGCGAAAAGATTACTCACTCGCCGGCCTCGCGGAAGCCGACGCGGGCTCCGACCCGTTCGCGCTGTTCCACCGGTGGTTCGATCAGGCCGTCGCGGCCGAACTCACCGACCCGAACGCGATGATCCTCGCCACCTGTACCCCCGACGGGAGCCCGTCGGCCCGCGCGGTGAACGTGCCGGGAGCGAAGCCGATCGCGAACGTGAGGTTCTCGTACGCGCCGAGCTTGTCCGCGCTGTTGCCGTTGAGATTGGCGAGCACCACCACTGTGATCCTGCGGTCCGGATCATAGCCGAGCCAGGTGTTGAACCCCTCGATGCCGCCGCCATGCGACAAGGTGGTGCTGCCGTCCCTGGCGACGGCGACGATGCCGAGCGCGTAATTGTCCTTGTAGGGCGTCCGCATCGCCGCGAGCAATTCGGGC
>JAFKJJ010000587.1 GCA_017306025.1 Planctomycetota bacterium
ATCGCGAACGAACTGAGGGTGCGGGCGATGGGCTCGCGGCTGTCGTAGCTGACGGCCGAGATGTGGCCCTTGCCGAAGTCCTCCAGCACCATGCTCTTGAGCAGGTCGTTGATGTCGGATTCGGGGAAGGTGAGATCGACCCGCGCGTCCCCCTCGACCTCGCCGCTGCGGCTGAAGTACCCGACCCCGCTGTTGAACAGCACCACCCGGGTGATCGGCAGGTTCGTCGCCGGCTTCAGGTCCTGCTTCGCCTCCCCGGCCGCGAACAGCGCGTCCAGCCCGGCACCCGCCCCCACCGCGCCCACCACCGGCACGCCCCACAACAGTTTCCGCAACATGATCGCGCCCTCGGGATGCCCCAGATGGGGCGGAGAGAATCACAACGCCTCATAGACGCAGACGATCTTACCCGCCCCCCGGATTGCGGGGCAGCGCGAGACCGCGGGCGCGGGGTGGGGTTGTTACGTGCGGTTACAAACGACCCGACATTGCCCGCGGCGCGCGGTTTCCGCTAATCTGCACTCACGAAGGAGGGCGGGATGTCCGTTGAAGGGCCGATTGATCTCGTTCAGCAGGTCCGGGCGCACCTGGAATCGCTTCAGGCGGCCGGGGTGTTGCTCGTGCCGCGCGGCGGACCGATCGCCGTCCCGCAACTCCGGCTCGTGCCCGCGCCGCCCCCCGACGCGCCCGCGCGCCCGGTCGCGGCCGCCGCGCCGGTTCCGCCCGCCGACCCGCTCGAATCGCGCCGGCGCGATCTCGACGTCCTCCGCGCCGAAGTGGCCGCGTGCGACAGGTGCAGCGAGCTGTTCTCCACGCGCACGCAGGCGGTGTTCGGCTCCGGGGCGCTCGACCCGGACGTCGCGTTCGTCGGCGAGGCGCCCGGATCGGCCGAGGACGCGCAGGGCGAGCCGTTCGTCGGCAAGGGCGGTGACGTGCTCGGCCGGATGATCGGCGCGTGCGGCTTCACGCGCGCGGGCGTGTACCTGTTCAACGCGATCAAGTGCCGCCCGCCGAAGAACCGCACGCCCACGAGCGCGGAGTGCATCAACTGTCGCGACTTCTTCCGGCGCCAATTCGAGCTGGTGAAGCCGAAACACGTCGTCGCGCTGGGGCCGTTCGTGTCGCGGTTGTTGAGCGGGAAGAACGCGACGCTCGCGGAACTGCGCGGAACGGTTCACCAGTACCGGGGGGTGCCGCTGATCTGCACGCACCACCCGGACGACATCGAGAAGGACAAGACGGGGCGCTTGAAGCGCGAGACGGGGTTCGACCTCAAGCTGCTGTTGAGCACCCTGGGCCGCGAGGCGCCGGGGGCGGGGGCGAAGTGAGCCACAGAGGGCAGAGGGCAGCAAAGAACAGCGCAAGGGGCGGGCCGGTAACTTCGTCCGATCCTCTGCCCTTCTGTGGCTCTGCCCTCCGCCCTCTGTCAAGCGAGCCGGAGCAGCACTTCGAGCTCGTCCCCGGTTAACGGGTTGAGGAACGCGCAGCCGTGGAACCAGTGCCCGGTCTTCTCCGGCGCGACGCGGACCACGCGGGCCGGCAGCCGTCGCGGGGCCACGTCCGGACCCACCGACAGTTCGACGCACAGCTCCGTCCCCGGCTCGAACCGCCGCGCGATCAGCACCCCCACGCCGCCGCGCGAGAGGTCGCGGACCACCAGCGGCCACGTCTCCTCGTTGTCCGGCCCGCCGCCGCAAACGGACGTGTCGATCACCGCGAACGCGCCGGCGTCCAGACCGTGCCGCACCCACGCCCGGCGCTCGTGCGCCGGGACCACCGGTATGAGGCCGACCGTACTCGGCGGCAGGTCGTCCCCGGTGCCGTCGTCGAACCGCGGCCGGGCGGTGAGCCGCTTGAAGAACTCCAGGCACGACCGCGGGCGGTCCTTCGGGTCGGGGCGCAGGGCCGTGCGGATCGCGGCGTCGAGCGGCTCGCTCAACTCGGGCACGAGCGCCCGCACCGACGGGCTCTCTTTCTCCTTTTTGACCAGCGTGGCGAGCGGGGTCTTGGCCTCGAACGGCAGCCGCCCGGTGACCGCGGCGTACAGGGTCGCGGCCAGCGAGTACACGTCGGAGCGGGGCCGACCGACCGGGCGTCCGCGAACTGCTCCGGGGCCATGAAGTTCGGCGTGCCCAGCGCGCCGGCATGGCGGGTCAGGTCCTGGTCGCTGTTGTGGTCCTTCGCCAGCCCGAAGTCGGTCAGCTTGGCCCGCCCGTCGGACAGGAGCAGGATGTTGTCGGGCTTCACGTCGCGGTGGATCACGTTCCGCAGGTGGGCGTAGTGGAGCGCCTGGGCGATCTGCGTCGCCACCCGCACCGCGTCGAGCTCGCGGAGCCGGCCCCGCTTCTCGATCCGCTCGCCGAGGCTGACGCCCTCGATCAGCTCGAAGACCAGATAGCTGACGGTGCCGTCGTTGCCCGCGTCCAGGGCGCGGACGATGTTGGGGTGTTCGAGCTGGGTGGCCGCGCGGAACTCCCGCGCGAGCCGCTGGTGGAGGGTCGGGGCGGCGTCCAGCGGGGTGCGGAGCACCTTGATCGCGACCGGCCGGCCGTACTCGCGGTCCCGGGCGCGGTACACGGTCCCGGCGCCGCCGGCGCCGATCGCCTCGCCGAACTCGAACCGGGGCACGGACGGGAGCCGCGCCGCGGGAGCGCTCGCCGTGGACATGAATGACTCCGTGATGCGCACGGCCGGCGGGCGCGCGTCCCGGGCGAACCCGCGCCCGCACGGATCGGCACGGGGTTCGTAGCGGCTCCGCGCGGGCGCCTTCCGGCCCCGGCGCGAGCGCACGCCCACGCGCCCGAAACGGGACGAGTTCGGGAGGCAATGGAGGAAAGATCCAACGACAGATTCAGCGGCAACTATTGGAGCGCATTTCCGGGTTGTCAAACTGTGACGATCGGACTTTTATAACCGGACGTAAATACCGAGCAAATTGCACTCCGGGTACCGCAAGGACACCGCGCGCAGGAGGTTCCGCGCCGCCAGTTCGAGCGCGTTGAGCCGCGGGAACCGCGACAGCGCGACGCAGTCGTCCACCCAGGCGAACTCGGCCTCGCGGAACCCGCCACGGCCGAACAGCTTCTTCAGTTCCCGGCGCGTGTTCATCTTGTAGGCGGTCGGGAACGTGTCCTTCTCCTCCCCGCCCCAGAGGAACTTCTTCACCGGGTAGTGCAGGTCGAAGGGGGCGGCCCGCGAGGCGAGCGTGATGGGGGACCACAGGTCGACGGTCAGAACGATGACGCGCCCGCCGGGTCTGATGAGCCGGGCCAGCGCGCCGACGACCGCGTCGGGGTCGGTGACGTGCTCCGCGACCATCCGGAGCGTGGCGAGGTCGAACGGGGCGGGGGCGGTGTAGCCCTCGATGAGCTGCTGGTGCTTCTCGCGCGTGTACGGGTTGTCGAACACGTTCGGGCTGGGGTCGACGCCGACGAACCGCCCGGCGCGGGCCGCGAGCTGCTCCGCGAGCTTCGGGTTGTCCGGGAACGGGCTCGACCCGCCGCCGACGTCGAGCCAGTCGCACCCGGGGAACACCGCGTTGGCGACGGCCGCCTCGTAGACGTCGGAGGGGAGGAAGTAGTTGTGCGCGAGCCGGCGCCGCGGGTTGGGGCCGGTGGCGGCGGGATCGCCGTACTTCAGCGCGAACAGCCGCGCGAGGTCGCCGGGAGAGGGGAGGACGGTTGCGGGTGGCGTCATGCGGAAAGGATAGGACGCGCGGACGCCGGAGCG
This sequence comes from Planctomycetota bacterium, assembly GCA_017306025.1. GTDB lineage: Bacteria > Planctomycetota > Planctomycetia > Gemmatales > Gemmataceae > Gemmata. Next base: position 3,730 of record JAFKJJ010000587.1, read on the forward strand.
AACCCCGCCCGCAAGGGCGGGGTTCGCTCCGGCGTCCGCCCGGCGAGCGCGGTGTTCGGCCCGGCGCCGAGGTCCAGCGGCGCGGGCCGCGCGCCGAGCCGGTCGTGGTCGACCTTCCCCAGAAGTTCGTTGTACACGTGCTTCACGTTGTCCTTGTTCATCGGCGTTTCGACCACGCCCACCCCGGTCCACTCCTTGTACCACGGGAAGTCCAGGCCGCTCGTGATGTCGTCGGCCGACTTCTTGGCGTCGATCCCCTTCTTCACGGCCGCCCGCAGTTCGGTGAAGTACCGCTTTTCGAGCGCGAACAGGTCCTTGCGCGAAACTTTCCCGTGGCCGGGACAGACGAGGTCGACGTCGAGCTTGTTCATCTCGTCCAGACACTTGATCCAGGACGCGGAGTTGGAGTGTCCCATGTAGTTGAACGCCCCGTTGACGCACGCGTCGCCGGTGCAGAGGATCTTGTGCTTCGGCAGGTAGGCGCTGGCGTCGCCGGGCGTGTGCATGTGCCCGAAATGCATGAAGATCACGTGCTGCGTGTCGTCCTTCAGCTCGTACTTGTCGTCGAAGCTGATGTCCACCTGCTTGAGTTCGTTGTCTTTGATGTCCTTGCGGTCCTTCGCCGCGTCCTCCCACTGCTTCGGGCCGCTCACCTTCAGGAGCCGCGCCGCGTTCTTGTGGGCGACGATCTTCGCGCCCTCCTTCGCCCAGATCGTGTTCCCGTAGGCGTGGTCGCCGTGGTGGTGCGTGTCCAGCACGTACTTGATCGGCTTGTTGGTGGTCTTCTTGATGTCGGCGATCACGTCCGCGGCCTCCTTGGGGAAGTTGGCGTCGATCACGACGACGTAATCCTTGAAGACGACCCAGGTGTGGTTGCTGCCGCCGAAGGGGATCTTCGGGTCGTTGGCGGAAATGGAGGAGTAGCGGAAGAAGACGCCGGGGGCGATCTCCTTCACGTCGTTGAACTTCATGTCCGGGACGGGCAGTTGCTTCGGCCCGTCGGCGGGCTTTTCCGCGGAGGCGTAGACGACGAGCGCGAACGCGACCCCGACGGCCGCGAACAGCGAGAGGCGCTTGAGCATGACGGGAGTTCCCACGGGTAAACGAGTGGGAAACGAGCGTAACCGGTTCCGCGGGGAAAAGCTACGGAAGAGCCGGGGGCCGAGGCTATTGCGCGTTCGGCGTGCGCCAGGATTTGCAGTGGTTGGTGAAGGTACTGAAATCGCGTTACCCCAATCGTGTTGGGATTCAAGCGGGTTCTTTGGTCGTGTCGATGACTTTTGAGGATTTCTACCCCAATCCCCTGGTTGCG
>JAFKJJ010000588.1 GCA_017306025.1 Planctomycetota bacterium
CGGAGCTCCGGAGCTCCGGTGTCCCGGAGGTCCGGTATTCCGGAGAGCTTCAGGAATCGGTTCTTCGTCGCAGCTACTTGCATGGTTAGTGCTCCGGAGCTCCGGGCCAGTTAACCGTAGCGGGTTATCCGGTATTCCGGAGGACCGTCGAACTCTGTCCTCCGGAGCTCCGGGGGAATTGGGGGGGGGGGCGCCGAACCCTCTGTGACGCGGCCGTGTATGCCGGTATTCCGGAGGACTAACCGAGCGCGTTGCGGACGGTCTCCCGGTACTCCGGAGGACTGAGCGGTTTCTTGTCCGTCTTCTTTCCGCGCGATCTTTGACGAAGAAAGGGGCTTGTCCGGAACTCCGGTGTTCCGGAATACTCGTCGACACAGCGGCAAAAGATGAACCGGATAAGGTTATGCGATTTCGAGAAACTCAAGTTATAGTCCTTGCAAATCAAAAAGGTGGGTGCGGAAAAACTTCGAGCACGGTGTCGACCGCCGCCGCCTTCGCTGATCTCGGCTACGACGTGTGCGTGGTCGATACCGATCCGCAGTGTAACGCGACCGACAACCTCGGAGTGGATCCAGACCAGTCCATTCGGGAAGGGCGCTACACGCTCGCTGATGCCTACCTCAGCAAAGTGCCGGCAACCAAAATCCGGGTGCATCCCGAAGGGCGTTTCGGCGGCCGGCTCTCCGTCGTTCCCGGCCACCGGGCCCTCTCGTCGGTTTCTGCACGGCTTGAGAACGAGGTCATTCAATACCTGACGGACGAGAACACATCGCACTTGGACGGCGAGGATCTTCGGCGCGAACACCGGATGCGGCTCCGCCACTCGATCGACTCGCTCCGGGGCGTCGTCGATATTGTCCTGATCGACACGCCGCCGAACCTCGACTTCCTCATGACCTCGGCGCTCATCGCCGCCGACTGGTACGTCGTTCCAGTCTTTCCGAGCGGCTACGACCTGAAAGGGCTCGAGGTGCTGACACGGACCATCGAGAAAGTCAGGAATCAGTACAACCCGAAGCTAAACCTCGCAGGCGTTCTGCTCGGAAACTACGACCGGACCACGTCTCTTGATCGCCAGATCCACGAGTTCCTCCGAACCCGGTTTACCCCGGCGCTGGTGTTTGGGACGACCATCACGCGGAGCGTCAGATACCGAGAGGCGGCTATGGGCCGGATCACGATATTCGAGCATCCCGAGGGTAAAGAGCAGGCGAGCCAGTACGTGGCTCTCGTTCGGGAGATGATCAACCGGGGGGCGAAGGGGGCATTCGGCGCGACGATTAATCCGCTCCCGGACCAGGAAACCGTTCGGCGGGTGATAGGGGACGAGCCGACCGTTTCGGAGGTGGCGAATGGCTAAGTTCCGTCCCGGGATCCCGCAGGGCTTTGATCTGAACGTGTCGCCGGTGAAACCGGTCACCGACCTCGGAGACTACCTCGACGAGCCGGGCGTCAGCCCGGTCCGGGCTCCAAGGCTAGTTGAGCCAGCACCTCCCGAACCGAGCCGAACGGCAGCGGCTGGCGAGCCCGCTCCGGTTGTCGTCGAACGGGCGGTTGTCCCCGACCCGTCGGTCACTGAACCGCCTCCGCCTCGCCCGCGCGCTGAACAATTGGCCGCGCGACCTGTCAGCCCGGCCCCGATCCCGATCCCGCTCACGATTCCGGAGCCAGTTCGCGAGCCGGCACCGGAGGTAGAGGACTATTCGAAACTCCCAAAGGGAAAGGCACCGCGGCGAGAGATCAGCATGACACCTGAGACTCTCCGCATGAGTGACGAACTTCTCGAGATGATCCGGAGTGCGACAGGCCAGCGGGATGCGAAAGCGAACGAGCTCTTCCACGCTGCCATCCTCCTTCTCTACGAAGTCCGAGGCGAGCTCGATCTCCACCAGGTGCCGAAGCGCGGGAAGTGGGGGACACCGACCGCGCGGGCGTTCCCGGTCGCACTGAAGAGCGCCTTCCTTGAGGCGGTCATCGAGCGGGCGCGAAAGGATCAGCGACGCGTGACCTGAGCGGAGTGGGGGACGTTCCACGCCTTGAGAAAGGCGATAACAGGGACCCGTTCCTGTCGGAACCAACATCCCGTTACGTCGGGCGTTTTTCTCAGCGAACATCGCTCGACGGGTGACTTCGCCGAGACGTTCCACGGAGGCCTTTTCTGGCTTGCGATTGCCACATCTGGCAACGCCTCCCGTCCGACGGGTGACAGAAAGGGGGAGCTCGCGTTCATCCGCTCGATGGAGGCGGAGATACCGATATTTCGCATAGTGATCTCCTACGCCGGCCGCACACCAGTTCGGCCGCTGTAGCCTTGTTAAGGGGGTGAAGACTACAGAAAAAAGGCGTTGCCGTTCACAAGGGGGAACAGACGGCTGATGAATGAGCAGGAACCAATCCGTGTACTACTCGCTGACGACCACGCCGTCGTTCAAGCAGGCCTCGCTGCCCTGATCAATGCAGAGCCGGACATGACAATCGTCGGGCGGGCCCGGGACGGCTTGGAAGCCGTAAACCTCTACCGCACCCTCTCTCCGGACGTACTGCTTCTCGGCCTTCGGATGCCAAAGCTCGACGGGCTCGGGGTCATCAAAGAGCTCTTCGCCAGAGACCGCCGCGTGAAGGTGCTGATCCTGACGATGTTCGACGGCGACCAGGACATCGTCCGCCCGCTCAAAGCAGGGGCGAAGGGCTACCTCTTGATGGACACGCTGCCCGACCAGGTTCTCGACGCGGTGCGAGCCGTTCACGCCGGCAAGAGTGTCGTCCCGCCCGAAGTCGCGGCCCGGGTGGCCGAACACCTCTCATCCGAAAGCCTCACCCAACGCGAACTCGATGTTCTCCGGAGTATCGCAGGTGGGAGAGCGAACAAGGAGATCGCCTACGAACTCGAGGTGTCAGAAGGGACAGTCAAGACGCACGTCTGTAACCTCCTCCAGAAGCTCCGGTGCGGGAGTCGAGCAGAAGCGGTTGCGGTCGCTATCAAGCGGGGTTTTCTCCGGTTGTAACCGGAGCAAGCGGTTTTAACGGACTCGTCATCGTTTCGGTCTCGACCACGGCGGGAAACGGCCACCGAGAGCGTTGTTTTCCGCCCAGGTGCCGGTAGACTAAATACCTGTAGTGTCACATCGTGCGGGGATTTCCGTGCGGCTCGCTGCGACGATGTACCTGGTGATCGCAACGGCCTGCGGGCCGATGTTGTGCTGCTGCGCCCCCGGCCGCTCTGCGGCAACTCTCAACCAGCTCGTGACGAGCAAGACCGCCTCCGCCAATCCCTCCCCGGTTCGCGTCTGCTGCGGCCACGGTGCAAACCCTGCTAAAGGGCAAAGGCCCGTCGCGCCCGGCGTGCGACAGCCGCTCGAAAAGCCGGGCGTGCCACTGAAGTCCTGCCCGTGTCATGAGAGGTGTGGCTCGGGCACGGCCGCGGCCGTCACGTCCGAGTCTCGGGCTGACACTCTCTCTGAGCGGTCTTCGCTGGACACGCCTATTGCTCTCGGGCTCGGCTATGTGACCGTCCCCTCCCAGGCAGATCTTTCGCACCACCAGCGCGGACGCTCCTCAGCGTCACTCTGTAAGTCCTTTCGCGCGCCGCACGTCCTACGCTGCTAGTCGTCCGCCTTTCCCCACCAATTCCCCCCCGCCTCGGCGAGGTTTTTTCAGTACGTTCGTATCCGACAAGAAGCGCATCATGGGAAAGCGAAAGGGACACCGGGCGAATCGGCCGCCCGCCCCGCGTCGCGGGCGCTGGCGGACGGTGAGCATTGTGCTGACGATGGTGACGGGGGTTGCCGTCGTCATGGCGCTCAATTTCGCCGGCCCGTGGCGTCGGGCTGCAAACGTCGATCCCGGGCCGCACGACCATCCGCCGGGGCCGCACGGCGGCGCAGTCGTAGCTGTCGACCGCGACAACCGATTCCACGCCGAGGCCGTGTTCGAACCGGGCGGGTGGGTCCGGCTCTACACGTTCGGGCAGGAATTGACCGAGGCCCGGCCGGTTGCCGCCCGCACGGTGTGCGCGGCTGTCCGGAGGCACGGAGGGGAGGACGAGTACGCGGTCATGCTCCGCCCCGAGCCACAGGAGTCTGACCCAGCCGGAACGGCGTCGCGGTTCCTCGGGCGGCTTCCGCCGAGCATGCGGCGGGGGCACCTGAAGCTCGTCGTCTGGTCGCTGCCCGTCGAGGGCGAGCGATTCCGCTTCGAGATCGACTCGGCGTACCCGGAGCTCGATGCCGCAACCGTCGCTCGCGAGGAGGCGGTAGAAGCCGCCCTCTACTCGACTCCGGGCGGGAAGTATCTGGAAAAGGACGTGAGGGCAAACGGCCCGACGCCGGCGTCGCGGAAGTACCGCTCGGAGCGGCCCGCGCACGACGACCGGCCCGCGCCTGGCGACCGGGTGTGCCCGGTCACCCGGTCGCGTGCGGACGTGCGGTTCGTGTGGGTCATCGGAGGGAAGGAATACCGCTTCTGCTGTCCGCCGTGCATCGACGAATTCGTCGCTACTGCCAAGGAGCGGCCGGACGAGGTGCAGGAGCCGGAGTTCTATCGGCACAGGTAGTTTCGAAGCTAAAGGGCACGACGGGGGTGTGCCAGGGTCGGCCGCAACATCCTCTGTCTGGTCCCGAATCGCAGTCGCACTCGTCGGCGGGGCAGGCAGGTTCGATTCGTGTCGCCATTCGGTACGGCCAGCCGGCCGTCGGGCGGCGAGCCCGGTTGCGGTGCTGAAAGAGGGCGTGCCAGCCCGTCCGTGACTACTGGCGGATTCAATTACGAGAATTCTTGAGAACTGGACTTGACCCTGAACAGCACTTCAGGGCTTACGATGCGGGAGGCGGGCATGGAAACATTCACCGTAGGGCAGTTGGCGACCCTCGTCGGGGTGAGCGTCGAGGCGGTCCGCTTCTACGAGCGAGAGGGGCTGCTCGAGGAGGCCGCCCGAGGGGCGTCCGGGTACCGGGCCTTTCCCGTCGAGGCGGTCGGTCGGCTGCGGTTTGTTCAGCGGGCGCAGCAGCTCGG
>JAFKJJ010000589.1 GCA_017306025.1 Planctomycetota bacterium
GCGCCGATCCACAGCGGGGCCGGCGCCGGGTCCGGGGCTAACGGCTTTGAACGCGGCCGCCGGCGCGGTTCGGGCGCGCACTTGCGGGGTCCGTGGGGACGACACACTCATTCGCGTTCACGTTTGTCTCCCGCGCGGCAAACGTGAGCTATGGTACGCTTGCCCAACCGGGTCGAGCTCGCCCATCCGACCGCGGCACCATTCATCTCCCAACAGACAATTGCAATGGCCGCAGTAACGCCCCCGGATTCGACCGCGGACTTTCTCTTCCTGCTGCGCGGGAGCGAGATACTCCCGACCGCCGAGGACCGCCTCGCCGAGTTCGGGGAACTGCCGGCCGACCCGCTCCGGGCGGCCGAGTTCCTGGTGCGGAAGGGCGTCCTCACCAAGTATCAGGCGAAACAGCTCCTCGCCGGCCGTTACAAGGGGTTCCGGCTCGGGTCGTACGTCATCCAGGACCTGCTCGGGCAGGGCGGAATGGGCGCCGTGTACCTGGCCGAGCACGCCACCCTGCGCCGCCGCGTCGCGCTCAAGGTGCTCCGCCCGCAACGGGGGGCGGACGCCCGCGTGAGCATCGAGCGGTTCCTGCGCGAGGCCCGCGCGGCCGCGGCGCTCGACCACCCGAACATCGTCCGGACCCACGACGTCGCCCAGCAGGGCGACACCCACTACCTCGTGATGGAATACGTCGAGGGACAAACGCTCGACCACGTCCTGGCCCGGGGCGGCGTCCCCGCGGCGCTGGCGGTCGGGTACATCGCCCAGGCCGCGGCGGGGCTCCAGCACGCGCACGAGAAGGGGTTCGTCCACCGGGACGTGAAGCCCGCCAACCTGATCCTCGCCACCGACGGCACCGTCAAACTGCTCGACATGGGCCTGGCGCGGTCGATGACCAGCGAGGCGGACAAGCTGACCGAGGTGCTGGACAAGGGGGCGGTCGTCGGCACGGCCGACTTCATCGCCCCGGAGCAGGCGCTCGGCGAGGACCGGCTCGACGCCCGGGCCGACATCTACAGCCTCGGGGCGACCTTCTACGCCCTGGTCACCGGGCGGCCGCCGTTTCGGGGGAACACGTCCCAGAAGCTGGCGCAGCACCAGTTGCGGCCCGCGCCGGACCTGTCCAGCGAGGACCGCACGTTCCCGCCCGAGCTGGCGCGGGTGGTCTCGAAGATGCTGGCGAAGAAGCCGCAGGACCGCTACCAGACGCCCGCCGAGGTGATCTCGGCGCTGGCCCCGTGGCTGTCCGACGACGGCGAGCACAAGGTGGTCATCGGCCTGTCGGGAACCGACGAGGGCAGCTCGGGCAAGCTCCGGGAGACGCTCGCCACCAAGCGGACGAAGCGGACCGGGCCGCAAAAGCCGGCCGCGCCGGAGGCGCCGGCCGCGGCCCCGCGCCGGAACCGCCGCGCCGTGTGGGTCGGGACCGCGGTCGGCCTGTTGCTGGCCACCGGGCTCGTGGGTTACGCCGCGTGGCCGTCGAGCAAACCCATCACGAACGCGAACCCGCCCGGCGGTTCGGGACCCGGCCCTGTCGCCGCGAGACCGGCGGGACCGGACGAGAGTAAGACGGGAGCCCCGGTCAAGCCGGGCGCACAACCCCCGACGGGGGCGAAGCCCAGGGTCGTTATCACGTCAAGCCCGGACGGGCTGCGCGTGCAAACGGCCAACTACGAGGCGGTCGTCGACAAGGGGGACGGGTGCCTGAGCAGCTTCCGCGTCGCCGGGACGGAGTTCCTGCGCAACGGCGCGGCTCTGGCGGGCGGCCGGACCACGGCCCGCGGCGGGTACTTCTACTACGATAAGGCCGGCCACCAGGGGCTCGTGAAGCTGACCGAGGTCCAGCAGCCGGCGCCGAACGTCATCGTCGCGACGGGCGGGGCGTTCAGCGTGCGCTACGAGTTCGGTCCGAGTGCGGTCACGATCACCGCGCAGAACGCGACGGACGACACCGTTCCCTACTTCCTCCTGTTCGACTCCGAGGCGGTCACCGACGTGACGAACGACAGGGGCGAGACCCTTTCCGTCCCCGTCGCGCGGAACCAGGGAGAACCGGTCGACCCGAAGTGGCGGACGACCACCTGGACCGCCGGTTCGGCCAGCGTGAAGGTGACCGACCACACGGAGGACCCGGCGACCAAGATCTGGGGGCCGTTCTCGGAGTTCCGCTCGCAGGTCTGGGAGAGCGTCGCCCGGACGTACAACCGCGTGCAGCTCACCCTGGAGCCGTCCACGACCCCGGAGGAGTCCGTGCCCGCTCTGACGCCGGGGGCGGTCCTGGTTTCTCGGTCGGGGGCGAACCGGCGCGCGCTCACCGAGTTGTACCAGGCGACGGTCGAGCGGGACGGCTGCATGCCCAGCCTGCGGATCGACGGCGTCGAGATCCTGAAGGCCAACATCGACGTGTCGCGGGGCGTGTACTTCCTGCCCGGGTACCCGCTCCCGTACGACATCAAGCAGCCCGCGCCGACGACGATTACGGCCGAGTGCGACAAGGCCGCGGTCCGGTACGACTTCGCCCCGAACAAGATGATCTGGACGATCGAGAACCGGACCGACCAGGGGATGCCGTTCTACATGGTGATGGACACGAGCGTGACCGCGGTCCGAAGCGACAAGGACGAGTGGGTCAAGCTTCCGGTGACCAAGAGCACGACCCCCGAGGACGCGAGTTGGGGCACGACCACCTGGTATGCGGGGCGGGTCAAAATGAAGGTGACCGGCGGGAGCCGGGTCTGGGGGCCGTGGAGCGGCCCCTATCAGGTCTGGGAGGCGTCCATGGCGCCGAAGGAGAAGCGGACCATCACCATCGAGATCGGGTTGACCGATGCGGCCGAGGCCGACAAGCTGGCCCAGGTCACCGGGGTCAAACCGGCGCTGGCGACCGACCTGACCCTGGACGCGCCGATGGACTACCAGGTGTTCCAGCGGAAGACCAAGTTCCAGGGGGCGATGACGGTCCGCGGGCGGGTTCGCGCGGCCTACGACCGGCTGGAGGTGCGCACGATCGGGAAGTCGCTCCAGGGGCCGCTGCCCGACCAGTGGCGCGAGCTGCCGGTGGCGGACAAGGCGCGCGCGTTCGAGGCGTCGGTCCCGGTGCCGGCCGGCGGGTGGTACAAGGTGGCCGTCCGGGCGCTGAAAGACGGTAAGGTGGTCGGTGAGATGGCCGTCGACCACGTCGGGATCGGCGAGGTGTTCGTCGGTGCGGGGCAGTCCAACTCCACGAACTGCGGGCAGGAGAAGATCAAGCAGAAGTCGGGAATGGTGTCCTCGTTCGGCGGCACGGGCTGGCAAGTGGCCGACGACCCGCAGCCGGGCGTTCACGACAACTCGACCGGCGGCAGCTACTGGCCCGCGTTCGGCGACGCGATGTTCGAGGAGTACGGGGTGCCGATCGGCATCGCCTCGACCGGGCACTCGGGAACGAGTGTCAACCAGTGGGCGCCGGGGGGCGAGCTGTGCCGGTGGACGTCGACGCGGATCAAGCAGTTCGGTCCGCACGGGTTCCGGGCGGTGCTGTGGCACCAGGGCGAGTCCGACGTGGGAATGCCCGCCGACGAGTACGCCCGAAAGATGACGGCTCTGATCCGCGAGACGCAAAAGGCGGCCGGTTGGGACGTGCCCTGGTTCGTGGCGCAGGTCTCGTACCACAACCCGAACTCGGTCTCCTTCCCGAACCCGCGGGCGGGGCAGAAGAAGTTGTGGGAGACGGGCGTCGCGCTCGAGGGGCCGGACACGGACACCCTGACCGGCGACAACCGCGACGAGGGCGGCCGGGGCATCCACTTCAGCCCCAAGGGGCTGCGGGCGCACGGCAAGCTGTGGGCCGAGAAGGTGGGCTCATACCTCGACAAAGAATTGCTCAAGTAGACCGTCGGCTCACCGCACGGCCCACGGGGCTCGGAGGACCGGAACGTACTGTTCCGGTCCTCCGAGCCCCGTTCTATTCACTTGTCATTCAGGTACAGCTTGGCGAACTGATCGACCGTCGCCGCGACCCGGTCGGCCGTGTCGTTGAGTTTCGCCTTTTCGCGGTACTCGCCGCCGAACTCCAACTGGATCGCGTCGATACCGTACTCGCCGCTCCCGTAGGTCTGGACGATGTTGCCGCCGTTGAGGCTGGCGTACTCTTTTTCCGCAAGGCGCTCCGGGAACACCTTGCACCCGTTGCCCGCCAGGAGCCCGAAGAAGCTGTTCGGGCCGGTGTGCGCCTTCTCGCCGTACCGCTGGGTCAGGAGCGAGACGGTCTTGCCGTCCTTCGTCCCGCGGATCACCGCGTCCTTCATCGCCCCCTGCCCGTGGATGTCGAGCAGGAGCCCGCGGCCGTACTCCTTCTTCACGGCGCGGCAGTAGGCGGCGAGCGCCTGGCGGTAGGCGTCGTAGGTCGGCTTGGCCCGCGCGTCCTCGTAGGCGATTTCGGGCGGGCGGTTCGCGTCGATGTACTTCCGGTGGAACTTCGCGACCACCAGGTACGGCTTCTTGCCGGTCTTCTTGGCGATCGCGGCCGAGACCGCGTGCGCGAGCTCCTCGGTGTTGCCGTCGCGGCCCGCGAAGAACCCGCTGCCGCCGACCGGCAGCCCGTCGCCCTTGCGTGGGGCGACGCCGGGCACGTCGTGGGTCCCGCCGTGCGGCGCCGAGAGGATCACCGGCAGCTTCCCCTCCTGGGTGGTGACGAGGTCGCTGGTCGGCGGCTTCTCCGCGGTCCGCGGCGCGGGCGCGAGCGGAGGAGCGGCGATGACAGTTGCGGCGAGGCCCCCGAGGGCCGCCGCGAGAAGGGCGAGTCGGCGTGCGGACGCGAACATGCGGTCTTCCGGGTGAGGTCGGACGGATCGGTAAAACGGTGGCCGGCCACGCACCACGGCGCCGACCGGCCTTCGGGAACGTATTGGCGGGGCGGAGGCGCCCCGTCGCGACGTCGCAGCGGGGCGAACGGCTCATTCGTTGCCGGTGACGTTTCCGTCGTTCCGCGCAGTG
>JAFKJJ010000590.1:0-4964 GCA_017306025.1 Planctomycetota bacterium
CGGCGGGAACGACCTCGCTATTACGAATCTCACCGGCCACCCGACGGTGTGCCTGCCGAACGGCTTCATCAAGTCGGACGGCGCGAACGTGCCGAAGGCACTGACGTTCACCGGCCACCTGTTGGGCGAGAGCAAACTCCTGGCGGTGGCGAAGGCGTACCAGGACGCGACCGGTCACCACCTCAAGCGCCCGCCGCAGAACACGTGGGTCGCGGAGAAGAAGGACGCCAAGAAGGAATGACGGGCGGGCAATTTGCGGGGCGATCGAGCGATAATCCGAGTAGTGTCGTACCCCTCCGACGCCACGGCCCATTGCCATGCTTGCGACATCACTCAGCGCCTCGGTCAGCGCCTTCAGCGCCCAACTAACCGTCAATACCGGCACAACGCGCCGGGCGGCCCCGGCCCCTGCCTCCGTCGTGCCCGCGTCGGCGTCGGCCAACGGCGACGCCGACCTGTTCGACCAGCTCTCTGACATAGACCCCCAGTTCGGTAAGGACGTTCAGGCCCTGCTCGCGTTCATCGAGAAGAGCGACCCCGAGGCCGCCGCCCGTTTCCGTCGGGTCTTGCGGGCGGGGGTGGACGCGCGCGCCTCGGCCGCGAACGCCCCGGCCGCTGCTGCCGGTGCCCAGGGTGGTTCGCGGAGCCAGAGCATCGAGGTGGCACTGCGGGCGTCGGTAACCGACCTCCAGGTGCAAATCGGAGACGGCACCCAGATCACCGCCCACATCGTCGACGTGACCGTCTCGGCCCGGTTCAGCCAGGCGCTGGGCCAGTCGGACCCGCTGGTTCTGGATCTCAACGGCAACGGCGCCTTCGACACGACCACGGCCCAGGGCGGGAACTACTTCGACCTGGCCGCCAGCGGGCGACGGGCGCGGGCCGCCACCGCCGCGGGCGGCGACGGGCTGCTCGTCCTCGACCGCAACAACAACGGCCGGATCGACGACGGGAGTGAGTTGTTCGGCGACCAGAACGGCCGCGCCGACGGGTTCGCCGAACTCGGGAGTTACGACCAGAACCGGGACGGCTGGGTCGACGCGGCCGACCCGGTGTTTCAGAAGCTGGGCGTCTGGCAGGACGCCAACCTCAACGGGCAGACGGACGACGGCGAGGTCCGTTCGCTCACCGACGCCCACGTCGCCCGGATCGCCCTGGCGGCGCAGTCGGCGGCCGAGGTCAGTTCGGGGAACGCCGTGGTCAAGGCCGGCGCGTTCGTCCGCGACGACGGGTCGCAGGGGCGCGTCGGCGACCTGTTGCTGAACTACGTCGTGTGATCCGCTCGCCGGGGTCAGTCGAAGGTGACCTCGAACGTCTGGCGGACGATCTTCCCCTTCGCGTCGGTGCCGCGCACCTCCACCGGCGCGCGGCCGATGATCCCCTTCGGCGGCGTCCACGTGATCTTCCCGTCGGCGCTCACCGTCATCCCCTCTGGGGCTTTTGGCAGGTCGTACTTCACCGGGCCGTTCTTTGCCACCGTCTTCAACTGGTAGTCCCACGCCGTGCCGGCCTTCCCGCGGAGGGCGGGCACCGACACCACCATCAGGTAGTCCTCGCCGCCGGCGTCCAGGGTCGCCTTCAGGTCGAACTTTCGCTGCACCACCTTGTCGTTGGAGTACGGCAGGAACACGATGTGGTCCTGCGCCGGCGCGAAGCAGAGCCGGCGGTCCAGCGTCAGCGGGTTCTTCCCCTCACCGACGGCGCCCGGCCCGAGATCCTCGGGCCGGATCGCTGTGTTGTCGGGACCGATGAACGAGGCCCCGGGCCGCACGTCCGGCTTCACCGGGTCCCAGCCGGGAAAATCACCCAGCGGGGCGATGGCGTCCGTCGAGCGCACCGCGTAAAGCGTCAGCCCGCCCTCGCGGGTCACGCCGAGCACGAACTGCCCGCCGATCGCGGGAACCAGTGCCTTGCCCTTGATCGCGGGCGACATCTTGAACGGTATGCCGCCGAAGTTCGGGTTGTAGTCCGGGTTCGACTCGACCGTGTTGCCGAACGGCGTGTACACGCGCCCGTCGTCGCCGGGGATCAGGCTGTTGGGCATGTTGTACGTCGAGGCGATCTGGTACCCGGTGTCGGTGCGGGAGAGAACCGCGGCCGTGGTCAGCGCCGCGCCGGTGCCGGGCATCCACTCGACCAGCCGCGACATGTCGCCGTTGGCCCGCAACTGTGCCTGGTCCCAGTTCCGTCCGGCGACCGCGCCGCCCGGCGCCTGGTACTTCGTCGTCGCCAGCTTGATCTCGGTCGTGTCCACGAGGCTGTCACTGCCGAACGTGCCGGTCGCCGGGTTGCGGCCCATGCGGAGCAGCGCCAGGTCGCCGCGCGAGTGCCCCATGAGGAGCGCCTGGACGTTCGGCTTGTCCGCGAATCCCTTGGCCTTCACCATCTTGCCGGTGCTCAGCCGCCACGTCTGGAGTTCGTTCGACTCCTTGAGGTAGACGAACGCGGCGTCGCCGCCGGCCGCGTAGAGGAACTCGTCGTCGCTCAGTTCGATGGTCGAGAGCTTTTGCGTGGCGGCGTCGTAGACGGTCAGCCCGCGGACGCCCTTGAGCTTCATCACGAGGTACCGGCCGGCGCCAGCGATCTGGCACTCCTCGCACTTCGCGGGCAGCTTGGTGGTCACGTCCTCGTCGGCCGCACGAACCGGCGCGGCGGACACGAGCACGACGGCACAGAACAGCGCGCGGGGTGAGAGTCGCATGGGGCACCTTGAGCGGGAACGAGCGGCGACCGGCCGTGCGGCGGCCGGCACATGAAACGGGCGATCGACGTGGGCTATTTGAGCAGCTTCTTTACCACCTTGCCACCCACGTCGGTCAGACGGAAGTCGCGGCCCTCGAACTTGTAGGTCAATTTCAGGTGGTCCAACCCGAACAGGTGAAGGATCGTCGCGTGAAGGTCGTTGATGTGAATCGGGTCCTCCACGACGTTCCAGCCGATCTCGTCCGTCTTGCCGACGGTCTGCCCGCCCTTGATCCCGCCGCCCGCGGCGAAAATCGAGAACGCGAACGGGTGGTGGTCGCGGCCGGTCACCCCCGGGCGGCCGGGGCGGTTCTCCCCGAGCGGCGTGCGGCCGAACTCGCTCAGCCAGAGTACGAGCGTACTGTCGAGCAGCCCGCGGCGCTTCAGGTCGGTGATGAGCGCCGCGACCGGCTGATCCGCCATGAGGCAGTTGTGCGGCAGCTCCACGTCGAGATTCGAGTGGTGATCCCAGGAGGCGTGGAACAGCGACACGAACCGCACGCCGCGCTCGACCAGCCGCCGCGCCAGAAGGCAGTTCGCCGCGAACGCGCGGAACTCGCCCTTCGCCCCGCGGCCCTTCGCGTCCGGCTCCGGCCGGTCGACGCCGTACTCTTCGAGCGTCTTCTTGTCCTCACCGGACAGGTCGATGAGTTCCGGCGCCGCGGACTGCATTTTGTGCGCGAGTTCGTAGGCGGAAATGCGGGCGCTGATCTCCGGGTCGCCGACGGACGCGTGCCGGATGCCGTTGAGGTCGCGGACGGCTTCGACCGTGGCCGCCTGCATCGCGTCAGACAGCCCCGCGGGGTTGTTGAGGTTCAGTACCGGCTCGCCCTTGTTGCGAAACAGTACGCCCGCGTACGTGCTCGGCAGGAAGCCGCTGCCCCAGTTCGACGTGCCGCCGGACGTGCCGCGGCCCGCGTTCAAGACGACGTAGCCGGGCAGGTTTTTCGACTCGCTGCCCAGTCCGTAAGTGAGCCAGGAGCCCATGCTCGGCCGGCCGAACATCGTGCTCCCGGTGTTCATCAGGAGCTGGCCGGGGTGGTGGTTGAACGCCTCCGTGTGCATCGAGCGGATCAGACAGACGTCGTCCGCCACGGTACCCAACCGCGGGAGCAGGTCGGACAGCCCCATTCCGCACTGCCCGTACTTCTTCCACTTCCGGGGGCTGCCGAGCAGCACCGCGGTCTCCTTCTGCAAGAACGCGAACCGCACGTTCTTCGTGAGCGACTCCGGCATCTTCTGGCCGTGAAGCTCGTTCAGCTTCGGCTTGGAGTCGAACAGGTCGAGTTGCGACGGCGCGCCTTCGAGGTAGATGCAGATGCAGTTTTTGGCCTTCGGCGCGAAGTGCGGTTTGGTCGCCCCCTCGGCCGCGGTGAGTCGGCCGTCTTGCTGGAGCAGCGAGGCGAGCGCGAGAAGCCCGACGCCGTTGGCGCTGGTCGTCAGGAAGTCGCGACGCGATCGGAGGAGCCGTTCGGCGGCGGGGTGCATGGGATCGCCCTTCGCTTGTCAATCGTCGGACCGGTAGACGCGCGATTCCGTCCAGTTGATACCGGGCAGTGCCTGGCGTAATGCCTCGACCGCCTTTTGAGCCGACTTCCGATCTAGAAATCTGAGTCGCACACCGTCGGGTGTAACCGCCCCGCCAGAAGCAATCATTGCATTTCGAGCGGTTTGGTCCGCGGGGACCGGGGAGGTGACAGCGTATTTGAAGAATCCGGTTTCATCAGCCTCGTCCCAGGTCAGTCCGTTTGCGGTGGCAAGCAGAGGTGCTCGTGGTGTCCGTTCGGGGTGGTCCGTATCCGCACGCCGGTAAGCATCGAGAATGAGGGACGTGCGCTGCCCCCACGGGATGTCCTCCCACGCCGACCAGACGACGACGGCGAAGAAACGGTCGGTCGGAGGTATCGGGCTTTCATAAACAACCGGCTCCCGACCGGCGTGCTGTGCCGGGTCCGCTTCCAATTCAAGGGCGAGTTGTTCAACGAGCTGATTTCGAAAGAGAGGAGGCAACGCCTCGCTCGTGCGAATGACGGGCATAAGCCGGTCCCTCACAGATTCGGTTCTTCCGTCAGAAACCACGACACGGCTTGCTCGACGGTCTGAGCATCGGCGAGGGCCAAAGGTACGGCGTGGTAGCGAAGATCCGGCGTCCACCACCGGTCGATCAGGTCGGCGCGGTTTTCGATTTCCATTCCGTAGAGCTGCGGGTACGGGGTCCCGGT
>JAFKJJ010000590.1:4997-8848 GCA_017306025.1 Planctomycetota bacterium
CTTCAGCACAACATACTTGGCCCATTTCAGGATATCGTGATGCCCCTTCGGGGCCAAAGTCCCTTGTTTCATCAGATCCTCAACCGCGAGCCGATCCAGCTTCTGAATCGTCACATGGGCACCCGTCCCGAAATGCCGATATGCGACTGCCTTGAGCACCAATTCCGCGACGTACCCGAACAAATAAACGGCTCCACCGTGATGACCGGAGTTGAGCAACAGCGTTCCCTCCGCGAATCGCGCGCGGGCCGCGTCGAGAAAGCCGGTGATCGTCTCCGGCGGCAGAATGATCATCGAAGGGCGAACTCACTCTCGCGTAACGAACTCGTCGAGGTTCATGAGCGCACGGGCGAGCGCCACCCACGCGGCCGCCTCGGTTGCGGGTACGCCGGCCGGCTTGTGCGTGCCGAGCAGTTTCGCGGCGCCGTCGGGGTCGTCCGCGGTCAGCTTGCGGAACTGCCCGAGCAGTTTCGCCAATCGCTCGGATTCCGCTTCGGTCGGCGCGCGACCGAGACACAACCGGAAGGCCCGGGTGGTGCGATCGGCGTCGGCCGCGCCCTTCTGCTCGGTGAGGACGCGCTTCGCGAGCGCCTGCGACGCCTCTACGAACACCGTGTCGTTCAAGAGTGTGAGCGCCTGGAGCGGCGTGTTGGACCGCTCGCGGCGGACGGCGCACACGTTCGAATCGGGAGCATCGAAGCCGGTGAGCATCGGGTACGGGCTCGTCCGCTGGAACCAGACGTAGAGGCCGCGCTTGTACCGCTCCGGGCCGGTCGACTCGATCCACCGCGCGCTGTTGGCGTAGGTCAGTTCCGAGACACCCGGCGGTTGCGGCGGGCGGACCGACGGCCCGCCGACCGTGCGATTCAAAAGCCCGCTCGCGGCGAGTGCGTTGTCGCGCAGGATCTCCGCCTCGAAGCGCAACCGCTGCTGCCGCGCGAGCAGGACGTTGAGCGGGTCGCGCTTCATCAACCCCGCGCGTACCGCGGACGACTGCTTGTAGGTCGCGGACGTCACGATGAGTTTGTGGAGGTGCTTGAGGGACCAGGGCTTCGCGTCACCCCCGACCTTGCGGTCGGGGTTCGCCAGTTCGCTCGCCAGCCAGTCCAGTAGTTCCGGGTGACTCGGCTTCTCGCCCTGCGAGCCGAAGTCTTCCGCCGTCGCGACCAGCCCGCGACCGAAGTATTTTGTCCATACCCAATTGACGGTCACACGGGCCGTCAGCGGGTTCTCGGCACCCACGATCCACCGGGCCAGATCGAGACGGTTGACCGCGCCGACCGGTTTCGGCAGCACGCCCGGCGTACCCGGCTTCACCTCGATGCCCTTGCGAAGAAAATCGCCGCGGACCATTACGTGCGTCGGCCGCGGCTGTCCGAGCGCGAGCGTCGGCGCCTTCGCGCCGGCCGGCGCCTTTTTCGCGTGTGCCGCGAGCGCCGCCTCGCGCTTTTTCCGATCCGCGTCGGGAAGCTTCTTCTCCTTCGCCTCGTCGACCGCCGCTTGAAGTTTCGCCCTCTCGGTGTCGAACGCGGCTTGCTCTTTCTTGAGCCGCTCGGCCTCGCCGGGCAGCGGTGCCGCGATGTCCACCTCGCGGTCGGAGTTGAAGAACGCGAAGAGCTGGTAGAACTCGCGCTGCGAGATCGGATCGTACTTGTGGTCGTGGCACTGCGCACAGCCGACCGTCAGGCCGAGCCACACCTTGCCCGTCGTGTTGACGCGGTCGATCACCGCCGCGACGCGGAATTCCTCCTGGTCGACCCCGCCCTCCTTGTTCGTCAGCGTGTTGCGGTGGAAGCCGGTCGCGATCTTTTGTTGGAGTGTCGCGTTCGGGAGCAGGTCGCCCGCGAGTTGTTCGATCGTGAACCGGTCGAACGGCGTGTCCGCGTTGAGGGCGCCGATCACCCAGTCGCGGTATCGCCATGCGAACGGTCGACCGGTGTCCTTCTCGTAGCCGTCGCTGTCGGCGTAGCGGGCCGCGTCGAGCCAGTGGCGGCCCCAGCGCTCCCCGTAGTGCGGACTCGCGAGCAACCGATCGACCACCTTTTCGTAAGCGCCGGGCGCGTCGTCCTTCGCGAACGCGTCCACCTCTTCCGGCGTCGGCGGAAGGCCCGTGAGATCGAACGTCACGCGCCGGATGAGTGTCGCCCGGTCCGCTTCCGGCGACGGTGACAGCCCGTTGTCACTCAACTTCGCGACGACGAACGCGTCGATCGGGTTGGCGTGCCGGATCTTCGGTTCCGGCACGCCGGGCCGCTTGATCGGCTGGAACGACCAGTGATTCGACTTACCGTCCTTGTCGAGAACGGTGATCACGGAGCCCCACTTCGCGCCCTGGTCGATCCAGGCTCGTAGTTTGCCGACCTCGACCGCGGAAAGCCGTTTCCCCTCGCCCGGCGGCATCGGCGGGGCCGGCTCGATGCCCGCGACCGCGTGAATCAGGGCGCTCTCCGCGCTCTTGCCCGCGACGATCACCGGGCCACCGTTCCCGCCGTCCTTCGCGTGCGTGCCGGTGTCGAGCCGCAGCCCGCCCTTCTGCTCGGTGGGGCCGTGGCACTTCACGCAGCGCGCAGAGAGGATCGGTTTGACGTCCGCGTCGAAGTCGATCTTCCCCTCGGTCGCGGGCGGGAGCTTCGACACGTCCGGTTTTTTGTCGCCGGCCGCCGCGACCGCGACCAACAGCGCAACGACGACCGGCGGGATGAAGTGCGTGTGTTTCGGCATGGCAGCGACGGCGGCGTATGGCGGGACTTCCCACATGCTAAACGGGTCGTGTGAGCGGAGCAACGATTTCGACGGCATTCCGGTTGTCGCGGTCGCGCGGGCCGCGTGGTCGGAACTTCCGTCGCTGGCGGGTGCGGGGCGCCGAAAGCTGGTGGAACGGGGTAAGGTTTGCCGATCCCGTTGACACGTTGGGTCACGGAAACTTTGGAGGCCTAGTGATGGCGAGTGTGTTCCGCCGGGCGGGCGTGCCCGCCCTCGCGGCTCTCGCGGTGCTGACCGGCGCGCTGGTCGCGGTGCCCGAGGCGAGCGCCGATGACGCTGCGGTGTCGCTGCCGACGCCGCGCACGATGCAGGACATGGTTCGCATGTCCGCGCCCGACCTCACCGCACTCTACTCCGCGTCGCCGGTGGCGTCGGTGCCGCCGGCGGGGCAGTTCGTGCCGGGTCGGGCGATCAAGAACCCCGGATCGCGCACGACCGTGGCGAACTCCCGAGCGACGCGGCTCGTGTGGCAGGGGAAGTACTTCCGCGACGACGGCACGATGATTAACCGCGTGTTCGGCGCGGGCCGCGCGATCCCCGCGGACGTGTACGTCGGCGAGAGCCTGCTCGACGGCCGGCCGGCGCTGATTCTGGATTATTCGCGGTCGCGGCTGTGGCCGGAGGTGCGGGACGAGGTGCGGGAGGTGTCGCCGGGGTTGTACCTCGGCATCATGTACAAGGGGAAGGCGCAGCCGGAGCAGAAGATGTTCTTCACGCTCGACGCGCGGAGGTGAGTCGGCTCACGGACGGGGAAGCGGTACGTTCTACAGGTCGAGTTGTACTTGGAGGGCGTAACTGATCTTCTGCATCAGTTCCGTCGGAACCGTACCGACCGGACCCGCTGTGAACCGGCTCGGGTCCAATGTACAGGGCTGGGTCGCGAGAACAGCGATATCCGTTGTGTGCCCGGATTCAGCACTCGGTACAAGAACACCGAGTTTGGCATAGACGTCCGTCGCGTCCACCGCGGGGAGGACGTTCACGAGCCACGGGACCCAGTTGGACACGTCGTTCGAGACGATCACGACGGGACGAATTCCACTTACCTCCCGACCAGCACTGGGTCCCAGATCGACGATATAGATTTC
>JAFKJJ010000591.1 GCA_017306025.1 Planctomycetota bacterium
GAAGGGCCAGGATCGTCGGAAGAAGGGGGATCTCGGGGCGGTTGTCAGTGTGGCCGCCGCTGTCGGCTTCTACCGTGACGTCGTCCGCCACCGGGAACCGTGCGGCCAGTCCGGCCTGCTGTTGCGTGATGAGGTTGGCCGCCACCAACTCCTTGAGAATGCGATCCGGGGGCGGGCTGAGGAATTTCGTCGCGACTTCGACGCGCGACACCTTCGCGATCGCCTTCAGGCGCAGTACAAGTACGCGCAACCGCCGCGGATCGGGCTGGGCGGGGGCATCGGGACGCCGGCGAGCGTGGCCGGGGCGTTCGCGATGGGCGCCGCATACGTCGTCACCGGCAGCGTGAACCAGGCGTGCGTGGAGTCGGGCAGTTCGGACACCGTGCGGAAGATGCTTGCGGAGGCCGGGCAGGCGGACGTGACGATGGCCCCGGCCGCGGACATGTTCGAGATGGGGGTGAAGCTCCAGGTGCTGAAGCGCGGCACCATGTTCGCCATGCGGGCGCAGAAGCTGTATGACCTGTACAAAATGTATACCAGTTGGGAAGCGATCCCGGCCGCGGAGCGCGTCCAGATAGAGAAGACGCTGTTCCGGGCGGGGTTCGATGAGGTCTGGGCGCTGACTCGCGAGTTCTGGACGCGCCGCGAACCGGGACAACTCGCCCGGGCCGAAACCGACGCCCGCCACCGCATGGCGCTGGTGTTCCGCTGGTACCTGGGGCTGTCGAGCCGCTGGGCGAATGTGGGCGAGGCCGGCCGGCAGGTGGACTACCAGGTGTGGTGCGGCCCGGCGATGGGCGCGTTCAACGAGTGGGCCAGGGGCTCGCACCTCGAACAGCCGCAGAACCGAACGGTGGTCGGGGTCGCCCTCAACCTGCTCTACGGCGCGTGCGTCGCGACGCGGCGCGCGGCGCTGCGTCAACAGGGCGTGAACCTGCCCGACGAGTGCTTCCCGCTCGCCCCGCTCGCGACGGACGAGGCCGAGCGGCGGCTCGCGTGATTGCGGTCAACCGGGGCGCCGCGGCGAACGCGGTTCCGAGTTCAACGAAAACGGTGCGATGCAGACTCCCGAATCCAACGCCCCGCTCGCCATCGTCGGCATCGGCTGCCTCTTTCCGAAGGCGGCCGGGCCGGGGTTCTTCTGGGCCAACGTCAAGCACGGCGCCGACGGCATCACCGCCGTGCCGCCCACCCACTGGAACCCGGACGACTACTTCGACGCGGACCCGAAGAAGCCGGACATGACCTACGCCCGCCGCGGCGGGTTCCTGTCGGCCGTCGAGTTCAACCCGCTCGAATTCGGCATCGCCCCGCGCGACATCGAGGCCACCGACACCACCCAACTGCTCGGCCTCGTCGCCGCGAAACAGGCACTGGTCGATTCGGGAATCGTCCTGACGCCCCCCGACAAGGCCGGGAGTAACGGCGCGGTCCCGCACGCGCCCAAGACGGTCGACCGCAACCGCGTGTCGGTCATCCTCGGCGTCACCGGCACGCTGGAACTGGTGATCCCGCTCGGCGCGCGGCTCGGCCACCCGAAGTGGAAGCGCGCGATGCTGGACGCCGGCATCCCGCAGGAACTGGCCGACGACGCGGCCGCCCGCATCGCCGAGAGCTACGTGCCGTGGCAGGAGAACAGCTTCCCCGGGCTGCTCGGTAACGTCGTCGCGGGGCGCATCGCCAACAAGCTCGACCTCGGCGGCACCAACTGCGTCGTCGACGCCGCGTGCGCCAGCTCGCTGTCGGCCGTTCACCTCGCGGCGCTCGAACTGCAAGCCGGTCGCTGTGACGTGGCCGTCACCGGCGGCTGCGACACGTTCAACGACATCTTCATGTACATGTGCTTCAGCAAGACCCCGGCGCTCTCGCCGACGGGGGACGCGAAGCCGTTCGACGCCGACGGGGACGGCACCATCCTCGGCGAGGGGCTCGGGGTCGTCGTGCTGAAGCGGCTCGCCGACGCCGAGCGCGACGGCGACACGGTCTACGCGGTGCTGAAGGGCGTCGGGTCGAGCAGCGACGGCAAGGGGAAGGCGATCTACGAGCCGAGTGCCGCCGGCCAGAAGAAGGCGCTCGCCGCCGCGTACCGGTTCGCCGGCGTCACGCCCGACACGATCGAGCTGGTCGAGGCGCACGGCACCGGTACGAGGGTCGGCGACACGGTCGAGATCACCGCGCTGACGGACGTGTACACCTCGGCGCCCGCCACCTCGACGAAGCCGCGCCCGTGGGCCGCGATCGGTTCGGTGAAATCGCAGATCGGGCACACGAAGGCGGCCGCGGGCGCCGCGTCGCTCATCAAGGCGACGCTGGCGATCTACAACAAGGTGCTGCCGCCGACGATCAAGGTGAAGAACCCCGTCGAGCCCTTGCGGACCGCGGATTCGCCGTTCTACGTGAACGCCGAGATGCGCCCGTGGCTGCCGCGGCGCGAGCACCCGCGGCGCGTGGCGCTGTCCGCGTTCGGGTTCGGCGGGAGCAACTTCCACGCGGTACTCGAAGAGTACAAGGCGCAGAAGCTCGAACCGGACTGGGACGGGCTGGTCGAGATCGTCGCGCTCGGCGCGGACACGCCGCAGGGGTTGGTTCAGGAACTCGATCGGTTGGCAGGGTTGGTGGGCTCGCCGGACCCCACCCCCCAACCCCCTCCCCCAGAGGGAGAGGGGGAGAAAGCAATGGGGGCAGGTGAGGCGCTGTTGAGTTCCAGAGGTCTTTCTCCCCCTTCCTTTTTAGGGAAGGGGGCCGGGGGGTTAGGTTCTTCTGCCTGGAACGCCTTCGCACGGGCCGCCGAGACATCACGAGCTGCGTTCAACCCGGCCGCAGAGTGTCGGCTGTGCTTCGCGGCACACCGCGCGCTCACCGACCTGTCGAAACTGCTCTCCACGGCGAGGGCCAAGCTGACGGCCGAGCCCGACGCCCAGAGCTGGCACACGCCCGACGGCCTTCATTACGGGCGCGGACCGGCGGCCGGGAAGCTCGCGGTGCTGTTCCCCGGCCAGGGCTCGCAGTACGTCGGAATGCTGCGCGAGCTCGCGTGCCTGTTCCCCGAAATGCTCGACACGCTCGCGACGGCGAACGAGGCGGTCGCGGAACTCGCACAGGACGACACCGACGCGCGCCGGCTGTCGGACCGCATCTACCCGCCGACCACCTTCGACATCGATCGCAAAAAGGAACACGAACGCGATCTCCGCGACACCCGCAGCGCGCAGCCCGGTATCGGGGCGGTCAGCTACGGGGCGTGGCGCGTCCTGAGCGAGCGGTTCGGCCTTCGGGCCGATTGCTTCGCCGGGCACAGTTACGGTGAGCTGGTCGCGCTGGCCGCGGCCGGGCGGATGAAGCCCCGCGACCTGTTCACCATGTCTCGCGTCCGCGGGCAACTGATGGCCGGCGCGCGGCCCGGCGACCCCGGCGGGATGCTGGCCGCGTTTGCCGCGCCCCCCGACATCGACGCGGTCATCGCGCGCGAGAAATTGAACGTGGTCGTCGCGAACCGCAACGCGCCGAAGCAGACGGTGCTGTCCGGTCCGACGGCCCACATCGAGCGCGCCGCGCGGCTCCTGTCCGATGTGGGGGTGAAGGCGGCTCGGCTGCCGGTCGCGGCCGCGTTCCACTCGGCGCTCGTCGCGGACGCCGCGGCGCCGTTCCGCGCCGCGCTCGACGGCGTGGCGCTCAACGGCCACTCTCCCGCCGCCGGAGCGGAGACCTCCAACGGGCTCGCACCGCAACCACCCGTCTACGCGAACACCACCGCCGCCGCGTACCCCGCCGACGAGGCGGCGGCGAAGGACCTGCTCGCCGATCAGCTCGCGAAGCCGGTCGCGTTCGTCGAGCAGATCCGGGCGATGGCCGAGGCCGGCGTTCGCACGTTCGTGGAGGTCGGGCCGGGATCGGTGCTGACCCGGCTGGTCGAAGCGATTTTGGCGGACGCGCCGGTTGTGCCGGTCGGCGCCTTCGCGCTGGACGCTTCTGGGGGGAAGCGGTCGGGTGTGCTAGATTTGGGGAACGTCCTGGCGCGGCTGGCGGCGGGTGGGCATACGGTGTCGCTCGTGGAGTGGGAGCGCGGGAGCCGGTGTCGGCCGCCACTGCCTCCGAGCGGCAAGCCCGGCCTGACGGTCAGCGTGTGTGGGGCGAACTCGGTTCTGCCCCGGGCCGCGCGCCCGCCCCGGGCCGTGCGGCCGCTGACCTCCGCCAACGGAAACGGTAAACATACGGCAATCGACCTGCGCGACCCGTCGCCCGTGAACTCGGGCCGCGTGGCCGCGTCCGCCGGATCTCGTGGCCCGTCGCCCGCAAAGCCCGGCTCTGCGGTCACTCCAGGCGCGATACTCGCACGGCCGAAAGGTTCCGCGATGTCCGATTCGAGCCCCGCACCGGCCGACCCGAACGCGCTCGCGCAGGCGCTGGCGATGACGCAGCAGAGCCTCGCGGCGCTCCAGCGGATGCAGGAGCAGACGGCCGCACTGCACAAGCAGTTCCTCGACGCGCAAGAGGTCGCGCAGCGCACGCTCCAGACGCTGGTCGATCAGCAGCAGACGCTGTTGCTCACCGGTCTCGGCGCGGGGGGCGCGATCCCGGCTCCTCCGGTCCCGGCGCCCGTGCCGCGTCCCGTGATCTCGGTCGCGGCGCCCGCACCCCTTCCGCCGCCGTACGTTCCGCCACTCCAGCCGGTCGCGCAGCCCCTGACGACCATCCTGCCCGCGTCCGCGCTCCCGTCGGGGGGCTTCGCGCCGCCCCCGGTCGCCGCTCCTCCGAAGTCGGCCCCGAGCGCGAAGGCGCCCGCGCGTGACCGCGTGGCCACGACCCTTCTGTCGGTGGTGTCGGAGAAGACGGGCTACCCGGTGGACAGCCTGGACCTGTCGCTGTCGCTGGACGCGGACCTGGGGGTGGACTCGATCAAGCGGGTGGAGATCCTCTCGGCGCTGCAGGAGAAGCTGCCCGACGCGCCGGTCGTCAA
>JAFKJJ010000592.1 GCA_017306025.1 Planctomycetota bacterium
CACCCACACCTTCGCCGGCAGGAGCGGCTCGAAGATCACCCAGATGTCATCCGGGAGGCGTCGCGCGAGATCCTTCAGTTCCATCGCAGGCTCCTGGCGGGCACCGTCAGGATAGCCGATACAATCGGTTTTGTCCGGTAGTCCTAAGACCCTGTCGGCAGTCCGGCTCCCCTTCCGGACTGGCTCCGGAACCGGGGGTACGAGGTGGCGGTGGGGGCTAAGACCGGCCGGAGGTCTTTCTCCCCCTTCCTTCTTAGGGAAGGGGGTTGGGGGTTAGGTTCTTCTGGAGCCACGCAATGAACACCAACGACAAACCCGCTGACCCTCAAGAACGCGCCGCATCGCAACCCGTCGATGCGACCGAAGCGCCGTGGGAAGAGATCGAGCCGGGGCGGTTCATGCCGCGTCGCGTCCGCGGGAGTTTCCGCGGGCGCGTCCTGGGGTGAGCGTTCCTCGCCCCGCCCGGTCCGGGCGGCCCGCAAGCCGACGACAAGCGGTAATCACTCTCCCGATTCACCCCGCGAGCCGCGTCTCATGTCCACCGCCGTCACGCCGGAACCGACGAAACACGAACTGCACGTCGTGAAGCACGCGGTCTGCACCTTCTGCGGGTGCGTGTGCGACGACATCGAGCTTCACGCGAACGAGGAGCGCATCGTCGAGACGAAGCGCGCGTGCATCCTCGGCGAGTCGTGGTTCAAGCACCACACCGCGGAGCGCCTCTACCCCGACGCCCTGATCGACGGCAAGGAAGCGACCTACGACGAGGCGGTCGAGGTGGCCGCCGACATTCTCTATCAGGCCCACATGCCGCTCGTCTACGGGTTGAGCAACACCACCTGCGAGGCCCAGCGGCAGGCGGTGTGGCTCGCGGAGTTGGTTGGAGGTGTGATCGACAGCCACACATCACTTTGACACGGCCCGACAGAAATCGCCGCCCAGTTGGGCGGTAAGGTGTCTTGCACGCTGGGCGAAGTCAAAAACCGGGCGGACTTCATCATCTACTGGGGCGGCAACCCCGCGGAGTGCCACCCGCGGCACTTCACGCGCTACACGCTTACGCAGAAGGGGAAGTTCCTACCTCGCGGCCGCAAGGACCGCACGATGGTGCTCGTCGACATCCGCGAAACGATGAGCGCGAAGGCGGCCGACATCTTCCTTCAGGTGCGGCCGGGCAAAGACTTCGAGATGCTCACGATCCTCCGCGCGCTGGTGAAGAACCAGAAGGTCCGCGCCGAAGCGGCCGCGGAAACCGGGCTCACGCTGGAACAACTTCAGGACCTCGTCAACCGCATGAAGGCGGCGAAGTTCGGCGTGCTGTTCTTCGGTATGGGGCTTTCCATGACGCGGGGCAAGCACATGAACTCCGCCGCCGCCCTGACGCTCGCGGCTGAACTGAACGCGTTCACGAAGTTCGTCGCGATGCCGATGCGCGGGCACGGTAACGTGACGGGCGCGGACGTGGTGATGCGGTACACGCTGTCGTACCCGTTCGGCATCAACATGAGCCGCGGCTACCCGCGGTTCAACCCCGGAGAGTACTCGACCGTCGACCTGCTCGTCCGCGGTGACACCGACGCAACGATCGTGATCGGCGCCGACCCCGGCGCGACGATGCCGAAGCCCGCGATCGAGCACCTGAAGCGCACGCCGACGATCGTGCTCGACCCGAAGGTGACGCACACGAGCAAGTTGTCGCGGGTCCACTTCACGACGGCCGCGACGGGCATCAGTGCGCCGGGCACCGCGTACCGCATGGACGAGGTGCCGTTGCCGCTGCGCCCGGCGCTGAAGTCGCCGTACCTGACGGACGAAGAGGTGCTGAAGCGGATCATCACGGCGTTGCAAAAGAAGCCCGCGTGGCAGCCGGCGGTCAAGGGCGGGGAGCAGATCGCGTAATTTCAAAGTAGTAGGCACACTCCGTGTGCCGTCGCGATACTGCGGGTTGAGCCACGGCACACGGAGTGTGCCTGCTACTTTGAAATACTGGGACCTCTCCATGCTCCGGATCACGGGCGGCAAAGTCTACGACCCCAAGAACGGCGTCCGCGGCGAAATACGAGACGTCTGCATCGCCGGCGGCAAGATCGTCTCTGACGTCCCGCCGCACGCGCGCACGATCGACGCATCGGGCATGATCGTCTTCCCCGGCGGCGTCGACGTTCACACGCACGTCGCGGGCGCAGCCCTCAACTTCGCTCGCGGGCTGATTCCGGAGCAGCATCGCAAGTCGCGGCCGATTTTCCACACTCCTCAGTGCCGCGCCGGGCTCGCGGGCAGCACGCCCACCACGTTCGCAACGGGCTACGTCTACGCGGGCATGGGCTGGACCACCGCCAATGAAGCCGCGGTGCCGATCCTCTCCGCCAAGCACACGCACGAGGAACTGGCCGACACGCCCATTATTGACAAGTGCTGCTGCGTGTTGATGGCCAACAACGAGATCATCCTCGATCTGCTTGAAACGGCCGAGTTCGAGCGGGCGAAGCAGGTCGCGGCGTGGCAGGTCTGGGCCGCGAAGGCCTACGGCGTGAAGGCCGTCAACCCCGGCGGCGTCGCCGGGTGGAAGTGGGGCAAGGACTGCAAGGGGCTCAACGAGCCCGTTCCCGGCTACAAGAACGTCACCCCGCGGAGCATCATCAAGGCGCTCGCCGACATCATCGACCAGCTCGCGCTGCCGCACCCGCTCCACATCCACTGCAACAACCTGGGCGCGCCGGGCAACTACACGACCACGCTCGAAACGATGAAGGCGCTGGAGGGCAACCGCGCCCACATGGCGCACCTCCAGTACCACTCCTACGGCGGCGACGACTGGTTCACGATGAAGTCCGCCAGCGTCCCCATCGCGGAGTACTTCAACGCGCACCCGAACCTCACCTGCGACGCCGGCGCGGTGCTGTTCGGCGACACGGTCACCATCACCGCCGACGGGCCGTGGCAGCACCTCCTCTACGAACTGACCGGCCGCAAGTGGGGCAATCTGGACGTCGAGAACGAGACCGGGTGCGGCGTGGTGCCCTACGTCTACAAGGAAAAGAACCTCGTTAACGCGATTCAGTGGGCGGTCGGGCTGGAACTGCTGTTGCTCATCACCGACCCGTGGCGCGTGTGCCTCACGACCGATCACCCCAACGGCGCCACGTTCTGGCGCTATCCCGAAATCGTGCGCCTGTTGATGGACAGGGAGTTCCGCAAGGAGCAACTGAAACACATTCCGGAGAAGGTCCTGTCGCGGATCGTGCTCCCCGACCTGGACCGCGAATACACGCTCTCCGAAATCGCGATCATCACGTCCGCCGGCCCGGCCCGCACGCTGGGCCTCGCCCAAAAGGGACATCTCGGCATCGGCGCCGACGCGGACGTCGCGGTCTTCAACGAGCGCAAGGACGCGATGGAGATGTTTTCGTATCCGCGGTTCGTCATCAAGAGCGGCCAGCTCATCATCGAAGAGGGCGAACTGCGGAACTCGATCGAAGGGAGCCAGTTCGCGTCGAAGCCGACGTACGATTCCGCAATCGAAGATTACCTGCGCCCGCTGTTCAGCCAGCACTACACGATGTCGTTCGAGAACTACCCGGTCACGGAGGAGTGCGTCCACGGGTTGAACGTGCATCAGTGTGGCTCGTGTACTCAACCGGGATAACGTCACCTCATATGCTCACGCTCACACTCAAAACTGCGCTCACGGTACCGCTGGAAGCGGAAGTCCTCTCGCCGGACGTGCTCGCGCCGCTCGCACACGACGCGATCCGCGCATTGCCCGTCATGCTCGGCAAGCGCCAGCACCGCCTGGACGAGCACTTCGACATCACGGGCGACGGCTCGGAAGAAATCGAGGTCCGCGGCGACCTCACCAAAGTGAAGTGGATCGGCCGCGCCATGACCCGCGGCCGCCTCCGCGTCGTGGGAAACGCCGGAATGCACCTCGGCGCCTACATGAAGGGCGGCGCGATCGAAGTGACCGGGAACGTGACCGACTGGTTGGGCGGCGAGATGTCGGGCGGCACGATTCACGTTCGCGGAAACGCCGGCGGGCAACTCGGCTCCGCGTACCGCGGCGGCATGAGTGGCATGAGCGGTGGGCAGATTCTCGTCGAGGGCACTGCCGGCATCGAGATCGGTATGCGGATGAAGCGCGGGCTCATCGCGATTCGCGGACCGGTCCGCGACTTCGCCGGACTTCAAATGAAGGGCGGCACCATCGTCCTGATGAGCGGAGCGGAACAGCGCACCGGCGCGTGGATGGTCCGCGGCACCATCATTTCACTCAAGCCGCTCAAGCTGATGCCGACCTTTGCGAGCGCGTGCAGCTACAACCCGTCGTTCCTCGGTGTGTACGCGAAGCACCTCGCCGCGCACGGCTTCGCGTTGCCCCCCGCGTCCGAGGGCGGCTACCGCCGACACGTCGGCGACGCATCGGTGCCCGGCAAGGGCGAAATCCTCGTCTGGCACCCGCACGCGGCCACGTAACCCGAACGTAACAACCTTCTCATATTCTCACACGTCCCACTTTCGGCAATCCGGGCTGCGGGTAAGCTCGTCTGCGTCTGTGAGGCGTTGTAACTTCTCTCCGCCCCGTCAGGGGCACCCGAGGGTGCGATCATGTTGCGGAAACTGTTGTGGGGCGTGCCGGTGGTGGGCGCGGTGGGGGCGGGTGCCGGGCTGGACGCGCTGTTCGCGGCCGGGGAGGCGAAGCAGGACCTGAAGCCGGCGACGAACCTGCCGATCACCCGGGTGGTGCTATTCAACTCGGGCGTGGGGTACTTCTCGCGCAGCGGCGAGGTCGAGGGCGACGCGCGGGTCGATCTCACCTTCCCCGAATCCGACATCAACGACCTGCTCAAGAGCATGGTGCTGGAGGACTTCGGCAAGGGCCACATCTCGGCCGTCAGCTACGACAGCCGCGAGCCCATCGCCCGCACCCTCAGTTCGTTCGCGAT
>JAFKJJ010000593.1 GCA_017306025.1 Planctomycetota bacterium
CCCGCGGCCGAGATCCCCGTTGTCGGTGACGTCGAGGGACAGCCGCTCGCCGCCAACGTCGGCCGCGTACTGAAGGCCCTCGACATGCTCGGGGCGCCGCTCCCCGAAGACGTCGCCAAGCCACTCAACAAGGCCGTTGAGGACAAGGACGCGAAGAAGGTTCAGGAGCTTTTCGACAAGCACGTGCTGTTCGCGGCCACGATCAACCCGGAGGCGCGGTTGAAGGTCGCCAAAGGTCCGGCGGGCACCGCGATTCAACAAGCCGGCTGGACGCCGGTCGTCGTGAAGGTGATGAACGACAGCACCGTGAAGAAGCAGCTCAAGATCATGAGCCCGCAGTCCGGGCCGGTCTACAGCGGCGCCGGCGGACAGGCGAAGAACCCGAAGGACGATCCGAAGGTCGTCGAGCGGTTCCTCGCCGTGGAGGTGTTCACGCAACCGCCGATGACCGACACCCTCAGCGGACTGAAGGTCGAGTACGCGATCGCCCTGATCTACTCGTCCGAGAGCGGCAAGCGCGAGGCGACGATCGGCTTCGACATCGGCCAGGGCAACCAGGACCTCGGCTTCCGCGGCGAGACGCCGGTCCTGTTCGACGTGCGGCCGGCGGTCGCGGTGCGGGTGAAGGTCACCGACTTCGACGGCAAGCCGACGACGGGCCGGTTCACGGTCACCGACGCGAGCGGACACGTGTACCCGCCGCAGGCCAAGCGTCTCGCCCCGGACTTCTTCTTCCAGCGGCAGATCTATCGGCACGACGGCGGCACGATCCTGCTACCGCCCGGCAAGTTCACCGTGCAGTACGGCCGCGGACCGGAGTACGCGCTCAAGACGGCGGAACTCACCGTCCCGCCGGACGGCAAGGCGCCAACGCTCGACGTCAAGCTCGCGCGGTGGGTGAACCCGGCCGACTTCGGGTTCTTCAGCGGCGACCACCACATCCACGCGGCCGGCTGCGCGCACTACACGAACCCGACCGAGGGCGTACTGCCCGAAGACATGTACCTGCACGTCAAGGGCGAAGGGCTCAACGTCGGCTGCTGCCTCACCTGGGGGCCGTGCTACGACTACCAGAGGAAGTTCTTCGAGCCGAAGCCGTGGCAGCGGAGCGAGCCGTTCACGATCCTCAAATACGACGTCGAGGTGAGCGGGTTCGGCTCGCAGGCGCTCGGCCACGTGTGCCTGCTCAACCTGCGCGACCAGACGTTCCCCGGCTCGGACGGCACGAAGCTCAAGGGCTGGCCGACGTGGACGACGCCGCTCATGCGGTGGGCGAAAGACCAGGGCGCGGTGACCGGCTACGCGCACTCGGCCAACGGCCTCGGCGTGAACCCGAAGGAGTGCGCCAGGCGCCTCCTCGCCGCGCTGGACACGAACACCGACGGCAGCATCAGCGCCGACGAGACGAAGAAGGGTAAACTGCCGCTCCCGGAGCCGTTCGCCGCCATCGACGCCGACGGCGACGGCAAGATCACGGCGGCGGAGCTCCTCAAGAGCGTCGAGAAGACCGCGGGCGCGCTGCCGAACCTGAACGTCCCCGAGATGAACGGCATCGGCGCGCAGGAGATCTGCGTGACGACCGCGATGGGCGTGTGCGACTTCATTTCGGCGATGGACACGGCCCGCGTGCCGGAGTGGAACTGCTGGTACCACATCATGAACTGCGGGTTCCCGCTGAAGGCCAGCGGCGAGACGGATTTTCCGTGCATCAGCGGCAGCCGGGTGGGTCAGGGCCGCGTGTACGTGCAGCTCGGCAAGAAGGCCGACGTGGTCGATTACGCCGCGTGGTGCAAGGGCATCCAACAGGGCCGCTCGTACGTCTCCGACGGCTACGCGCACGCGCTGGAGTTCGGCGTGAACGGGACCGCGCCGGGCTACGGCGACGTGAAACTCGACGCGGCCGGTCAGGTCAAGGTCTCCGCAAAGGTCGCCTTCGCAAAGGACGTGTCCCTGGGTACCGCGCCCGGCGCGCAGGCGCCCGTCGGCGGCACGCGGAAGCTCGAACTGATCGTCAACGGGAAGGTGGCGGCGTCAAAGGACGTCCCCGCGGATGACAAGGTCCATGATGTGTCCTTCGACCTGCAGGTGGACAGAAGCTCGTGGGTGGCGATCCGCCACTTCCCTCAGATGCACACGAACCCGGTGAACGTGATCGTCGGCGGCAAGCCGATCCGCGCGAGCAAGGCCAGCGCGCAGTGGTGCATCGGGGTGATCGAACAACTGTGGCGGGTCCGCGGGCCGGGGATCAAGGCGGAGGAGCGAGACGAGGCCGAGAAGACGTTCCAGAAGGCGCTGGAGATGTACAAGAAGATCGTGGAAGAGAGTGCCGAGGGGTGAGCGGTCCGGAGCGGGGCGCGAGCCCCTTGCTCTGCACCCCGGACGTTACTTCTTCTTCCGTATTCCTTTCAACAGTTCCCACAGCCCGCGCAGCTTCGCACCGAACCCGCGGGCGTGGGTCCACGTCATCAGCCCGCGGAGGACCGCGACCGCCGCCGGGTCGGGGTCGGCCGCCTCGTCGAAGTGCGGGCGGAACGTCCCCTTGTGGACCGTCACCACTTGCGGCACCGTCATCGCCAGCAGGCCCTCCGCACCCTGGGTCACGCCCCACCCGCTCGCGCCCCGGCCGCCGAAGGGGGCCGCCGGGTGCGCCGTCGGCGCGAGCACGTCGTTGACGATCACGCTCCCGGACGGAACCCGCGCCGCCAACTCCTGTGCCTTCGCAACGTCCGCGGTGAACACCGACGCGGACAGTCCGAACGGCGACCGGTTCGCCAGTGACACCGCGTCGTCGATCGTTTCGAACGGGATGACGGCCGCGAGCGGCGCGAAGCACGCCTCGCGGCAGACCGCGGCATCGGCCGGGACGTTGAGGAGGAAGGTGGGGCGGAAGGCCGGGGGGTGGGGTTTTGGAGGGTTGTCGCCCCCCGCTTCGTCGCGTCCGCGATCAGCCGCTCCGCCTGCGCCCGCTGCGACTCCAGCACCAACCCCAGCGGTTCCGCACGCACCAACGGCGCGAGCGCCTCGGCGAACGCCTCCATCCGCTCGCGCTGCACGAACACCCGGCGCACCGCGATGCACGTCTGCCCGCGGTTGAGCGTCAGGCCGAACCACGCGGCCCGCGCCGCCAGTTCCACGTTCGCGTCGGACAGCACGAACATCGCGTCGCAGCCGGACAGCTCCAGCGTTGACGGGATCAGCCGCTCGCCGAGCCGGGCCGCGAGCTTTCGCCCCACGCCGTCGGACCCCGTGAAGACGACGTGGTCGACGTCCGTTTCGGCCAACTGTGGACCGGCCTCGCGCGTCGCGGGCAGCACCTGGAGCAGCGCCACCGGAAAGCCCGCGTCGCGGAACAGCGCGCGCGTCAGTTCGGAGGCCCGCGGCACGTTCTCGCTCGGCTTCCACAGCACCGCGTTGCCCGCGACGAGCGCCTGCGCGAGCTGCACCACGTTCAGGTAGATCGGGTAGTTCCACGTGCCGATGACGCCGACCACGCCCCACGGCCGGCGGTGGACCGTGTCGCGACAGCCCATCAGCCACGTCGGCTGGTCCCACCACGAAATGCGTGTCGCGCCGAGCAGCCGTGCCGCGCGCTTCTCCAGAAACTTGAGCGCCGCGGCGGTCGGCAACAGTTCGGTGCCGATCACCTCGACCGCGGACCGTGCGATGTCGGCCTGGATCGTTGTGCAGATCTCGTCGGCGCGTTCGGCGAGGAGGGCTCGGAGCGCCCGCACGTACCGGAGGCGATCGCGCACCGGCACGCGCGCCCACGATTCTTGCGCGGCCCGCGCCGCGGTCAGCTCGGTTGCGAAGGGTGACATGCCGTCAGAATAGTGAGCAGTAGGTAGTGGGAGTGGGCAGAGAAGCGGGAAGGCCAGAGCCAAGAACGGTTCTGGCCTTCCCGCTTCTCTGCCCACTGCCCACTGCCCACTGCTCACTATTTCTCGCCGACCAGCTTCTTCACTTCCTCTTCGAGCGTGGCGACGTGCCCGTTGCGGTTGGTGATCTTCCCGTCCTTGTCCGCCAACAGTACGTGCGGCGGGGCCATGATCCCGTAAGCAGCCGCGAGGGGGCTGCCGTCCAGGCCGCCCTTCTCGTACAGGTGCGTGCCCGGCAGCCCCACCCGCGCCGCCGCCTCGGAGGCCAGCTTCGGGTCGTGGTCCAGACCCACCGTCACCACGGTCAGGCCCTTCGGACCGTACGCCTTCAGCAGCGCGTCGAGCTTCTTGGCGTCGTCGGCCAGCGACTGGCTCCAGCTCGCCCAGTAGTAGACGATGACGACCTTGTCCTTCTGCGCGGCGCTGAACGGTTGGCCGTTGGCGAGTTGCGGGCCGGTCAGCTCCAGCGGCTTGCCCTCGCTGTCGAGCCGCTTCAGCGCGCCGGCGGCCTTCGCGGCGTGGGCGTGCCCGCCGAAGTTCTTCGCGAGGTGGTCGTACCACTGCTTCGCCTTCGCCTCGTTCGCCTTTACCTCGGTCATGTCCTTGCCGCCCGACAGCTCGTAGGCCATCGCCAGCCGCAGCGCCGCCTCCGGGGCGTCGGCGCTCTGCCCGAACGCCTTCATGTAGGCCTCCAGCCCGGTCCGCCACTTCTCCTGAACGGCGGCGAACTCGTCGTTGGTCCTGGTGTTCGCCATCGCGACGCTGTTCTCGGCGACCAGCAGCCGGTACGCCGCGTACGCGGCGATCGCGGGGTTGCTCGACTCCGGCCGCGAGGCCGCGTCCCGCCACTGCTGGATGCGGACGAGGTGCGGGTTGCCCGGCTTGCCGCCCTCGGCCGCGGCCTGGTGGGCGTCGATGAGCATCTTCACCCACGACTCCTTCGCGGCCGCGCGGGCGACGACGTCTTCGAGGATCTTGGCCCGCTCCGCGTTGAACGCGGCCATCGACTCGACCGTCGGCGGGTTCGGCGCCTTCTGGTCGAGCGCGTTGAGCCGCGTCACCAG
>JAFKJJ010000594.1 GCA_017306025.1 Planctomycetota bacterium
CTTTCTCCCCCTTCCCTTCAGGGAGGGGGGCCGGGAGGGGTAGGTTCGGAAGGCGCACCAAGCACTTCCCGCGCCCGCGCCCTGCCCGCATCGGTCAACTTCAGCACCTCGCCGCTTCGGATCATGAGCCCGTTTCGCTCCGCACGCGACACCACCACGGCCACCTGCTGCGGCGTCCACGACAGGTGCGCGTGTAAGCCCTTTACCCGCGACTCTTCCGCCTCCTCCGACGTCCCCTCGTGCTGCATCAGGTGAACCGCGAGCATCAACTCGAAGAACGCTCGCTTCTGCCGCACACGCTGAACGGCCTGCGCGATCAGCCCGCGGCCCGGCGCGACGAGGAACACGACTCCGAACAGCCCCCCAAGTGCCGCGGCGACCGCGCCGGCGGTCGTGGTGTTGAGCAGGTCGGCCGCCAACGTCCCCAGGAACGCCGCGACCACTCCGAACGCCGCCGCCAGCGCCAGCATCACCGCGAGCCGATCGGTGAGTAGGAACGCGGCCGCGGCCGGGACCACGAAGAACCCGACCACGAGCACCGGCCCGACCGCGTCGAACGCCGCGACCGCCGTGACCGACACGACCGCCATCAGCCCGTAGTGGACGGCCGCGGGGCGGAACCCGAGTGACGATGCCAGCCCCGGATCGAACGTCGTGAGCTTCAACTCCTTGAAGAACAACGCGACGAGGAGCACATTCAGCGCGAGCACCGCGGCCATCACCCACACCGGCGCGATCGCGGCCCCGAACGCCTCCCACCGCGGCTGGTCGGCCGATTCGGGCTGGCCCAGCAGCACCTGATCGACGTCGAGGTGAACGTTCTTCACGCTGACGCTGACCATCAGCACGCCGGCCGCGAACAGCGCCGCGAACACCAGCCCCAGCGCGGCGTCGGCCTTCACGCGGCCGCTCTTTTCGAGCGATTCGACCAACACGACCGCGAGCAGTCCCGCGGCCGCGGCGCCGAACATCAGCCACGGCGAATCGAGGTCGCGCACGACGAAGTACGCCAACACGATGCCGAACAGCAGCACGTGCCCGACGGCGTCAGAGGTCATCGCGGCGCGGCGCAACACGAGGAACGCGCCGGGCAGTGCGCACGCCACCGCGACGACCGAGAGCACCAGGGCGAGTTCGACGGTCGAGTTCATGTCGGTGTCGGGTTGACGTCGGGCCGGAGGCGGGCGCGCCGCAGGTGCCACACCCACCCGCGGGCGGTGCCGAAGGTGAGCGACAGCAGCACGAGCGCCGTCGCGCACAGTACGATGGTCGGACCGGTCGGCACGGAGCCGGCCTTCGGGAACTGGTAACTGAGAAGGTGGCTCGCGAGCGTGCCCGCGACGCCCGCCAGCGCGCCGAACAGTCCCGCCAGCGGCACCACACGGCCCAGACGGTCCGACCACTGCCGCGCCGCGACCGCCGGCGCGATCAGTAGCGCCGTCATCAGGACGACGCCCACCGCCTTCAGGCCGATCACCACCGCGACGACCGTGAGCGTCGCGAGGAGCAACTCGACGGTACGCACGCGCACGCCCAGGCTCGCGGCGAACGCCGGGTCGAAGCTGACCACCTTGAACTGCTTCCAGAAGAGGGCGATTGCGACCCCCGCGACCAGGCCGAACCCGCCGATCACCCACAGGTCC
The DNA here is from genome assembly GCA_017306025.1 of Planctomycetota bacterium. GTDB lineage: Bacteria > Planctomycetota > Planctomycetia > Gemmatales > Gemmataceae > Gemmata. Next base: position 1,644 of record JAFKJJ010000594.1, read on the forward strand.
GACACGCCCACGAGGGCCGCCTGCCCGAACAGGTAGCGTTCGAGCGGTGTGAGGGCCGCGCCGCGCACGTTCCGCTGAATGTAGGTGAAGAGCACGAGACCCAGCCCGAAGAACACCGCCAGCACGCCCGCGAGCGCCGCGTCGAACGGGACCCGCGAGCGCCGGGTGACGAGCGACACGACCAGCATCGCGAGCCATCCCGCGACCGCGCCGCCCGCGACCAGCGCCAGCGGCGCGCGCCCGCCGAGCAGGAACGCGGCCGCCACGCCGGGGAGCGCCGCGTGCGCGACGGCGTCGCCCTGAAGGCTCTGCCGCCGGAGCACCGCGAACGCCCCGACCGCACCGGCCGTCAGGCCGAGCGCGGCCGTGCCCGCGGCCGGTACCCAGAGCGCCGACGTGTCCAACTGCGAGAGCAGGTCGTCGAGGGTCATCGGGGCTCGCTCGGCTGCGGGGGCGGCTCGGGGGGCGGCGCGAGGGGCGCGGGCGGGTCCGGTTCCTCGCCCAGCCGGCGCAGGTACTCCGGTTCCCACGACTCCTGTTCGTCCACCGGCTCGACGTGGATCGTCACCGCGACCTCGGGCAGTGCCGCGACGAGGGCCGCGGTCAGTCGCTCGGCGTGGTGGTGGCCCTCGCGCACGGAGATGTCGCCGCCGACGAGCAGGTGAAACTCGATGAACCGCCGCGCGCCGGACAGCCGCGAGCGGAGCAGGTGGAACGTCGCCCCTTCGGGCAGGTGGGTACGGATCACCTCGCGGATGCGCTCCAACTCGTCACCCGGGAGAGCGTGGTCCATGAGGCCGTCGAACGAGCGGCGGATCAGCCCCAGCCCGATCCAGGTGATGTGCAGGCCCATCGCGATCGCCAGGACCGAGTCGAAGAACGTGTACCCGGTGACGTACACGAGCGCCACCCCGACCAGCACGCCGATCGACGTGAGCACGTCGGACATCAGGTGTTGACCGTCCGCCTCCATGACGATCGACTTGTGAACGCGGCCGTAGTGGAGCAGGACCCGCGCCGTGACGTAGTTCACCACCGACGCGGCCAGCGCCAGTCCGCTGCCGAGTTCGAGCGCCTGGAGCGGTTCGGGGAAGACGAGCCGGCGCACACCGTAGCCGGCCGCACCCAGACCCGCGAGCACGATGAGCACGCCCTCAAGGCCGCTGGAAAAGAACTCGATCTTCTCGTGACCGTAGGCGTGCGACGGGTCGGCCGGGCGGGAGGCGTACCACAGCGCGAAGTAAGCCGTCACGGCCGCGAGCAGGTTCACCACGGATTCGAGAGCGTCCGTGAGCAATCCCACCGAGCCGGTGAGCGCGTAGGCGGCGCTCTTCATGCCGATCGTGACGAGCGCCGCGGCGATCGAGAGCGCCACCGGCCAGCGCAGCCGCGCGATGGGTTCCATTTATCGGGGTCTCAGGTCATAAAGTCGAAGACACCCCACATTGTAGGTCTTCGACTTTACGACCTGCGACTTTATGACCTGAGACCCCCGGAGCTAGAGGCCACGCCGCGGTTTGCATGAAGGCTTGCGTCGTTTTGGCGATGGGATAGGAAATCCCCGGTCGTTCAGGGCGCAACCTCAAGGCAGGGCGGACGATGGCCACTCCACGATTTACCACCGAGGAACTCCAGGAACTTCACGACCTCGCAGCCCGCTGGGCACAAATTGTCTCCAAACGAGCGTTCGGCAACGATGGCCCCGGCTTGGATGTCGATTTCCGAACCTTCGAGCAAATCGCCGCCGCCGCGGCGCAGGGGATCACCGAAGGGACGCTCCGGTTGCTTCTCGAACAACAAGCCGCCAAACTTCCACCGGAGCAACCCTGTCCCGCGTGCGGCAAGCTCTGCCCCACCCAGGCACACACACGCCAACTCACCGCACAGGGGGCCGCCGTCCAACAGGTCGAACGCATCGCTCACTGTCCCGACTGTCGCCGGGACTTTTTCCCCTGCGGATGCCCTTGGGACTGGATGAACACGGCTACAGTTCGTTGGTCATCGAACACGTCGTCACCGCCACTGCGAGGTTCTCCTCGTTTCGCGATGCGACCGACGCACTCCGCATGGCGAGGATCACCATCAGCGAGAGTCAGGTCCGGCGACTGGCCCGCGAGGTTGGTCAGGAACTGATTGACCAACGAGATCGAAAGGTCTCCGAGTACCGCCATCGACAACTGGCAACACGCACGGAGGTGATTCCCGAAGCCGTGGTGGTGGAGATCGCTGGCGGACGGATTCGCACCCGCCTGGCCGATGGCGGCCCCGGTGTTCATGACGCCCAGAACAAGGAGGACAAGATTGCTTGCCTGGCGACGCTCCGAGGCTCGACGTTTACTGCCGACCCGTGCCCCGAACCACCGCAGGGGTTTACGTGCCCGCGTCGTGTGCAGCGATTGGTGGCTCAGATGAAGGGGGACGCGGGCGAGGCCTTGGCCCAAGAAATCGCAGAGCAATCGCGTGACCCGGCCTCCCGCTCCGCTCGTGTTTGCCAGGAGGAACGCGGGTCGCCGAAGCGGTTGGTTGGGACATGCGTGGCGAGCATGGAAACGAGCGTGTCGTTCGGTCCGATGATGGCGGCGGAAGCTTGCGAGCGGGGATTTTATGACGCGAGGCGTCGCGCGTTTGTGGCCGATGGGAGTGCGTACAACTGGTCGATCCATCGCGGGTACTTCGCCGACTTTGAACCGATCACCGACTTCTTGCACGCGGTCTGTTACGTGTACGCCTCGGCTCACGCCGTGAGCGTCGATGAATCGAGCGGTTGGTCGCAGTACTTGGCGTGGATGGGCGCGTGTTGGCAGGGCCGGGTCGTGGATGTACTGGTGGAGTTGGACCGGTGGCAAGAGCGTTTGGGAGAACCGCCGGCGGAGGACGGTTCAGCGGAGGCCGGTCGTGATCCGCGTCGCGTGGTGCACCGGACACGAACCTATTTGCGAAACAATCAGGAGCGTATGGCATACCCGCGATACCGCCAGGCGGGGTTACCAACGACAAGCAGTTTGGTGGAGTCACTGGTGGGCGAAGTAAACGCCCGTGTGAAGAGCAAGCAGAAGTATTGGACGCGTGGCGAGGGCAGCGAATCAATCCTGCAACTGCGGGCGGCCGTCTTGAGCGAGGATGATCGACTCAGAGGCTATACGGGAAATCGGAATTCCGTAAGATGACTACCACGAGTCACTTCGGAGGGATTCATGCCGGGCGCGAACTCGCCGCGTAAAGCATATAGTAGCGATCTCACACCGGAACAGTGGGCGATATTGGAGCCGATGTTCCCGCCGTCAGACGATTCCCATCAAGGATATTATCGACGCCGTTTTCTATATCAACGCCAATGGGTGCAAGTGGGCCGATCTACCACACGACTTCCCACCTCCGACTTCGGTTTCTTATCACTACACCAAGTGGGCGAAGGACGGCACGTGGCGGCGGATCAACGACGCGCTCCGGGAAGCCGTTCGGGAGCGGGCCGGGCGTGATGCACATGCGTCGGCGGGAGCGGTGGACAGCCAGACCGTCAAGGCCGCTGCAACCGGCGGGCGGCGCGGGTACGACGGGGCCAAGAAAACCACGGGCCGCAAGCGTCACGTGCTGGTCGATACCCTGGGCCTATTGATCGCCGTCTTCGTCACGGCGGCCAGCACCTCCGACGCGGCCGGGGCCGTCGGCCTGTTGCGTCAGGTGTCCCGATTCGACCAACCCCGACTCGCCATGATCTACGTCGATGGGGCCTACCACCGCCCGATGTTATACGATCACATATCGGCCACCAAATGGTATGAGATTCAGGTCGTGAGCCGTCCCGACGGTGCGGTCGGATTCGTCCCGATCCGCAAGCGTTGGGTCGTGGAGCGGACGTTCGGGTGGCTCGTCCAGCACCGCCGACATACACGCGACTACGAGCGCACATACGAATCGAGCGAGGCGCAAATCTATATTTCCCATGTGAGAATCATGCTCCGA
>JAFKJJ010000595.1 GCA_017306025.1 Planctomycetota bacterium
CGTTCAAGCCCGAAGTGTTCATCCGCGAGGACAAGGCCCTCGACGCCGCCACCGGCGACGAGGTGATGGTGCGCGTCACCCGCGAGGCGACGCGCATCAAAGACGCCGCCGGCGAGATCGTCCGCGTGCTGGAGCGCGCGACACGCACGTTCGTCGGCACGTACTTCGAGCGCGACGGCCAGGGGCTAGTTCGGGTCGACGGCAACGTCTTCGCGCACAGCGTGCTGGTCGGCGACGCCGGCGCGAAGGGCGTCAAGCCGCAGGACAAGGCCGTTATTGAGATGCTGCGGTTCCCGACGCCCGACGAGCGCGGCGAGGGGGTCATCACGGAGGTGCTCGGCCCGCACGGCAAGCCGGGCGTGGACACGATCTCGGTGATCCGCGCGTTCGGGCTGCCGGAGGCGTTCTCGGAGGCCGCGCTCGCGGAGGCGCGACAGGTTGCGAGCCAGTTCTCGGAAGCCGACCTGCACGGCCGCGAGGACTTCACGGACGAGCTGGTGGTCACGATCGACCCGCCGGACGCCAAGGACTTCGACGACGCGGTGAGCGTTGCGATCGACCCCAAGACGAAGCACTGGATCTTAACGGTCCACATTGCGGACGTCGCGGCGTTCGTGAAGCACGGCGGCGCGCTCGACACCGAGGCGCGGAAGCGCGCGACGAGCGTGTACCTGCCGCAGAAGGTCATCCCGATGTTCCCGGAGGTGATCTCCAACGGCCTCGCGTCGCTGCAGGAGGGCAAGGTCCGGTACGTGAAGACGGTGCAAATGGAGTTCACCCCCGGACTGCAAAAGGGACACGTGCGGTTCGCCAACGGCGCGATCCGCAACAAGAAGCGGTTCACGTACGACGAAGTGCAGGGGCTGTTGGAGGGGTTCGACGCGAAGAAACCTAACCCCCCAACCCCCTTCCCTGGGAAGGAAGGGGGAGAAGACACTCCGCATACCAACAACGTGAACGGTCTGTCAGTGCCTTCCTCCCCCCTTCCCTTCAGGGAGGGGGGGCCGGGGGGGGTAGGTTCTGCGCCCCCTCCCCCCGACGTCCTCACCATGCTGCGCCGGATGCGCGACCTGGCGCTGCTCCTTCGCAAGAAGCGGTTCAAGCGCGGCGCGCTCGAACTCACGATGCCCGAGGCCGTGCTGGAGTACGACGCGGACGGGCGCGTCAGCGGGGCGCACTTTGCCGAACACAACCTCAGCCACCAGATCATTGAGGAGTTCATGCTCGCGGCCAACGAGGCGGTCGCGGAGCACTTCACGCGGCACGAGGTCCCGTTCCTGCGCCGCGTCCACCCGGCGCCCAACGAGGAAAAGCTCGAAGCGTTCGCGCAGTTCGCGGACCTGCTCGGCCACCCCATGAAGCGCGCGCAGGACCGGTTCGAACTCCAGCGCGTGCTCGACGCCACGTCCGACAAACCCGAGCGGGCCGCCGTCCACTTCGCGCTGTTGCGGAGCTTGAAGCAGGCCGCGTACTCGCCGATCCAGGACGAGCACTACGCGCTGGCGATGCAGCACTACTGCCACTTCACCTCGCCCATCCGCCGGTACCCGGACCTCCAGGTCCACCGGCTGCTCGACCGGTGGATCAAGCACGGCACCGCGAGCGCGAACACGGACGAACTCGTCGCGCTGGGCGAGCACTGCTCCAAAATGGAGCGCCGGGCCGAGACCGCCGAACGCGAGCTCGTCAAGGTGCGGCTGCTCGCGTACCTCAGCACGCGACTCGGCGAACAGCTCGACGCGGTCATCACGGGCGTCGCGGACTACGGCTTCTTCGCACAGGCCGAACGGTTCCCCGCGGAGGGCCTGGTTCACATCTCGTCGCTCGTGGACGACTACTACTGGTTCGACGAGGGCGCGCACACGCTCGAAGGGCGCCGGACCCGGCGCCGGTTCCGCCTGGGCGACCGGGTGCGGGTGGAAGTGGCCCGCGTCGACTTGCAGCGCCGAATGCTCGATCTTCGGCTGGCCGGTCCCGGTCCGAAGGCGGAAGATGACGGAGGAGCCCTCCCCAGCTACGGACGCTTCCCGAGGCGAGAGGGGGTCGAGGGGGACTCTCCCACAGGTTCCCCCCACCCGCACCGCCGGAAGCGGCGAAAGTAGTCGCCCCCTGGAGCGATTCCCGATGCCTCTTTGCACGCTGCCAAGCGGCCCGACGATCGGATACGACGAGGCCGGCGACGGTACGCCGCTCCTGCTGCTGCACGCGTTCCCGCTCGACCGCGGGATGTGGCAGCCGCAGCTCGCGACCCTCGCCGCCGCCGCGCGCCTCGTCGCGGTCGACATGCCCGGCTTCGGCGAGTCCCCGGCCGCCCCCTTCACGATCGAGGGCGCCGCGGAACTGGTCGCGGAGTTCCTGGCGGCCCGCGACATCCCGAAGGCCGTCGTGTGCGGGCTGTCAATGGGCGGTTACGTCGCGCTGGCACTGGCCCGCAAGCGCCCGGACCTCCTCCGGGGGTTGATCCTGGCCGACACGCGCGCCGGGATCGACGACAGTGCCGCACGGGCCAACCGCGACAAGTCGATCGCGCTGGCGACCGAAAAGGGCAGCGCGGCGCTGTTCGAAACGATGCTGCCGAAGGTGGTGAGCGCCTCGACGCTGGCCGACCGGCCGGGCGTCGTGGAGCGCCTGAGGACGCTGGCCGCGCGGCAGCCGGCCGCGAGCGTGGTCGCCGCGCTCGTCGCGCTCCGCGACCGACCCGACGCCAACGACGGGCTCAAGTCGATTACGGTTCCGACGCTGGTGCTCGTCGGCGAGCACGACGCGGTGACGCCGGCCCTCTCCGCGGCGAACCTGGCGGGCCAGATCCGCGGCAGCAAGCTCGTTCACATTCCCGGCGCGGGGCACCTGTCGAGCGCGGAGAACGCGGAGGCGTTCAACGCCGCCGTGCGATCGTTCCTGGCCGCGTGTTAAGGACGCCCCATGCCCTCGTTTTCCGACCGCCTCGCCGAAGCCGTGCGCCGGAAGGGGCCGCTGTGCGTCGGCCTCGACCCGCGGTGGGAATCGCTGCCGAAGGCGGTCCGCGCCAAGTTCCGCGGGCAACCGATCGAGTCGCAGCCCGCCCGGGCGTACTGGTGGTTCGCCTCCCGCGTGCTGGAACTGATCGAACCGTATACGGGCGTCGTGAAGCCGCAGGCCGCGTTCTTTGAACAGGCGGGGGTCGAGGCCCAGAGTACGCTGCGGTACGTTCTCGAACGGGCGCGGGAAATGGGTTTCGTCACGATTCTCGACGCCAAGCGCGGCGACATCGCGTCCACTGCGACCGCCTACGCCGACGCCGCGTTCGCGGGGTGCGCCGTCGAGGGACAGACGTTCCCCGTCTGGGACGCCGACGCGCTCACCATCAACCCCTACCTCGGCCGGGACGCGGTCGAGCCGTTTCTCGCGGCCGCGAAGAAGGCCGACCGCGGCGTGTTCGTGCTGGTGCGGACGAGCAACCCCGGCGCGAAGCTGTTTCAGGATCTGGTCTGTGACGGTAAGCCGGTGTACCGGCACGTCGCGGACGAAGTGGCCCGGTGGAACGCGTCCACCATCGGCGCGTGCGGCTTAGGCGACGTGGGCGCGGTGGTCGGCGCGACGCACCCACAAGAATTGGTCGAGCTCCGCCACGCACTGCCGGGCGTGTGGTTGCTCGTGCCCGGTTACGGGGCGCAGGGTGGCACCGCGGCCGACGTGCGCGCCGCGTACCGCTCCGACGGCCTGGGGGCGATCGTGAACAGTTCGCGGGGTGTGACGTTCCCGTTCCATCCGGACGATCCGAACTGGGAAGCGCAAATCGTCGAGGCCGCGAAGAGAGCGGCGGCGGAGTTGAGGCCGTAACGGCCCACGAGCGAACGAGCCGGGCGAAGTGCCCCTCGTGGGCCGCCGTTTGCGGTCCGCTCAGTTCTTCTTTTTGGGGTTTGGGTTGGGATTGGACCCGCTCGCGATGTCCTTGGGCGGGTTCGGGTCCTTGCCCTGGATGATCGCGTACTTGATCCGCAGGTCGTCTTCGGTCGCTTTCGCGGCCGGGACCGTCTTGTCGCGGATGAGGATCACCTCGACGATGGTTCCGGGCGTCAGGTCGGACCGGTTGGCGGCGTAGCCCGTGACCCCGGAGGGGGCTCGTAGCGCGTCGTACTCCTTCTGGGTGTACGACGCCTTCTTGCCGTTCTCGTCGATCTTGGGCGGGAGCGATTTGGCCCGCACGAGCGACTGGGGCATGTATTCCAGTTCGTAGTCGTGGTGCTGCTGTTTGATCTGTACGTTGGGCCGGTTCCCCGAGTACGGGTTGTGGAAGTGGCGGTGGTTGGCGTTCAAGTTCGGGCGGGTGTTCCGGTTGCCGTTCTTCACCTGCGCCTCGAGCCACGTGATCCGCAGAACGATCTTCTTGTCGTCCGCCTTGACCACCTCGCCGACCACGTCGGTGACGTAGACGTACCCGGTCCAGTCCGGCGCCTTGGTCGGCGTCTCGTCGGCATCCGCCCGGGGTACCGAGAGGGCAACCAAACCGAGCCACAATCCCAAGACGGCGGCGCGCAAAACCACCCTGCGCATATACACTCCCCTGGTGCGGTAGCGGGAGCCCGCACACATCTTAAACGCCGGCGGGGAAAAAAAGTTCCAAAAAAGCCGAACGACCGCCAGAAGGCGGTCGTTCGGCTTTTTGAGGCGGTCAGCGGATCTGGTAGGTGGGCATAACGGGCGTGTTGTAGTTCTTGTATTGCGTGGACTTGTACAGGTAGGGCGCCGGCAGCGCACTAGGGCCGGCCTGCTTCGTCGGCAGCCACCGCTTGACGCTGAGCAGGTTGTTGAGGGTCTTCACGTAACCGTTGCCCTCGACGGCCCCCGCGGTCTGTTGCCCGACGAGGTTGATCGTCCCGGCCGCCAAATTGGCGGCGGTCTTGCTCGGCTGAACGATCAGTTTCTTGGTGTCGATCGGTCGGAACTCGACGTCCCCGGCCTGCGCCGGCACCGCGGCCAAAAGCACCACGGCCGCGGCCGTACAGACGAACCACTTCATCGTAGCCCCCCCCAATTACCGGGTCGTCCGACTGCCCCCGAATGCTGATGACCCGTGAAGGGGAGGAGAAATAGCGTCTGCGATGAGGGTGTCAAGAGCGGTTTTCGTGGTCTGTGGGTCACCCGTAGAGCCCGAACCGGCGGACGAACACCTGTCGTGACGGCTCGTGGATCGCGAACTCAACGTACAACGGGGGCGCGAAGCCGATCCGCAGAGACAGGTCCAGGTGCGGGAGCACGCCCCGCGACTCTCCGAACCGAACGGGGGCGTAGGCCAGTTCTTCCATCACGTACCGCGCGGCGCGCAGGACGAGTCGGCGCCGTCCTTGCTCGGTTGCGAGTGCCACCAACTGCAGGAACTGTTCGGTAACGAGTTGCGACTGCGAGACGCGATAGCTCACCGGCGGGCCGGGGCTCATTACTCCCCCTCCCGCTCCAGTTCGGCGATGAGTTCACCGAGCGGCTTTCCGCGCGGACCGTGAAGGAGGTCGTGTAACTCTTCCTCGGTCGGCGGTGAATACGGCACGCGCTCGTTCAGCAGCGCGCAAGCGGCCCGCCGATACCGCTCGGCCTCGGCCGCGACCTCGGTGAGTTGGGCGCGGAGTCGCTCGACCTCGCGCCGCAGCGCGGGGACGTCCTCGTTCCCCATGACCGTGTCGTCGGACGGGTGGGTCTGGTTCGCGGCGCTCCGCGCATTCGGAATCGGGTCCTTCGACATCGCGCGCCTCGGTGTTGGCTACCCGTTCAATTCTACCGCCTCTTCCCAGTGCTGGTACAGCAGCGCCAGCGCGTTCTTCGCCTTCTCCAGATCGGCCATCGTGTCGCGCAAACGGGTCGCGTCGCGGTAGACGTCCGACGTCTGGAGCGCGGCCTCCAGGTCCGCGATCTTCTGCTCGGTCGCCGCGATGTCCGCCTCCAGGTCGGGCACCTTGCGGTACGGGAACTGCCGCTTGCGCTTCGCGGGCTTCGCGTCGCTCGCCGGCGCGGCGCCGCCGGACCTGCGCCCGGACGGGGCCTCCTCTGCTTTCCGCGTGCCGCCGGCCTTCTCGCCCTTTGCCGCCTCCTCGCGGGCCTGACGGAGCAGTTCGTAGGTGTCGTAGTTGCCGTAGACGACCTCCGTCGAGCCGCTCGCAAACACGATCAAGAGGTCCGCGACGCGGTTCAGGAAGTACCGGTCGTGGCTCACCACGATGCACGTCCCTTCGTACCCCTTCAGCGCCTCTTCGAGCGAATCGCACGCCCAGATGTCGAGGTGGTTGGTCGGCTCGTCGAGGACGAGCAGGTTCGCCCCGTTCACCGTGAGTTTCGCCAGCGCGGCCCGGCTGCGTTCGCCGCCCGAGAGCGACTTCACCGGGTGCTCGATGATCTCCCCCTGGAGGCCGAAGGAGCCGAGCAGGTCGCGCATCTTCTGTTCGGTCTGCTGGGGGTCGTCGTCGGGCCAGACGGCGCGCATCACACTCTTTTCGGGGTCGAGGACCGCCAGGTGCTGGTCGAGGTAGCCCGGGAACACGAGGTGCCCGCGCTGGACCAGCCCGCTCGTCGGCTCCTCTTCGCCGAGGAGGATCTTCAGAAGGGTCGTTTTACCGCACCCGTTCGGCCCCATGATGCCCAGGCGCTTGCCGCGGGGGAGGTCAAAGGAAAGGTTCTCGAACAGGACCTTGTCGCCGAAGCGCTTGGTCAGCTCCTCGACGTGGAACACGTTGTCACCCGAGCGGGCCACCTCGCTGAAGGCGATGTTGGGGCCGCTCACCTTCGTCGGCTTTTCGAGCCGGTCGAGCTTGTCCAGCGTCTTCATCCGCGACTGCGCCTGTTTGGCGAGCTGCCCGTAGTGCGCGCGGCGGATGTACTCCTCCTGCTTCTCGATGTACTCTTTTTGTGCCTCGAACTCCTTCAGTTCGCGCTCGTACCGCTCGTCGCGAAGCCGTACGTACTGCTTGAAGCTCCCCGGGTAGCTCGTGATCTTGCGGTTGTGCAGCTCGAACGTCTTGTTCGTCACCTTGTCGAGAAAGTACCGGTCGTGGCTGACGACGAGCATCCCCTCGGGCTGCTGCGCGAGGTAGTTTTCGAGCCACCGCGTGGTGTCGATGTCGAGGTGGTTGCTCGGCTCGTCGAGGAGCATCACGTCCGGGGCCGAGAGGAGCAGTTTCGCGAGCAGGAGGCGCCGCTGCTGGCCGCCGGAGAACGTGTTCACGTCGCGCTGAAAGTCGGTCGCCTTGAAGCCGAGGCCCGCGAGCACCCCTTCGACCTTGTGGTCGAGCTCGAACGCGTCGTGGTGGCGGAGGAGTTCGCCGAGGCGGTCGAACTTCGCCGCGAGTTGTTTGTGGAGCGCCTCGTCGGTCGCGGCGGCGAGTTCCTCGGCCACGCGCTCGAACTCGCGCTGCGTCGCGAGCAGCTCGTCGAACGCGCTTTTGGCCTCGTCGAACAGCGTGCGCCCGGCCGGGAACTCGGCGACCTGCTGCAACAGTCCGAGGCGCGCGCCGGCGTGGAGTTGCACCTTGCCGGAATCGGGCTCGTCGAGCCCGGCGAGGATGCGGAGCAGGGTCGTTTTGCCGGCCCCGTTGGGTCCGACGAACCCGACCCGCTCGCCCGCGTGGATCTCGAACTCCACGTTGTCGAACAGCGGGGTCGCGCCGTACCCGCGGGACACGTTGGTGCAGGAAAGCAACAGCATGCGTGGACCGTGAGAAGCAACTGCGGGCGGGAGTCATTCCCGCGGATGCTGCTAGTGTAGCAGCGCGGTCCAGAACCGATCCCGACCGGCTGCTACGAGGTCGGTGACGGTGGCGGAGGGGCCGGTCCTTCAAGACCGGAAGGCGCGACCGGATCAGGCGGGGGCATGCGGCTCTTGATCTTCTCGACGAGGGTTCTGTTGCTCACGTGGTGAACTCGGGCCAAGACGAGGCACAGGGTGCCCACCAAGAAAAAGAGAATGCAACCGGCAATGAAGAAGATCTTCCCTTCGAGGGAAGGGATGTCGGTGGACGCGATGGTGATCAGAAACGCGACCGCGACCGGAACCAACGCCAGACCGAAATTGAGGTAGACGGAACCGGGGGAACCCCGGCCGAGTTGATCGAGTTCGTCCTCGGTGACCGTGTAGACCTTCAATTCACCCAGCGGGGCCACCCGGAGGAGCGGGGCGACCGGGTGCTCGTCCTTCTTCTTGGCTGCCACTGGGCGAACCTCTATCCGGATACGGTGGTGTCGGGCAGGATACGCAACGAGGCCCGGACACTTCCGGCACCGCCGCCGAGGTCCACGACCACATGCCAGCGGCCGGGATAGGGAGCGGAAATGCGAGCCGGGCTTTCCCTGAAGTACCCTCCAGCGTATCGGAAGGGCTTCCCCTGCTGGTACTGCTCGAACTCGTGGGCACTGAGGAGTTGCACGTTCGCGGGATGGTCGAGCGTTACCTCGACGACATCTTCCGCATCGAGTTCGATTTCTTGGTGAAGGTAGTTCATACCGGTCCCGTTCCATAACCCCGACTCGATCAACCGCCCCCGATTGTACCATAACCGACCCGCGTCACGGCAATTTGAACAGCGCGAGCGGGCCGGGGGCGGGGAGCCGGCGCTCCGCGGCGCGAAAGAGCTTGTCCGCTTCCGCCTTGTCCCCGCTGAACCACAGTTGGTAGCCGAGCAGGAACTCGAGCGCCACCTGACCGGGGTTGTCGTCCAGCGCCTTCTTCAGCGCGAACCGGTGCGCGAAGAAGCGCTCCGGCTTGTCGCCGTAGAGTTCGGTCGGGTCGAACCGGGCGAGCGGCCACTT
>JAFKJJ010000596.1 GCA_017306025.1 Planctomycetota bacterium
GGTTAGTGGCCGCGCCGTTCCGGGGGGTATGGCGCGGCCGCACCAGGGGGAGATGTGGCGATGAGCCGTTACGTGCTGGGAATCGTCGGGGCGCTGGCGTTCGGTAACTTCGCGCTGGCCGGGCCGGCGGACATGTTCGAGGAGAAGGAAAAAGACTTCGGCGTCAGCCCGAAGGGGACCGTGCTGGTCCACTACTTCCGGTTCACCAACAACACCAAGAACGCGGTCACGCTCGGCCAGCCGCGCGTCTCCTGCGGCTGCGTGACGCCCGCGCTGACGAAGAACAGCCTCGCACCGGGCGAGACGGCCGCGGTGATCGCGTACATGGACACCCGCCGCATCCCGCACGCGGGCGTCACCAAGACCGTCATCGTGTACGTGCCGTTCCACAGCCCGACCTTCGAGGAGGTCGCGCTGAAGGTCACGACGGTCACCCGCGACGACCTGCTCATGTCGCCGGACACGCTCGCGTTCGGCCACGTGGTGAAGGGCAAGGGCTCGAAGGTGTCGACGAAGGTGACGTTCACGAGCGACCCGAACTGGGAGATCAAGAAGGCGACGAGCACCGGCGCCTACGTGAACCCGGAGTTCAAGCTCGCGTCGCGCAGCGGCACGACCGTCACCTACGACGTGACCGCCACGCTCGACAAGGACTGCCCCGCGGGCAACTGGCTGTCGGACGTCTACCTCGAAACGTCCAACCCGGCCGTCGCCAAGCTCCGCATCCCGGTGACGGTGGTCGTGGCCGCCCCGGTCGCGGTGAAGCCGGAGGTCGTGTCGTTCGGCGACGTGAAGATGGGCACCGCCCCGGAGCAGACGGTCACCATCCAGGGCGCGGCGCCGTTCAAGATCCTCTCGGTGAAGGGGGCCGACGAGCAACTGACGGTAAAGGTGGACGGGGCCGCGGCGCTGGCGGCTCACAAGGTCACGATCGCGGCCAACCCGAAGGCGACCGGCGGATTTACCCGTACCGTGGAAATCGTTACCGACAACAAGGACCAGCCGTCGGTCCTTCTCCCGGTGACCGCGAAGGTGGTTTCAAAGTAAATTTTTGCGAGGGAGTCGCGAAAAACGCCCGGGGCCATGCCCGGGCGTTTTTTACATTTCGGGCACCGGTACGCGGCTTGCACTTCCTCTTGACAGCCGGTACAAGCCGGCTTCTCCGTGGAGGAGCCACCGATGATGAACGCGATCCTCATGGCCGTGGTCCGGTTCGTTGAAACCGTGGTGCATTACTCGTTCGGCGCGGTGCTCGTCGCGCTGACGATTATCGGACTGATCGCCGCGTGTCGGTGGCTCCTGGCCCACTCCGACACGGGCGGCTCCTTCGGCCGGGCACTTCGGCGCGGCTCCGGCTCTCTGGTGCTCGCCGCCGTGCTCGCGGTCGGGCTCGTGTGCCTGCTCGGCGGCGTCGCTCTGTGGACCCGCTGAGGTACGTTTCGTGTTTGTGTAGCGCGTCTCGGCGAGCCGCGGCCGCCACATCGTCGTGAAAAGTGATCGAACCGGACGCGGCAAAACCGGACAAAAGGCTCGACACGACCCGGCCGGTCGCAGGGCTTTCCCGTTGGTACCGCACCGCATCCTTTCCTATCACAAGAAGGGAGATTCTGCACTCGCGCCTTGAGGTTCGTCAGGCATGCCGGACGCACGGTCCCGCCCGTTTCAGAAGCTGCTCGTTGCCAACCGCAGCGAGATCGCCATCCGGGTGTTCCGGTCGGCGCACGAACTCGGCATCCGTACGGTCGCGATCTACTCGCACGAGGACCGGTTCGCGCTGCACCGGTTCAAAGCGGACGAGGCGTACCGCGTCGGTAAACCGGGTGAGCCGATTCGTGCCTACCTGGACATTCCGGGCATCGTTCAACTCGCGAAGGACGTGGGCGTCGACGCGATCCACCCCGGCTACGGGTTCCTATCCGAGAACGCACAGTTCGCCCGGGCGTGCGCCGAGGCCGGGATCACGTTTGTCGGCCCGCGGCCGGAGGTGCTGGAGCAACTCGGCGACAAGGTGACCGCCCGCGGCATTGCGAAGAAGGCGCAGGTGCCGGTCTTGTCCGGAGGCGAGACCCCCCTCCAGTCGATCGACGAGGCCAAGCAGCTCGCGGAGAAGCTCGGCTATCCGGTGATCGTGAAGGCGTCGATGGGCGGCGGCGGGCGCGGGATGCGCGTCGTTCCGACAGCGGACAAATTGCAGGACGCGGTCGAGGCCGCGCAGCGCGAGGCCGGCACCGCGTTCGGCGTTCCGGACGTCTTCCTGGAAAAGTTCGTGCAACGGGCCAAGCACATCGAGGTGCAGCTCATCGGCGACAGGCACGGCGGACTGGTTCACCTGTACGAGCGCGACTGCTCCATCCAGCGCCGGCACCAGAAGGTCGTCGAACTCGCCCCGGCGCCGAACCTGCCCGACGACGTGCGGACGGGCATCCTCGACGCGGCGCTCGCGGTCGGGAACGCGTGCGGGATCGACAACGCGAGCACCGTCGAGTTCCTCTACGACACCGACGCGAAGCGGTTCTACTTCATCGAGGTGAACCCGCGCATCCAGGTCGAACACACCGTCACCGAGCAGGTGACCGGCTTCGACATCGTGCGGTCGCAGATCCTGATCGCGTCGGGGCTTCCCCTGAACCATTCTCGCGTGGGTCTGGAGCAGAGCGCGATCACGACGCGCGGCTTCGCGATCCAGTGCCGCGTGACGACCGAGGACCCCGCCAACGGCTTCGTGCCGGATTACGGCCGCCTGAGCGCCTACCGGTCGAGCGGCGGGCCGGGCATCCGTCTCGACGCCGGAACCGCCTTCGGCGGCGCGGTCATCACGCCGTTTTATGATTCGCTTCTCGTGAAGGTGACCGTCAGCGGGCTGACGTTCGAGTCGTGCGCGACCCGGATGGAGCGGTGCCTTCAGGAGTTCCGCGTCCGCGGCGTGAAGACGAACATTCCGTTCCTCCTGAACCTCATCAACCACCCGCAGTTCCTCGCGGGCGACGTGACGACGCGGTTCCTCGACGAGACGCCCGAGCTGTTCCAGTTCACCGCGCGCCGCGACCGCGCCACCAAGCTCCTCAGCTACCTCGCCGAGATCGTCGTCAACGGGCACCCGGAGGTCCGCGACCGGTCGAAGGTCCCGGCCGTGCCGCTGACGGCGGTCCCGGCCCATCACGTGCCGCCCGCTCAGTTGCCGAAGGGAACGCGCGACCGGTTCAAGGAACTCGGCGCCGTCAAGTTCGCCCAGTGGACCCGTGCTCAGACGCCGCTGCTCGTCACCGACACGACGATGCGCGACGCGCACCAGTCGCTGTTCGCGACCCGGATGCGGACGTTCGACATGCTGGCGATCGCGGACCGCTACGCCCGCTCCCACGCCGACCTGTTCTCGCTCGAAATGTGGGGCGGGGCCACGTTCGACACGGCGATGCGGTTCTTGAAAGAGTCGCCGTGGGACCGCCTCGCGCGGCTCCGCGAGCGCATCCCGAACATCCTCTTCCAGATGCTCGTGCGGGCCGCGAGCGCGGTCGGCTACACGAACTACCCCGACAACGTGGTGTACGAGTTCGTCCGGCTCGCCGCGGACGCCGGGATGGACGTCTTCCGCATCTTCGACGCGAACAACTGGCTGCCCAACATCAAGGTCGGCGTCGACGCGGTTCTGAAGACGAACGCGATCTGCGAGGCCGCGATCTGCTACACGGGCGACATCCTCGACCCGAAGCGCGACAAGTACACGCTGAACTACTTCGTGAACCTCGCGAAAGAGCTCGAAAAGCTCGGCACACACTTCCTGGCGATCAAGGACATGGCGGGCCTGCTCAAGCCGTTCGCGGCCAAGCGGCTCGTGAAGACGCTCCGCGAGGCGGTGGGCGTGCCGATCCACTTCCACACGCACGACTCGGCCGGCGGCCAGATCGCGTCGTATCTGATGGCCGCGGAGGAGGGGGTGAATGTCGTCGATTGCGCGTTCGCGTCGATGTCCGGCGTCACGTCGCAGCCGAGCCTCAACGCGCTCGTCGAGGCCGCGCGGTTCACTCCGCGCGACACCGGGATCAACTTCGATGCGCTACAGGAGACCGCGAACTACTGGGAGGGCGTGCGGAAGCAGTACGCGCCGTTCGAGACGGGCCAGATCGCGAGTTCCGCCGAGGTCTATTTGCACGAGATGCCGGGCGGGCAGTACGCGAACCTCTACCAGCAGGCGCAGTCGCTGGGCGTCGGCGACCGGTGGCACGAGGTCGGCCGGATGTACGCCGCGGTCAACAAGCTGTTCGGCGACATCGTGAAGGTGACGCCGACGTCGAAGGTCGTCGGCGACATGACGCTGTTCATGATCGCGAACAACCTGACGCCGCAAATGGTGCTCGATCCGAAGCGCGAGATCGCGTTCCCGGAGTCGGTGGTCGAGTTCTTTGAGGGGAAGCTCGGTCAGCCGCCGGGCGGCTTTCCGCCCGAGCTTCAGGCGCGCGTCCTCCGCGGCCGTAAGCCGCTCACCGAACGGCCCGGCGCGACCCTCCCGCCCGCGGACTTCGACAAGGCCCGTAAGGAACTCGAAGGCAAGCTCCGCCGCCCGCCGACCGATCAAGACGTGATCTCGTACCTGCTGTACCCGAAGGTGTTCGTCGACTTCGCGGAGCACCAGGCGAAGTACTCCGACCTCAGCGTCCTGCCGACGTCCGCGTTCTTCTTCGGGCTGTCGAAGGGCGACGAGATGAGCATCGAGATCGAGCCGGGCAAGACGCTCATCATCAAGTTCCTCACGGTGGTCGAGCCGCACGAGGGCGGTCGCCGGACGGTCTTCTTCGAGTTGAACGGGCAACCCCGCGAGGTGCTCGTCGCGGATAAGGCGCTCGGCGCGGGCGCCGTGAAGGCGCGGCTCAAGGCCGAACCGGGCAACCCGAAGCACGTCGCCGCCCCGATGCC
>JAFKJJ010000597.1 GCA_017306025.1 Planctomycetota bacterium
AGACGACGTTCAGTTGCTGCGGCGCCGGCACGTTCCTCGAAGAACTCGAAATGCTCCGCCGGCCGAACGTGGTGCTGGTCGGCATGGAAACGCACGTCTGCGTCGCGCAGACGGCCCTGGACCTGTTGCACGCCGGGCTGCACGTGTTCCTGCCGGTGGACGCGCTCGCCGCCCGCGGCGCGATCGACCACGACACCGCGCTGCGCCGGCTCGAACAGGCCGGCGCGGTGCCGACGACGGTCGAGGCGGTCGCGTTCGAGTGGCTGTGCGACGCCTCCCATCCGCAGTTCAAGGCGGTCAGCGCGATGGTCATCGCCAGAGGATAAAAGGACAGAGGGCAGAGCCACAGAGGGACAGAAGGACAGAGGGCAGAGCCACAGAGGACAGAGACCAGAAGGCGCCCGACTTCTATTCTGTGCTCTGTGGCTCTGTCCCTCGGTCCCTCTGGCCCTCTGTGGCTCTGCCCTCTGTCCTTCTGTGGCTCTGCCCTCTGGTGCTTCATGACGATCCCCGGCCAGCTCTCCCCGTCCCCGCGCCTGCTACTCGGCCCCGGTCCGAGCGACGCGCACCCGCGGGTCCTCTCCGCGATGACGACGCCGCTCTTGGGGCACCTCGACCCGCAGTTTCTGGAGATCATGACCGAGACGCAGTCGATGCTGCGCGAGGTGTACCAGACGAAGAACCAGTTGACGTTCCCGGTCTCCGCGACCGGCACGGCCGGCATGGAAACGTGCCTCGTCAACCTGATCGAGCCGGGCGACCGGGCCGTGGTCTGCACCGCGGGCTACTTCGGCAACCGGATGGTGGAGATCGCGGGCCGGTGCGGCGCGCAGGTGACCGTAAAAGAAGCGCCGTGGGGCCAGACGTTCGACCTGCAACAGCTCCGCGAGGCGCTCCAGTCGGTACGGCCGAAGGTGCTGGCCGTCGTTCACGCCGAGACCTCGACCGGCGCCCTTCAGGACATCTCGCAGGCGGGCAAGCTGTGCCACGAGTTCGGCGCGCTGCTCGTCACCGACTGCGTCACGTCACTGGGCTGCACGCCGGTGAAGCTCGACGAATGGGAAGTGGACGCGGCGTTTAGCTGTTCGCAGAAGGGCCTGAGCTGCCCGCCGGGGATGTCGCCGGTGAGCTTCAGCCCGCGCGCGGTGGACGCGGTGAAGGCCCGCAGGACGAAGGTGCAGAGCTGGTACCTCGACGTCACCTCGATCATGAGCTACTGGGGCGGCGACCGGACGTACCACCACACGGCGCCGATCTCGATGGTGTACGCGCTGCGCGAGGGGCTCCGCGTCGTGCTGGAGGAAGGTCTGGAAGCGCGGTTCGCGCGGCACGTCCGCAACCACCTCGCGCTGAAGGCCGGGCTGGAGGCGCTGGGGCTGAAGTACACGGCCGGGGCCGACTGCCAGTTGCCGCAGTTGAACGCCGTGCGCATCCCGGACGGCGTGGACGACGTCGCGTGCCGCAAGCGGCTGTTGACGGAGTTCGGGATCGAGATCGGCGGCGGCCTGGGCGATTTCAAGGGGAAGGCGTGGCGGATCGGGCTGATGGGCCAGAACAGCAACCCGAACTGCGTGTTCCAGGTGCTCGCGGCGCTGGAGCAGATCCTCGTGGGGGCGGGCGTGAAGGTGAGTGCGGGCGCGGGCGTTGCCGCGGCCGAGAAGGCTTACGCGTGAGGTGAACGATGAGCGCCGATGGTCCGTGGCCAGGAGACATCTGGGAACGGATGATCGGGGCCGTGAAGGCGGTCCGGGAACGGCTGATCCGCTCCACCGCGGCGCTCGAACGTAACGCCGTGCCGTACACGGTCATCGGCGCGCACGCGGTCGCGTATTGGGTCGCACTGCGAGACAGAGGCGCGACCCGAAACACCCCGAACGTCGATTTGCTGGTCCGTCCTCACGACTTCGAACGCGCGCGAGCCGCACTCGAAGACGTGGGGTTCGTGTCTGCCCCTCGTACCGGGCCGCAGGTCGATTTTCTCGACGGCCCGGCCGGTCGAATTCGCGACGCGGTGAGACTTTGGTTTTCTGGCGATGTCCTCAGACCGACAACCGAAGCGCTACCCGATGCCGCCCTTGCGATCTCGGCCGAGGAGTATCGTGTCGTTCCGCTCGATGCACTCGTTCGAATGAAGTTGATCGCGTTTCGCACGATCGACCGGGTTCACCTCCAAGACCTGATCGGCGTCGGTCTGATCGACGGAACGTGGCCGGAAAAGTTTCCCGAAGTGTTGGCCGAACGTCTCCGGCAAATTCTCGCCAACCCCGACGGCTGACGAGCGAATAACACCGGACCGCGGTCTTCCGACGTGGCGGACCGCCGCGGGTGTGCTACACTCACACGCGTTCCGTTTGAATCACGTCACGGAGTCGGCCCGATGTTTGAGCGCATCTCGAACGGGTTTTCCCTCGCCGGGAGCACCTGGCGCGTCCTCACGCGGGACAAGCACCTGATCGCGTTCCCGATCGTCAGCGGGTTCCTGTTCCTGTTGGTGGTGGTCAGTTTCGCCGTGCCGATGGCGACGCTGGTGGACTGGGACAAGTTCCAGCAGCAGGTGCAGGCGAACAACAACAAGCCGCCGGTGTGGACGTACGCCGTCGCGTTCGCGTTCTACTTCTGCACCTACTTCGTAATCATCTTCTGCAACTCGGCGCTCATCAGTTGTGCCCTGCTCCGGTTCAACGGCGAAACCCCGACGCTCGCCGACGGGTTCCGCATGGCGATGGCCCGGCTGCCGCAGATCTTCGCCTGGGCGCTCGTCTCCGCGACCGTCGGCGTGCTCCTCAAGGTGGTCGAGAACGTACACGAGAAGGTCGGCGAGATCGTCGCGTCCCTGCTCGGCACCGCGTGGTCGATCATGACGTTCTTCGTCGTGCCGGTGCTGGTGGTCGAGAAGATCGGGCCGATGCAGGCGGTCGGCCGCTCCATCTCGCTCCTGAAGAAGACCTGGGGCGAGGCGCTGGTCGGGAACATGGGGCTGAACTTCATCCTGCTCCTGCTGTTCATCCCGATCATCCTGGTGTTCGTCGTCGGGATCGTGGTGCTCGCGAAGGGCCTGGTTCCGGTGGGCGTCGCGCTGATGGTCGTCGCCGGCATCCTGTTCCTGTTGCACACGGCGGTCAGCTCCGCGCTGCACACGATCTTCCTGGCGGCGCTCTACCAGTACGCGGCCGACGACCGCGTCCCGGAGGGCTTCGACCGCCGCGCGATCGAAGGCGCGTTCACCCGCGGCTGAAAGAGTGGGCAGTGGGCAGTGGGCGGTGGGCAGTAAAAGACAGAAGGCAGAACCGCTCTTGGTCCTGCCTTCTGTCTTTTACTGCCCACCGCCCACTATCAATATCGCGTCTCCAACCCGATGATGAGCCCCTGTGCCCAGAAGTCGGAGCGGTTGAACAGCCGCGCCGGACGGTCGGCGCCGAGAACCGGGGCGGTTCCGCTCACGAGCGGGACCTGTGACGGGTTGAGCGTGCGGTCGATCTGGTCGCCCGGCCGTACCGCGTCGCTCAGGTAGATGAAGCTGTAGCCAACGTACAGGCGCCCCGCGTCGCCGAGCCGGAACCCGAACTTGAACGTCCCCTCCGGCACCACCGCGAACACCCCGTTGGCCGTGCGGCCGGCGTTCGAGGGCTGCACGTACAGCCCGCTGCCGCCGTACGCCTGCGTCACGGGACCGCCGATCCCGAACGGCTGAAACAGCGTCGCGCCCTCGTTCTTCACCACCTCGTAGGTCTGTCCGAACGCCACCTTCGCGGTCATCTCGCAGAACACCACGCCGCGGCGCACGTCCGCCTGAAGGCCGAGCTGCCCGCCGTTGAAGCGGTTGTGCGCGTCGAACTGGTCCGCGGTGCGGACGACGCCGCCGGGGCCGGTGTTGCGGAACCGGATCTGTTCGAGCCGCGCCCCCTCGTGGACCTGGAAGTACCGCCAGCCGATCAGCGCGTTCAGCTTGACGCACCTCTCGTCGAGCACGTTCGAGACGCTGTTCACCTCCCACCCCTGCACGCGAACCGACGTGTACGCGGTGAGCGCCGAGTCGGCGAACCCGGGCCGCGCGAGGGTCAGGATCTCGCTCGCGCCGGTCGCGGCGTTCGTGTAGGGCAGCCCGAAGGCGGCCGCGGGGCCGCCGTCGAAGCTCCGGACGTTCTGGTGGAACGTGCGCGTGCCGAGGAACAGGTAGGTGACTTCCAGGCCGGTGGTTTCGGCCGTGTTGACGGACCAGCCGAGCGTGAACCGGCCGCCGGCGCTGGGCTGCGAGTCGATCGCGTGCCCGCCGAGGAGCAGCGCGTTGAGCTGGTCCGGCCGGCCGCCCCGCGAGCCGTACGCCAACGGCGGGAGCGGCTGCCGCGTCGGCCACCAGTAGAGCAGTTGGAAGTCGTCCCAGCCCGGGCCGAGCGGTCCCCGCGGGTGCTCCGGGGGAACGCTCTTGATCTGCGGGAGTTCGACGGGTGCGACCGGTTTCGGCTCGGCCGGGGCCGGACCGACCGGCTGGAGCGGTTGCGACACGTCCTTCCCGCCCGGCAGCCCGGCGGGTTCGGACCCGACGACGAGCAGGGTGTTCGACACCGCCTCACCGGGCGGCAGGGGCGTCGGCGGCGGCAGGGGCGCGACCGGCTGGGCGGCGCCCGCACCCGCCGCAAACGCGAAGGCGATCACGGCCAGCACCGTGCGCATACGGCTAAAGCTCCTCGGCACGGATCGGGATGGCGCGGGTATGCCGAAGTGTGAAGGCGGTGTCCAGACGAACCCGGCCCGCGGTACACTGGGGGAGACGTGTTTCGCGTTCTTGTGGTGCGGGCGTCCCGCCTGCACCGCCTAGCTTCCGGGTGCAGGCGGGACGCCCGCACCACAAGAAACCACCTATGAACCACCCGATT
>JAFKJJ010000598.1 GCA_017306025.1 Planctomycetota bacterium
GCTCGACGCGCTCCCCCTCGACGACCGCGATCTGCTCCGCAGCGCCCTCGCGCGGCTACCCGAAACCGACACCTTCCGTCTGGAGCACCGCACCGAGACCGCGGCCGGCCGGCGGTGGGTGGTGACCCGCGGGAAGCTGGTTCGCGATCGCGACGGCCGGCCGCTCCGGATCGACGGGAGCACCACCGACGCCCAGCCCGCGCCCGCGCGCGACGACGCCGGGCGCGACGAACTCCGCGCCCGGCTGGCGGAGACCGAACAGCGGGCGCGCGACGCCGAGCGCGTGCTGCGCGGCGCGGTGAACCTCGCGACGGCCGGCCGGGTCGCGGCCGGGGTCGCGCACGACTTCCACAACCTGCTCGGCGTGATCGTGGGCAGCGCCGACCTTCTGCGCGAGGCGCTCCCGCCCGACGACCCGCACCGCGAAACGGCCGAGACGATCGCGCGGACCGCGCAGACCGTCGCCGCGGTGAGCCGGAAGGTGCTGGCCGTCGGCCGGCCCGGTACGGCGCAGCTCTCGCCGATGGCCGTGTCCGCGACGCTCAACGCCCTCGCGCCCGTGCTCCGGCGCCTCGTCGGCAAGTCGGTGGCGCTCGACTTCGATATCGCCCCCGACCTCCCGCTGGTTCGCGCCGACCCGACCGAGTTCGACCGCACCGTCCTGAACCTCGTTCTGAACGCCCGCGACGCGTGCTCGGTCGGCGGGAGCATCACGGTCCGCGCCGCGGTCGCGGAGGTGGACGCGCGGCGGTTCGTGGCGCTGACCGTGGCCGATACCGGTCGCGGGATGTCGGCGGAGGTGCGCAAGCGGATGTTCGAGCTGTTCTTCACGACGAAAGGCGACCGCGGCACCGGTCTGGGACTGGCGACGGTGCGCGACGCGGTGACGGCCGCGGGCGGTCACGTCGAGGTGGAGTCGGAGGTGGGCTGGGGCACGCAGGTGCGCGTCTACTGGCCGGTCGTTTAGCGCCCGTTCGGCGATCCTCTTTGGCCTTCGGCGCCTCGCGGCCGAGGTGAGGAGCGGCGCCGAAGGCCAAACACGAAACACCGAAACACGAAACACACGCCCTCGCTATACTGGTCACATCGACGTTTCCGCGAGGTAAGGACATGGCAGGGCACAGTCACGCCAAGAACATCATGCGGCACAAGGCCGTGGTGGACGCGAAGCGCGGCAAGCTGTTCAGCAAGCTGAGTCGGTACATCATCATCGCGGCGCGGGCCGGCGGCGGCGACCCGACCATGAACTTGCCGCTCCGCTACGCGATCGACAAGGCCCGCGCCGTCTCGATGCCCAAGGACAACATCGAGAAGGCCATCAAGCGCGGCACCGGCGAACTGGAGGGCGCGAGCTACGACGAGGTCATGTACGAGTGCTACGGGCCGGGCGGCGTCGCGGTGCTGGTGGACGTGCTGACCGACAACCGCAACCGCACCAACGGCGAGATCAAGAAGATCTTCGAGCGCGCCAACGCGAACGACGGCAAGCCCGGCAGCGTCGCGTACCTGTTCGACCGCAAGGGGTTCTTCGCGATCGACGCGGCCAAGCACCCCGACGAGGACGCCCTGATGGCCGTCGCCCTGGACGCCGGCGCCGAAGACCTGAAGCGCGAGGGCGACGCGTTCGAGATCACCTGCGATCCGTCGAGCTTCTCCGCGGTGGCGGACGCGCTCAAGAAGGCCGGCGTCGAGACCACCGAGGCCGAGGTGACGTACCTGCCCAAAGCGCAGAAGGAGATCGACGTCGAGACCGGCAAGAAGGTGGTCCGGTTCCTCGACGCCCTCGACGACCACGACGACGTTCAGAACGTCTACACCGACGCCATCCTGACGGACGAGATGGCCGCCGAATAGTGGGCAGTGGAAAGTGGGCGGGCAGTAAAGACGGAAGGCCAGAAGCAAGTGAAGCTTCTGGCCTTCCGTCTTTACTGCCCGCCCACTTTCCACTGCCCACTACTTCCGACCGGAAGCGATGTCCGCGCCGAGGGCGACGAACCGCGAGCGATGTGCGGGGGCGGTGGCCGGGTCGATCACCGCCGCGAGTAGGACCGCGGCGGCCACGGCGCTGGCGGTAAGGTCGTCGCGCGGCGGGGCGGGCGGCAGGTGCGGCGCGCTCAGGCTCCCACCGGACCAGAACGCCGCGTCCGCCAGGCACCCCGGGGCGGTCCCGTGCCCCGCCCCTTCCCCCGCGGCGCCGCACGCGCGCCGGTTCACCTCCGACGGCTCCTTCACCCACGCCTCGGCGGCCGCGATCGCCTTCGCCGCTTCCGGTGAGGGCTTCGGAACCGCGGACCGCACGCACGCGAGCGCCCAACCGACCGCTTCGCGCTTCGGCAGCGCGCAGGCGAGGAACCGGATCGCGTCCTCGGCCAACGTGGGTTGCGCGGCCAGCGCGTCGAAGTACTGACGTGGCGTGTGCTCCGGGGCGAGCAGCTTCTTCGCCGCCTCCGAGAGCGAAAGCGATCTCGCGAGGTCGGCGGCGAGCCGGACGGGACGGGTCGGCGTCATGCGAAGATTACGGGGCGGGGCGGGCGAATCTTTCGTCTCACCGCCGCACGGTGCGCAGGTTCGGCATCTCGTCGGCGAACTTCTCCGCGGCGTCGGCGGTCACCTTCGTCCCGACCACTTGCAGCGACCGCAACCCGTCCAGCGACTTCAACTCGGCGAGCCCCTTGTCGGTGATGCCCGTCTTGCTCAGGTTCAGCACCTGAAGCCGCTCCAGGGCCTGCACGCTCGCCATCCCGGCATCGGTTACCTGCGGGTTGTCGGAAATGTCGAGCGACTCCAGGAGCACG
The DNA here is from genome assembly GCA_017306025.1 of Planctomycetota bacterium. Taxonomy (GTDB): domain Bacteria; phylum Planctomycetota; class Planctomycetia; order Gemmatales; family Gemmataceae; genus Gemmata. Next base: position 2,796 of record JAFKJJ010000598.1, read on the forward strand.
AGCTTCTTGAGCGCCGCCAGTTCCGTGTCGTTCAGCCCGGCGCCGGCGAGGTACAGCACGCGCAGCTCCTTGCACTGCGCGATCGCGTTGGCGCCCGGGCCGCTGATTACGGACCTACCGAGCGTCAGTTTGCGGAGGTGCGGCAACTGTTGCAGCGCCGTGAACCCCGTGGCCGAACACCGGGTCGCGTCGAACACGTCCAGCGCGCCGATCCGCGGGGCCTTCTTCAGCGCCCCGAGCGTGCCGTCGGTCGCGGCCTCGAACTTCGCGGACACGCGGGCCTCCGGCGGCAGCCGCGGGTCGATTTCCGCCTTTCCCCCGGCCTTCGTGACGAGGTCGATGGCCTTCTTCTCGTCGGCCGTCGGCGCCTTGTCCGCGGGCTGGGCGAGGGCGGCGGTCGTCAGGCTCAGGGCGAACATTCCGGCGAGTGTAAAACGCACGAGGTTCTCCGTCGGGCGAGGGCGTCGGCGGGGTTCAGGAGTTAGACCCGAAAACGGGCGCGAAAGTTCCGCCGGCGCGGGGCGGGCGCGTTCTCATTTTCATTTCGGGACCGTCGGGGTAAGATACGAGAGCGATCGCGGCGAAACTTCCCACCCGCGCGTCTCGTGTACCGGTCGAGCGCGGTCGAAACGGGGCCGCGCGTTCCGTTTGTGAACGGACAGCGCCCGCTCGTGCGACACGTCGGAGCCGGACGATGCCGGAAGTTCAGCCGAAAGCCGCCGCGCCACAGCCGGACCTGACCGGCCGCACGCTCGGCGACTTCCACATCCTCCGGCGCATCGGCGCCGGCGGCATGGGGCAGGTGTACCTCGCCCGGCAGACGTCGCTCAAGCGCGACGTGGCCCTCAAGCTGCTCCGCGGCGAACTCAACGCGAACCTCACGGCCCTCGCCCGCTTCCAGGCCGAGGCCCAGGCGGTCGCGAAGCTCAACCACCCCAACATCGTCCACATCCACCAGATCGGCGAGGCCGACGGCCTCCGGTACATGGTGCTGGAGTACGTCGACGGCCGCAACCTCCGCGACTACCTCGCCCGCAAGGGGCCGCCCGACCTGCCCATCACGCTCAGCGTGATGCGGCAGGTCGCGCTCGCGCTCCAGAAGGCGCACGAGCAGGGCATCGTTCACCGCGACATCAAGCCGGAAAACATCCTGGTGACGCGGAAGGTCGAGGTGAAGGTCACCGACTTCGGCCTCAGCCGCTTCTTCGCGGGCGAACAGCCCGCCACGAACCTCACCCAGAGCGGCGTCACGCTCGGAACGCCCCTGTACATGTCGCCGGAGCAGGTGCAGGGGCACACGGTCGATCACCGCAGCGACGTCTACTCGTTCGGCGTGACGTGCTACCACCTGCTCGCGGGCGAGCCGCCGTTCCGCGGCGCGTCCGCGTTCGAGGTGGCGCTGAAGCACGTGCAGGAGCGGCCGCGGCCGTTGTCCGACCTGCGGCCGGACCTGCCGCCCGAACTGTGCGGCATGATCCACAAGATGATGGCGAAGAACCCCGACGACCGGTACCAGTCGGCGCGGGACGTCGTCCGCGATCTGCTGAAGTTGCGCGACGCGCTCGGTGCGGGCACGACCCGCGCCGCGCCGACCCTCCCGGTGCCGACGGGCACGCCCGCGTCGTTCGACGAGACGCCCGCGCCGGTCCGGACCCGGCGGGACCGGTGGCTCCTGGCCGGGCTGGCGTGCCTCCTGGCCGTGGGGGCCGGCGCGTTCGCCTACGTCGGGCTGAACCCGCCGGCCGGTGCGCACGTCCCGCCCCCTCCCCCTCCGGCACAGGGCCTGCCCGACGTGCGCGCGCCGGACCGGCTCACCACCACGCGCGAGCGCGAGCTCCTCGCCGTGCTGAACTCCGAGGGAACGCACCCGGAAGCGGCCATCAAGGCGTCGATCGAACTGGGGCTCTTGTACCTCCGGGAGCGGCGGCTGACCGAGGCCGATAAGCGGTTCGAGGTACTGAAGAACAAGCGGTGGGCCGAGGGCGCGCAGACGCGCACCGCGCACATCACCGGGCGGCTCGGCCAGGCGGTGGTGCTGGCCCACGACAACAA
>JAFKJJ010000549.1 GCA_017306025.1 Planctomycetota bacterium
GCGTATCGGCACCGGCGATCGGCGGCACCGCGGGGGCCGGTACGGGCGCGCCGACCACCGGGACCGGCGGTTTGGGCGGGACCGGGTCGCCGCCGGGCGCTGCGGGCGGGAACACCGGCGGTGCGACGGGGCCGGCCGGCGCACCGGCAGGCGGGACCGGAACCGGCGGCTGCGCGGCGACCACAACGACGACCAACAGTCCGACGACGCCCGAAGCGATCAGTACGCGCCGCATCAGCGATGCCCTCCGTGGCCGCGAACAGAAATCGACGCGGAACTGTAAACGAAGACGCCGCGGGCACGCAATGCGAACGTGCCCGCGGCTGTGGTCCGGTCACTCCGTGACCGGTGCTTGATTTCCGGTCACGGAGTGACCGGACCACATCAAACGAAGACGCCGCGGGCACGTAATGCGAACGTGCCCGCGGCTGTGTTCGGTACTCGATTTCCGGTCACAGAGTGACCGGACCACTTCAGGCGGTCGGGGCGGGCTCGGGAGCCGGCTTCGGCGCTTCGGGCGGCGTGGCCTCGCCGGCCTTCAGGATGTGCGTGACCTTCACGCGCACGTGCGGCTGCGTGTGGCCCTTCAGCCGACGGTAGTTCTTGCGGCGGCGGAACTTCTGGGTGATGGTCTTCACCCGCGGGAAGTCCACGACCTCCGCCAGCACCCGCGCGCCGGCGACGAGCGGTTGCCCGATCACCGCGTCGGCGCCGTCGCCGAGCAGCAACACCTTGCCGAGTTCCAGCCGCTGACCGACCTCGGCCTCACGGTAGTCGATGTTCACCGAGTCGCCGGCCGAGACCCGATATTGGCGGCTGCCGTCTTCAAAAATCGCGTACATGACTCGACCCTGACAGAATTCGTGACGCACAAGCGAAGACTGGCATGATAGAGGTTTGTCAACCCCGCGACCAGTGGCCCGCGTCCGAATCTCCGCCCCGAATCCGGCACGACTTATACCGCGTGTTCGACCGGGCGCGGGCGGTCCTTTGCCACGCCGCACAGCGGACGGACGGCGGCGAGGATGACTTCCGGCTGTGCGCCGCTTTCGAGCAATTCGTCCATCACCCCGAGAACGAGCTTCTTGTTCACCGATCCGGCCGCCATCACCCGCAGGAGCGCGTCCTCGATCGCCGCCGCGTCGGTTTCGAGCCGGCCGAACCGCTTCGCCAGTTCCGCGTTGACGTCGTCCGCCTCCGGCTCGCTCGCGACGATCGCCAGCAACTCGTCGGGGTCGAGTTTTTCCCCCGCGGCCGTTCGGCGCTCGACCAGAAGTTCGCGCAGGGCGAGGTCGGCCTTCTGCCGCTCGCGGCGAAGAGCGGTGTCTTCGGCCAGGGATTGCAGTTTGTACTTCGAAATGGCGAGAATGATCGCGATCGCCACGATCACGCCCGCGAGGATCGAGAGCACGGCCACGATCTGCCCCGACGACAGCCGCTCAAAAATCGCTTCCATCTCCCCCTCCGGTATCTGGACGCTCACGAGCCGTTAAAGCGGTGTTCGCTCGATCGGGCGGAACATTTTGCCCGATTTGCCCATCGGTCCTTGATTCCCCGTCTATCCGCCGGCACGCCGAGCCGTTGGCAACGGGCTTCGGGCCGAGGCGGCAAACGGGACCGACAGGTAGTCGGCGGCCCGTCGTGCGGACGCGGGCGGGTGTGGGCATACTCCACGAGGTTCGCGCCTCCATCTCGGGGCGGAGCTTGCGCTCATCCACTCCCGGCGCGCATAACAACCGACACGGCAACCGCGGGCTGAAGCGCACCGGAACAAGGAAGACAAGGCCCGACCGATTCGTCTTCACATCCGCGTTCGTCTTTTCTCTGTGTCCTCTGTGCCTCCGTGGTTAATACTCTTTCAGTCTTGATCGTGTCTTTCGTCTGTGTTTCTCGGGGGCGCTATGTCGGTACCGGCGCGGGCGTGGGCGGTTACTGCCGCGGGCACGGCGGTCAACCTGTGCCTCGGCATCCTTTACGGATGGAGCGTGTGGAAGGCCGCGCTCGTACCGGCGAACAAGGACCTCCACGGCAAGCCGATGGAGGGGGTGAACGAGGGCTGGACGTACCTCGATTCCGTCGAGGGAACGGTCGCGTACTCGGTGTGCGGGATCACCTTCGCGCTGTTCATGATTCCGGGCGGGCGCCTTCAGGACCGCTACGGCGCGAAGATCGGCGCGACGCTCGGCGGACTGTTCCTCGCGGTCGGGTGTGTCGTCGCGGGGCTGATGAAGAGTTACACCGGCCTGGTCATCGGCTTCGGGCTGCTCGGCGGGATCGGAATGGGACTCGGCTACGCCGCCGCGACCCCGGCCGCGGTGAAGTGGTTCCACTCCTCGCGCCGCGGGCTGATCGTGGGGCTGGTCGTGGCGGGGTACGGCGCCGCCGCGGTCTACATCTCGCCGCTCGCGGATTACCTCATCGCCAATTACGGCCTGACCGGCAGCTTTGTCGGGCTGGGGGTGTTCTTCGCGGTGGTCGTGGTGGTCGCGGGGCAGCTCTTAGCGCCCCCGCCGGTCGGCTACGTCGCGCCCGCGCCGGCACACGCCGCCGACGGGCCGAAGGCGGCCGCCGTCGACTTTTCCGCTCGGCAGATGCTCCGCACCTGGCAGTTCTACGCGCTAGTGTTCCTGTTCATCGGGTCGGCGCAGTCGGGGCTGATCGTCATCGCCAACGCGAAACCGTTTCTGACCGACGCCGCGGGCAAGACCGGCTTCTTCGCCGAAAACGCGTGGCTGCTGGTCACGTTCATCGGGGTGGTGAACGCCACGGGGCGCGTCGGCACCGGGCGGTACTCGGACCGCATCGGGCGACTCAACGCCTACGCCCTCAACGGGCTGATCTCGGCCGTCTGCCTTCTCGCCGCCCCGTGGGTAATTGCGGAGAAGAACGTCCTGTTGCTCTTCGCTATCATCGGAGTCATGGCGTGGCAGTACGGCGGGACGCTCGCGGTGATGCCGGCGGTCACCGCGGACTACTACGGGCCGCGGAACCTCGGCCTGAACTACGGGTTGGTGTTCATCGGCTGGGGGGCGGCGTTCCTGATCCCCGTCGCGGCCGCCGAGATCCAAAAGGCGACCGGGCGCTGGGACGGGGCGTTCTACCTGTCGGCCGGACTGCTGGTAGCGGCCGTGCTGCTGAGCCGGACGATGCGGCGGCCGGCTTGAGTCGATCCCGCGTGCTGTGAATCTGCGCGTCGTGGTAGAATTGGGCACCCTACGGACCGGACCGACCGCATGTTGTTCGCGCTGCTGTTCTTCCTGATCGCCGCGCACGCGCTGATGGACTATTCGTTGCAAAACGATTCCATGGCCGTCTGCAAGTGCCGGAAGTCCACCTCGCCGCTGGCGGCGAGCGTGCCGTGGTACTACTGGCTGACCTCGCACGCGCTCCTGCACGGGGCCGCGGTCGGCGCCATCTTCCGTTGGATGAACTTCGACTGGTCCGTTGTCGTCGCGGTCGCGACGGCCGAGACGGTCATCCACTGGTTCACGGACTACGGCAAGTGCGAGAAGTGGTACTCCCTACACGCCGACCAGGCGATCCACATTACGTGTAAAATCGCGTGGTGGGCGCTCGTCGCGGGCGAGGTCGTCAAACCCGGCGCCCCGCTGTTCTGAACTGGCCGCCCGTGGGATGCGGTATGCAACACACCCGCCACCGTTCCGGCCGCGTGCTCCCGATGCTCATCATCGCCCTGGTCGCGGTCTCGGCCGGGCTGGCGGCCGGGTACTTCCTCGCCGACCGGGTCCCCAAACAGAACGCCGGTCCCCAGGGGGAACCGCCGCCGCCCGCACCGCCGGACAGGATCACCGCGCTGGGCCGCCTCCAGCCCGAGGGCGGCGTGGTCCCGGTATACGGCCCCCCCGGCGACCGTATCGCGAAGTTGTATTCGCTCGCGCCCGGTAACACGCTGGCGGCCGACGAGCCCATCGCCGAACTCGCCAGCCGCAAGGACCGCTTGCTCGAAGTGCAGGTGGCCGAAACGCAACTGGCCGAGGCGAAGGCCGCCCGCGACGCGGCCGAGCGCGCCGGCAAGCAGAAGATCCGTGCCGCGGAGACCGAACTGAACCAGGCGAAGGCGAACAAGGTCAGCGACCTCGCCGCGCTCGACGCGAAACTCGACTTCCTCGCACTCCAGGCCAAGTCCGCGGCCAAACAGGTCGATCGACTGAAGGAGTTGAAGGAGAAGGGCGGCACGGTGGCCGACGAGGACATCGAGAAGGTGGAACTGCTCAAGGCACAGGCCGACGCGGAACTCGCCGCGACGCGCGCGATGCGGAAGAAGGCCGAAACCACTTACGAAGAAACGGAAAAGTCGGCGCAGGCGCGGATCGACGCGGCGAAGGCCGAGTTGGAGGAGGCACTGGCCCGCGCGCCGATCAAGTCGTCGGAGGAGAAGCTCGCGCTGGCGAAGCAGGTCGCCGACCTCACGATCATCCGCGCGCCGGTGAACGGCACGGTGCTGAAGGTGACCGGCCGCGAGGGCCAGCCGACCGGCATGGAGCCGATCATCCAGATGGCCGCGCTCGGCAAAATGGCCGTTGTTGCGGAGGTGTACGAGAGCGACGTGGAGCGGCTGGCCGGGTGGGCGCGTGCGAAGCCGGTGCCCGTCGAGGTCACGAACCCCGCGCTTCCGAAACCCCTGACCGGTGTGGTGCGGTCCGAGTCCGACATCACGCGGATGATCGCGCGGAACCAGGTGTTCGCGATGGGGCCGCGCGAGGACGCGGACCGGCGCGTGGTGGAGGTGATCGGCCACCTCGACGACGCGTCCGCGGCGCTGGCGGGGCGGTTCGTCGGGCTACAGGTGACGGTCGCGTTCACACCGGGGAAGTGACCGTGACGCCCCTCCGGTTGGCGTGGGCGAACCTCGTCCACAAGCGCACGCGGACCTTCATCGCGGGGGCCGGGGTCGCGTTCGCGGTCGTGCTCGTGTTCATGGAACTCGGTCTGCTCGGCGGGGTCGGCCGCACGGCCACCATGCTCTACGACAAGCTCCAGTTCGACCTGCTCGTCACCTCCTCCGAGTACCTCGACGTGAGCCGGACCGACGCGTTCCCGCGGGCGCGGCTCGCGCAGGCGCGGGCCGCCGAGGGCGTGGACGACGTGCTCCCGGTGCTGTTCAACGTGGCGACCTGGCGCGCCCCGGCCCGCGAGGGCCTCTTCGGCAACCCGATCCCGGCCGGCGAGCTGATGAGCATCAACGTCATCGGCGTCCCGCCCGATCAAATCGACCGGGTGTTCGTGACGGGCAAGGACGGCGTGTTCGCGTCGACGGAAGAGGCCCGTGCCGCGCGGGAGAAGCTCACCCCCCGCGACACGTTCCTCATGGACCGCCGCTCCAAGCCGGAGTTCGGCGACGCCACGAAACTCCAACAGATACCCCTCGACGGGAAGGGCGACGAGATCGTTCGCGTGAACGGCCAGCGCGCCCGGATCGTCGGCGCCTTCGAGCTGGGCACCGGGTTCAGTTGGAACGCGATGCTGATGACGAGCGAGGAGACGTATTCGCGCGTGACGATGCGCCCGCTGGGAACCGTGAACTTCGGACTGGTGCGGTTGAAGCCGGGCGCGGACCCGCTCGTGGTGCGCGAGCGCCTGCGGGCGGTTCTGCCGCCCGACGTGACGGTCCACACGCGGACCGAGATCAACGCGCAGGAGCGCCGGTACTGGCTGCGGCTCACGAGCATCGGGCAGTTCCTCCTGGTCGCGGTGGTACTCGCGGTGGTGGTCGGCGTGATCTTCGTGTATCAGATGATGGCCGCGGACATCCGCAACATGCTGCCCGAGTACGCCACGGTGAAGGCGCTCGGCTACCGCCCGCCGTACCTGACCGGCGTAGTACTGTGGCAGGCGGTACTCCTGGCGCTGTTCGGGTTCGTGCCGGGGTTCGTCGCGGCGCTGGGGCTGTACCGCGTCGCGACCGATTACGGCGGAATCCCGACCGGTATGACGATCGAGTCCGCACTCGGCGTCCTCGTGCTGACGTGCGGGATGTGTCTGGCGTCGGGGCTTCTGGCCGTGCGGAAGGTCCACACGGCGGACCCGGCCGACCTGTTCTGAGTGTGGTCCGCTCGCTCCGCGAGCGGTGCGGCACGTGCGGTTGAGCAACACGACGGCGGGTGTCACCATCCCTACCAAACAGCACCGCTCGCGGAGCGAGCGGACCACTCTGAAGACACTATGCGGCCCCCACCCGTTCCCCTCGCCTGGCGCAACCTCACGCACGACCCCGTGCGGTTCGCGCTGTTCGCCGCGGGCATCGGGTTCGCGGTCGTGCTGATGGGCGTTCAGTACGGCATCATGAACGCGATGCTCGACAGCAACACGGTGCTCATCCAGCGGCTCAAGTGCGAACTGGTGCTCATCAACCCGAACAAGGCGTCGCTCCTGTTCCGCGAGACCGTCTCACAGCGCCGGATCGAACAGGCGAAAGCCGCCGCGGGGGTCAAGGCCGTAGCACCGGTGTACCTGGAGTACCAGACGGCCGCGCTCCGCCACACCGCGACCGACCCGGGCGCGCGGACGCAGACGCGGCGCATCCGCGTGATCGGCGTGGACCCGTCGGCCGATATCCTCGACCTGCCCGAAGTGTCTCCGACGGAGTGGGAGGCGCTGAAAGTGCCCGGGACAGCGCTTTACGACCGGAAAAGCCGTCCGCACCCCGATCAGGTGAACCATCCCGGCGAGTCGGTGTTCGGCAAGCTCGAACCGGGCGAGCGCACGGAACTCGCGGGCCGCGACATCACCCTCATCGGCGGCTTCGCGATGGGCTTCGACTTCGGCACCGACGGCAGCCTCGTCGTAAGCGACCGCACGTTCGCCGGCTGGGTCCGCGAGCCGCTTTATCCGCTGAACCCGCTCGCGCAGGCGGAACTCGCCGCGGTGAAACTTCAGCCCGGCGCCGATCCCGAGGCGGTGAAGGCCGCGCTCCAGGCGAAGTTCACGGAAGGCGACGTGCTGGTACTGACCCGCGACGAGATGGTGTCGCGCGAGAAGCGCTTCTGGTGGACCAACACGCCGATCGGGTTCGCGTTCGGCGCGGGCGTCGTGTTGGGCTTCGTCGTCGGCATGGTGATCTGCTATCAGATCCTCGCGAGCGACGTGGCCGACCACCTGCCCGAGTACGGAACGCTCAAGGCGCTCGGGTACACCAACCGCTACCTGTCGTGGGTGGTGCTGCAGGAGTCGCTCGTCCTCGCGGCGGCCGGGTTCGTGCCCGGGATGGCGGTGACGTACGGCGCGTACCGGCTGCTCACCGAAATCACCGGGCTGCCGATGGTGCTCACCCCCGGTCGGTTCGCCCTCGTGCTCGGGCTGACGGTGGTGATGTGTGTTGCGTCCGGGGCGCTGGCCGTGCGCAAGGTGAAGAAGGTGGACCCCGCCGATGTCTTCTGATGACAGAAACACCCCCTCCCCCCAACCCCCTCCCCCAAGGGGAGAGGGGGAGAAGACGTCCGGCGCAGACGTGGCCGGGCGCTCCGGAGGGACGCAATCGGATGCCGTCGGCCTTGCCCCCCTTTCCGAGGAGGGGGTCGTAGGGGGAACATTGGGTTCCCCCTCCCGAACAGCGAAGGGGGTCGGGGGGTTAGGTTCTTCCCCTCACCTCCCGCCGCCCGGTCAGCCGGTGCTCCGCGTCGGCGGGGTGAACCACTATTTCGGCACCGGCGACACGCGTACGCAGGTGCTGTTCGACAACACGCTCGAAGTGATGCCGGGCGAATTAGTCATTATGAGCGGCCCCAGCGGCAGCGGCAAAACGACCCTCCTCACACTCATCGGCGGGCTGCGCACGCTGCAAGAGGGTGAGATCGAGGTCTGGGACGCGGGCCGCGGCGACTACCGCAAGCTGCGCGACGTGAGCGAGGACGAGCTGGTGAACGTCCGCCGGCTCATCGGGTTCATCTTCCAGCGGCACAACCTCTTCGACTCGCTCACCGCGATGCAGAACATCCGGATGGCGCAGCGGTTGAAGGAGAACGACGTCGGGGATTACGATCAGAACGCGCGCGAACTGCTCACCTACCTTCTGCTGGGCGAAAAGGACCTCACGAGCAAGTCACAAAAATCCAAGTTCTACAACAAGCCGGCGGCGCTCTCCGGCGGACAGCGGCAGCGGGTCGCGATCGCCCGCGCGCTGGTCAACCGGCCGAAACTCGTGCTCGCCGACGAGCCGACGGCCGCACTCGACGCGAACAGCGGGCTCGCGGTGGTCACGCTCCTTCAGGAGCTCGCCCGCCCGCGCCCCGGGGCGGACCTGCAAAAGCTCGTGCGGTCCGCGGAGGAGGCCGGCGAGAACGGGCGGCTCGCGGAGTGGCAGCTCCCGCTACTCAAGAAGGTCGCGAGCGAGCACGGGACGACGAGCCTCATCGTCACGCACGACGCGCGGATCATGAACCTCGCGGACCGCATCGTTCACATGGAGCGCGGGCGGATCGAGTCGAACGTGGTGGTCGCGGAGCGGCTGTTCGTGCGCGCGGGGCTGCGACAGAGCCCCGCGTTCGCCGCGATCCTGCCCGAAGAGCAGGAGAAGATCGCCGATCAGGTGTTGATCGGCGTTCACCCGGACGAGCCGGTGCGCCCGGACCAGCTCGCGGCGAACCCGGGCCGGGTGCGCGTGTTCGAGGCGGGCGCGGTGGTCATGCGCGAGGGCGACCCGGTGAACGCGGAGAGCGAGTTCTACCTGATCCGCCGCGGTACGGTCGAAGTGTTCCGCGCGGTCGACGGCCTGCCGGAGAAGCTGACCGAGCTGGGGCCGGGTCGGTACTTCGGCGAGGTGGCGCTTCTGATGGACCGGCCGCGGAACGCGACCGTTCGGGCCGCGACGCGGGTCGAAGTGTACGCGGTGAACCGGGCAACGTTCGACAAGTTCCGGTCGGTGAGCAGGCCGTTCATCGACCGCGTGCTGGCGAACTTTCGCCCGGATGGTGGCCCGCGGGGGTGACCGGTCTTCAGAGTGGTCCGCTCGCTCCGCGAACGGTTGCTTCGCGTTTGATAAGAGCTGCTCTTTCGCCCGTTGCCGTTTCGTGCGTATCACACCGCTCGCGGAGCGAGCGGACCACTCTGAAGACCGATCAGCCGCCCTGACCTTCTCCCCGCTCCGCGGTGCCCTTCGTCTCCGCCGGCGGTTCGCCCGTCGGCACCTCGACCACGTCGCGGTACGGCCGGCCGTCGCGGTAGAGCGCCAGCCGCGACTCGTACTCCGGCTTGCTCGCCGCGGGCGCCAGCTCGGTCGCCTTCGACTGCCACTTCACCGCGTCCTCGAACCGACCGAGTTCCGCGTACGCGGCCGCGAGCGTGTCCACGTACCCCGGCGCCTCGTTGTCGGTCAGCTCGCAGGCCCGGAGGGCGTCGCGCAGGGCCGCCGAGCCGTCGCGCAGGTCGTCCCGCGGACACGTCGCGCGCATCCACGCGACGTGGTTGAGCGTCGCCGGGTCCTCCGGGTCGATCTCGAACGCCGCGAGGTGGTCGGCCAGTGCCGCCCCGAACTCGCCGAGCTGATAGCGGATCGTCCCGCGCAGGTTGTACGCCGAATCCGACCGCGGGTTGCGCTCGATCACGGCGGTCGCGTCGGCCAGCGCGGCGGCCAGATCGCCCTTGTACCGGTTGGCCAGCGCGCGGCCGAAGTACGCCCGCCCGCTCTCCGGGGCGAGTTCGATCGCCCGCGTGAAGTCGGCGATCGCCGGCCCCTCGTCGCGCATCTCGTGGAGCACGTACCCGCGCTGCACGTGCCCCTGCGGGTCGTCCGGGGCCAGCCGGACGACCTCGGTGAAGTCGTCGACCGCGGCCCGGAGGTTCTTGGTGCGCGCGTGCGACAGCCCGCGGTTGAACCACGGCGCCGGGTCGTCGGGGTTGAGGGCGATCGCCTTCGTAAAATCGGCGATGGCTTTCGCGTGCTCCTTCAGTTCCGCGTACTCGATGCCGCGCTGGCCGAGCGCGTCGGCGTGGTTCGGGTCGAGCTTCAGGAGCCACGTGAGGTCGGAAATCGCCTTCTCGTGCTCGCCGCTCTCGGACCACACCCGCGCCCGGTGCCAGAAGGCGTCGGCGCCGGTCGGGTTGAGCCGCAGCGCGGTGCCCAGGTCGGTGAGCGCCTCCGCCGACCGGTCGAGGGCGGCCAGCGCCAGCGCGCGGTGCAGGTACGCGCGGGCGTGGCGCGGGTTGAGCTTCAGCGCCCGTGTGTAGTCGGCGACGGCGTCCTCGTGCCGGCCGAGCGCCGAGTGCGTCCGGCCGCGGTTGAAGTGGACGCGGAACGTGTCCGGGGCGAGCTTGTGCGCGGCCTCGTAGTCGGCCAGCGCCGCGTCGAAGTTCTTCTGCCGGCTGTGGACGGCGGCCCGCCCGTTGACCGGGTCCGGGTCGTCGGGCGCCAGTTCGATGGCCCGCGTGTAGTCGGCGAGGGCCGCGTCGAGGTCGCCGCTGTCGGCGCTGGCGGTGGCGCGGTTGTGGAACGCCTCGGCGTAGTCCGGGCGGAGTTCGACGGCCCGGCCGAAGTCGGCGATCGCGTCGGCGTACCGGCCGGCCGAGGCGAACGCGTTGCCGCGGTGGAAGTGGAGCTCGGCGTCGGCCGGGTCGAGGTCGATGGCGCCGCTGAACGCCTCGACGGCGCGGCCGTACTCGCCGCGGCGCGCGTAGGCGTGCCCGCGGCGGACGAGGTTCAAGATTTCGGACGGAGTTTCGCTTCCCATCCCCGCATTATACCGACACGTCGGCGGCCGATTGGAAGCTGGGTTGCGGGGCGATCAGCTGCCGGTCGCGGTGGGAGGCGCGGCGGGCGCAGGCGGAGGGGGCGCGAAGTACGCTGTGACGTAGTTCTCGATCGCGACGAGGTGCGTGTCGATGAGGTCGGACTGAACCGTTGCCGCGGAGTACAGCGCGTTGAACTGAGCCACGGTCCCATAGCGGCTGATTTCGGCCGCGTCTTGAAGGGTATCGTAGGGGTTGAAAACGGCGGTGCTGCCGGTGCCTGGCGAGATACAGACGACGGTCCGTGTGCGTCCGGTGGTGAACCGGACCGCGCGGTTCGGCGGCCGCGAGTCGTTCGATCAGGTGAACCGCGGCGTAGAACGCCACCACCGCTGCCCATTCCGGATTCGTAGCGGCCAGTCCGGTATTCAGGAACGCGCGGTTGAGATTGTATTTGGTCCGGTGTTCGCTCGAATCGGGCATGGTTACTGCCAGGAGAGGACGAGCGCCTGGTCGGGGTCGAAGTACGCGGCGAGTTCGCTCGGCGTCCCGTCCGGAATGAGAGAGCCGAGGACGTCGAACCCGCCGTCGGTCAGTTTGAGAACGAACTCCGACAAAGCCCGGCGGAGTTCGAAGTCGTACGGCCCCGACTTGGCCGCCAGGCGAAGGTGAACGATGCCGTCCTCGGACGTAATGTACACTTTCGCGATCCGACCGTCCTTCGCAACCCAGGCCCGAACAGAGCCCAGGAGAGTCGTGAAATGAACCATTGCCCGGCGCGAGGGCCGGCGCCGGCGTTCCGGACCGCTATCGTTGGTCGAACCGGCACCGGCGCTGAGCAGAACCTCGGTTGACATCTCGCGTTCCTTTCGCGTGGCTACCTGCGGTTGCTTGATTATACTTCACCCCTCGGTCCTCTTGTCGCCTTCCTTCTTCCACTCCGACAGGTTGCGGTACATCGTCCGCTCGCTGATGTCGAGCAGTTTCGCGGCCTCCACGCGGTTGCCGCCGGTCAGTTCCAGTGCCCTTTCGATGTAGTACCGCTCCACTTCTTTGAGCGGGCACCCGACCAGGTGGTCGGCGCCGCTCGCGGCGCTCGGCGCGCCCGTCCCTGGCGGTCTTACCCCCGCGTCCTCGGGAAAGTCGTCGGGCGTGAGCTCCCCGTCCAGGTCGAGCACCATCATGCTGTCGAGCAGGTTCCGCAGCTCGCGGACGTTGCCCGGCCAGTCGTGCGCCTCCAGCGCCTTCCACACCGCCGGCGACACCCTCGGCACCGGCTTGTTGTAGCGCCGGGCGAACTCTTTCAGGAAGTGTTGAACCAGTTGCGGGACGTCCTCCTTGTGCTCGCGGAGCGGCGGCAGCTTCACGGTTCCGACCTTCAGCCGGAAGTAGAGGTCCTGGCGGAACCGGCCGGCTTCCACCTCTTTCTGAAGGTCCTTGTTGGTGGCCGCGATGATGCGCACGTCCACCTTCACCGGGTCGTTCGCGCCGATCCGGATGACCTCGCCGCCTTCGAGGGCGCGCAGCAACTTCGCCTGAAGCGACAGCGGCATGTCGCCGACCTCGTCGAGGAACAGTGTGCCGCCATCGGCGTGCTCGAACCGCCCCTTGCGCGCGCCCTTCGAGCCGGTGAACGCGCCGTCCACGTGTCCGAACATCTCGTCATCGAGCAGGTTCTCGTTGAGCGCCGCGCAGTTCATCGCGGCGAAGGGCTTCGCGCGCCGCGGGCTGTTGTAGTGCAGCGCGCGGGCCGCCAGCTCCTTGCCGGTGCCGTTCTCGCCGAGCACCAGCACCGAAGCCTGGCTCGGCGCGTACGCCTTGAGCAGTTGCAGCACGCGGAGCATCTTCGGGCTATTGCCAACAACGCCCTCGAACCCGAACTTCTCGTCGATCTGCCGCCGCAGGTCGCGCACCGTGCGGACCCGCTCGGCGGACTTGTCCACCACCGCGCGGAGTTCGGCGAGGTCGAGCGGCTTTTGGAGGTAGTGCGACGCCCCGCGCTTCATCGCCTCCACCGCGGTCTTCACGTCCGCGACCCCGGTGATGACGAACACCTCCGCGTCCGGGCGCAGTTGGCGGCACCGCTCGACCACCTCCAGACCGTGCAGGTCGGCCATCTTCAGATCGGTGAGGACGACGTCGAACGGCTCCGCTTCGAGCTTCGCGACGCCGGCCTTGCCGCCGGTGGCGACGGTGCAGGTGTGCCCGCGCCGTTCCAGGCTCTCGGCGATCGTTTCGGCCAGGAGCTTGTCGTCGTCGATCACGAGGACGTGGAGCGGTTCGACCGGCGCGGACATGGGCACCTCTGTAGCGGTGGGCGGATGCCGTTAATGTACCAGGAGGCGGAAGAGCCGCGGATAACTCGGGAGACACGGATCAAGACAGAAGTTGAATCGAGCTCCGTTCTTGTCTGATCCGTGCCTCCCGTGTTATCCGCGGCTCTTCCGTCGTGCGACTATCCTTTCGCTTCGACCTTCTCGCGGGTCGGCTCCTCGCTCAACTCGAAGCCGAGCAGCGGCTCGTCGGCGAGGCGCGCCGCGACCCGGACCGTGAACGTGCTCCCGCGCCCCAGTTCGCTGTGAACCGTCACGTCGCCGCCGAGCAGCTTCGCCAGCTCCCGCACGATCGAGAGCCCCAGGCCGGTGCCGCCCTGCTCGCGCGTCATCGGGTTCGCGGCCTGCCGGAACTTCTCGAAGATCAGGTCCTGCTCTTCGGGTGCGATCCCGACGCCGGTGTCCGACACGGTGAACACGAGGTCGTTGCCGTCGCACGCGGTCTTGAGCGTAACCCACCCGCCCTCCGGCGTGAACTTGACCGCGTTGGAGAGCAGGTTGGTCAGGATCTGGTGGACCTTGCCGGGGTCCTGGCGGGCCGTCGGGCCGTTCGGGTCGGCGACGATGCGGAGGTCGATGTTCTTCTTGTCGGCCTGCGGGCGGATCAGGGCGGCGGCGTGCTCGCACGCCTGCGCCGGGTTCAGCGCCTCCGGGTGCAGGCGCATCTTGCCGGCTTCGAGCTTGGCCAGTTCGAGGATGTCGTTGATGAGCGCCATCAGCCGCTGGCCGCTGGTCATGATGTTGCCCGCGTAGCGGTGCTGCTTCTCCGTCAGGTTCTCCGCGGCCAACAGCACCTCGCTGAACCCGATGATGCT
The DNA here is from genome assembly GCA_017306025.1 of Planctomycetota bacterium. Taxonomy (GTDB): domain Bacteria; phylum Planctomycetota; class Planctomycetia; order Gemmatales; family Gemmataceae; genus Gemmata. The sequence continues at coordinate 13,829 of JAFKJJ010000549.1, forward strand.
GTTGAGCGGGTCGCGCAGCTCGTGGCTCATCGTCGAGAGGAACTCGCTCTTGAGCCGGTTCGACTCGAACAGCGCCATGTTGACGCGGGCGAGTTCGTCCACCTTGCGGTCGAGGTCGGAGATGAGCTTCTTGTTGCGCTCCTGAATGTTCGTGAGGTTGCGGAGCATCCGGTTGAACGCGTGCGACAGGTCCTCGAACTCGTCGCCGGTCTGGATCTCGCTGCGGATGTTGAGCTCGCCCGTCGCAATCGCCTCGGACACCTCTTTCAAGTGCTTCACGGGCTTGACGATGACGTAGCGGATGATGAGGTAGCTGCCGGCGATGATGAGCAGCGACGTGCCGATCGCGAACGAGATCAGCACCGCCCGGTTGGTGTGGAAGCCCTCCTCGATGGACTGCGTCGAGAGCCGGATGCGGACGACGCCCATCACGTCGTCGGGTTGGAGGTTCGGGCTGGCCACCTTGACCCGCGCCGGGTCGCGGTGGCAGTCGACGCACGACTGGCGCGCGCGGATCGCGCCGTAGTAGTAGAACGCGTCCTCGCGGGGGGCGCGCCGGGTCTCCTCGTTCTTCTTGTCGTTCTGGATGCGGTGCAGGGGGCCGAGGTCGTCGCTGGCCGGTTGGGTGTCGGGGTCCCTGGAGTCCGACTTGATGAGCCGGGCGTTGTACCCGCGGAGCGTCGCGGGCCAGCCCCAGCTCTCGTCGGCGTGGAGCTGGAAGTCGTCCACCGCCTTCAGCCGGTCCGCGCTCACGTGCATGCGGGCGACGCTGGGCGACAGCAGCGCGCGGCCGGTCGTTTCGAGCTGCTCGTAGGCGAGGTCCTCGGTCTGCTTGGCGTATACCCAGAAGCTGCCGGTCATGAGGACCAGCACCCCGGCGCCCAGGAGCCACCGGCACTTCCGCTCCAGGCTGGTTTCGCCGAGCAGCCGCTTGAACGCCTTATAGGACATGGGGAGTTCACCTGTCGAAGGTCGGAAGATCGAAGGTCGTAAAGTCAAAAACCCTACGGCGCGCGGTTCTTCGACTTGACGACCTTCGACCTTCCGGCCTTCGACTTCACGGGCTGGCACCGCGGGCAGTAGTGCGACGCCCGGCCGGCGTGGCGGGCGACCGCGATGGCCGTTTCGCACGTCGGGCACGGTTCGTCGGCGCGGCCGTACACCGCGAGTTCGTTCTGGAAGCCGCCGCGGAGCCCCGACCCGCCGACGTAATCGCGAATCGTGCTGCCGCGCGATTCGATCGCGCGAGTGAGCACGGCTTCGATCGAGTCGCGGAGCCGGTCGCACTCGTCCGGCGAAAGGCTCTTGCCCGGTCGCCCGGGGTGAAGCCCCGCCCGGAAGCACGCCTCGTCCGCGTAGATGTTGCCGACGCCCGCCACCACCTTCTGATCGAGCAAGAGGGCCTTCAGGTTGCGTCGGGTGCCGCGAACCGCACCGCGGAAGTAATCCGGGTCAAGATCGAACGGCTCGGGGCCGAGTTCGGCGTTCATTTCCGTTTCGAGCGCATTACGATTCGCGAAGTACTCCGCCGACCCGAACCGGCGCGGGTCGCGGAGGCGGAGTTCCTTCTTGTTGTCGAGCGCGAAGACGAGGTGCAGGTGATCGGGCTCCGGTGCGCCCGCGGGCACGACCGTGAACTGACCCGTCATGCCGAGGTGGACGCGCAGGAGGGGGGAAGAACCTAACCCCCCAGCCCCCTTCCCTAAGAAGGAAGGGGGAGCCAGCGCGCTGCCTTTGGTTTTAAGCCCCTCTCCCCCGGGGGGAGGGGTTGGGGAGGGGTCTTTGGGGCCGAGGTCGATGAGTATCCACTTCCCGCGGCGCCGAACGCCCTCGATGCGCGCCCCCGTTGCGTCGGCGCTCCATGCGGGCTTCCACGGCCGGCGGAGCTTCGACTTGCTCTGGCGCACGCCGGTGACCGTGCGCCCCGCGAGCATCGGGCGCAGGTCGCGGACGACGGTTTCGACTTCGGGCAGTTCCGGCATGAAGACACTCACCGCGGGGGACACAAAGTCCACAGGACTACGAAGATTATGGCGCGTTCTCGGTTCGGCGCGAACCCCGGTCGAGCTGCTACAATCACACTCGTTGTATCTCCCGCGTTCTATGCGTTCCCCGCGGTGAACCCTTCATGACGACTGCATCCGCTTCTTCGGTGTCCTCCGTTCCCGATAATCGCGGTCGGTTCGGTCCGTACGGCGGCCGGTACGTGCCCGAAACGCTCATGTTCGCGCTCGACCAGCTCGACGCCGCGTACCGCGAGGCCCAGGCCGATCCCGCGTTTAATGCGGAGTTCCAGCGGCTGCTCCACGACTACGTCGGAAGGCCCTCGCGGCTGTACTTCGCCGAGCGGCTGACCAAGCAGGCCGGCGGGGCGCGGATCTACCTCAAGCGCGAGGACCTGAACCACACCGGCGCGCACAAGATCAACAACGCGCTCGGTCAGGCACTTATCACGAAGCGCATGGGCAAGAACCGCGTGATCGCGGAGACCGGCGCCGGGATGCACGGCGTGGCCACCGCCACGGCCGCCGCGCTCTTCGGCCTGACGTGCCGCGTCTACATGGGCAGCGAGGACGTTCGCCGCCAAGAACTGAACGTCTTCCGCATGCGCGCGATGGGGGCCGAGGTGTTCCCCGTCGAGAGCGGCAGCAAGACGCTCAAGGACGCCACCAACGAGGCCATGCGCGAGTGGATGTCGAGCGTGGAGCACACGCACTACATCATCGGCAGCGTGGTCGGGCCGCACCCGTTCCCCGCGATGGTTCGCGACTTCCAGTCGGTGATCGGTGAAGAAACGAAGGAGCAGTGCCTGCACCAGGTCGGCAAGCTGCCGGAAGTGGTGGTGGCGTGCGTCGGTGGCGGGTCGAACGCAGCGGGCATGTTCTACCCGTTCGTCGACGAATCGGGCGTGGAACTGGTCGGCGTGGAGGCCGGCGGGCGCGGGAGGGCGTACGGCGACCACGCCGCCACCCTCAGTAACGGCCAGCCGGGTGTGCTGCACGGCAGCTTCAGCTACGTCCTTCAGGACGACGACGGCCAGACCGCCCCCGTTCACAGCGTGTCGGCCGGCCTCGACTACCCCGGCGTCGGGCCGGAACACAGCTACTGGCGCGACGCGAACCGCGTGCGCTATTGCAGCGTTACGGACAAGGAGGCGCTCGACGCGTTCCACCTGTGCGGGCGCATGGAGGGCATCCTCCCAGCGCTAGAAACGGCGCACGCGGTGGTCGAGGCGATGAAGATCGCGTCACAGCGGGCGAAGAACGACGTGGTGGTGGTGTGCTTTTCCGGCCGCGGCGACAAGGACTGCGCCGAAGTCGCGCGGCTGACGGCGGAAAGCAAGAAGAAGTAATGGCCGCAAAAAAGCACAAAGAGCACAAAAGGAAGGCCGACTCGAGTTGTTTTGAACTCACTCTTCGGCCTTAGTCTTCTGCCTCTTTTTGTGCTCTTTGTGCTTTTTTGTGGCCATCCTCTTAGCCCTCAAATGATCCCCACACTCATTCAGCGGCGGGGGGCGCAGCACCTCGCGGAAGAAGAGGCGGCGCAGGCGCCGGCCGACAGCCCCGCGCTGGTCCCGTCGGGCGCGGTGCTCGAACTGATCCCCGAGTCGGTCGCCCGCGAGAACGCCGTCCTCCCGCTCCGGCTGGAAGGCCCGGTCCTGTACGTCGCAACCGCCGACGCGTCCAACATTCTGCTCCGCGACAAGCTGTCCTTCATTCTGAACAAGGACATCAGGCTCATCGAGTTCCCGCGAGCGGACGTTCTCCGCGCGATCCGCCGCCTCTACGGCGAAGTGCAGACCGAGTCCGTCGATTCGATGCTGTGCGAGTTCACCGACACTGCCATCGACTTCACCCAGACGGAACACGACGATGACGAGGACCAGGCGCCACGCCGCCCGCGGGCGACGAAAGCCAAAGCCCACGGCGGTTTGTTCGGTGTCGGCCGGTCACTCGGCAAGACGCTGGTCGAGTTCAAGAAGGGCATGAAGGGGGCCGAGGACGAACACCTCTACCGAGCCGGGCGCGTCACGCCGGGTGGTCAGCCAAAGTTCGAAGACGCGCCGACCAGCAGCAACGGCGAAGACACGACACCCGATTACGGGACGCGATCCATGTTGCACTACACCGTCGAAGAGGGTCAGCGCGCCCTGATGATCCACAAGGACGGCCGTGTGGAGATCATCGTCGGGCCGAGGCGCGTGTGGGCGTGGGGCAAGCGCTTCGAGCGGATGCGGCACTTCGTCGCGCACCCGGGTGATTTTCTCGTGGTGCGCTTCCGTGACGGCCGCCAAGAGCACATCGCCGGCCCCGCGGACGTCTGGTTCGACCCCCGCGTCCACGAGGGCGTCACGCGACAGGAGGCGCTCCAACTGGCTGCGAAGGAGGCGGTCGTCGTGTACTCGAAGGCCGCGGAGAACCAGCCGATCACGCGGCGGCTCGTTTACGGCCCGACGCTGTTCGTGCCCGCGCCGGGCGAGTGGCTGCACACGTTCGCCTGGCACGGCGCCGAGGGCGGCTCGCAGGGCGCGAAGAAGGTCGCGAAGGGACTGGTGTTCCAGAAATTGTGGCTCATGCCCGACCAGATGTACCACGACGTCACCGACGTCCGCACGGCCGACGACGCGGTGCTCACCGTCAAGCTCATGATGTTCTTCGAGCTGCTCGACATCGAGCGCATGCTCGAAACGACGCACGACCCGATCGGCGACTTCATCAACGCCGCGACCTCCGACGTGGTCGATTTCATCGGGCACCGGACGTTCGAGGAGTTCAAAAAGGAGACCGGCCGGCTGAACGAACTCGAAACGTATCGGCAGCTCGCTGCCCGCGCGCTCCAGAACGGGTACCGCGTGAACAAGGTGGTGTACCGCGGGTACGACGCCCCCGCCCGGCTCCAGGCGATGCACGATCAGGCGATCGAGGCCCGCACGAAGCTCCAGCTCGAACGCGCGACGGAGGAGCAGTCACAAAGTCTGGAGGACTTCAAGCTGAACGCGCAGATGAACCGCGCGGCCCGTCGGCGCACCGAGCAGGCGGTCGAGGTGGATACGGAGATCGAACTGGCGCGAAAGCGCCAGGACGCGGAACGCCGGCAGAAAGAGGCCGACCGGACCGCGGCCCGCGAACAGCGCCGGCGCGACGCCGAGGCCGAGCAGGACATCCGCCGGCAGGCCGACGATCGCCAGCGGGCGCACCTCGCGGCGCTCAAGGACATGGGCGTGGACCTCACCGCGTTTCTGACGCAGGGCCGCGCGGACCGTGTGATCGAACTGCGCGGCGGGGGGAAGGGCGTCAGCCCGCACCTGCACCTCGACGGGGCCAACGGCGAGGAGTCGTGACAGCGGCGTTGCGCGCGATGTGGTCTTTTAGAGTGGTCCGCTCGCTCCGCGAGCGGTGCGAGACCTGCAGAGAAGCAAAACGGATAACGTTGTTGCTTCAACGGACGCAAAGCAACCGCTCGCGGAGCGAGCGGACCACTCCGAAAGAGCCTTCCATGCGCGAACTCCTTCTCCTCGCGTTCCTCCCCTTCTCTCCGATGATCGCTGCTGTTCCGCCCACGCAGCCCCCCGCCGCACAGCCCGGGCCGAAGACCGTAAAGGTCGCAGCGGTACAGTGCTCCTCCGACCTCGGCGACGTGGCCGGGAACACAAAGAAGCTCACCGCCCTCATCAAAGAAGCCGCGAAGAACGGCGCGAAGTTCGTCGTGCTCCCGGAAACCGCGATCACCGGCTACCTGTCGCAAGACCTCAAGACGAACTGGCACGTCAAGGGTATGCCGATCGAGACGCGGTTCGAGGGGAAGGACCCGAAGGGCTTCGCGGAAGAGGTGCCGGGGCCGTCCACCAAACACTTCTGCGCGCTCGCGAAGGAACTCGGTATCTATCTCACGATCCCGCTGCTCGAAGTGGACTTCAGGAACGGCAAGAACGACTGCTCTCGATCGGCCCTGCCGGAACATCCGTGTTCCGTTGCGCGGGCCGATCCCCGGTATTTCAACACGGTCTGCCTGGCAGACCCGAAGGGAGCCCTCGTCGCTCACTACAGAAAGCTGACGCCCTGGCCGTACCCGGAAAAGTCGTGGGCCACCGCGGGCGACCGCGGCGTGCAGATTTACGACACCGAGTACGGGCGCGTCGGCCTCGGCATTTGCTTCGACATCCACACCATCCTGGAGAAGTACGAGCCGCACAAGATCTGGTGCCTGCTGTACCCGATCGCGTGGGTCGATTCCGAACACCCTGCGGAGTGGATGTGGACGAAGTTGCCGGAGCGCGTGAAGCCGTTCAGGCACCACCTGATCGGTGCGAACTGGAGCGTGGACAAGAAACAGGACTGGCGCGGCTACGGGTTCAGCGTCATCGTCTCGAACGAGGGCAAGGTGCTGGCCGGCGCCAAGAGCCTCTACGGCAGCGAGATCGTCTACGCCGAACTTCCCTGCGGGAAGTAGTGCGGGTGTGAATGAAAAAGGCCGACGGCCGGAACCGCTTTTGGCTCCGGCCGTCGGCCTCTTCGCCGTTCTCGTCTTCTGCCTTCCTCACACTCACCACACTACTTCTGACGGATCATTTTCGCACAGGCGGTCTTTGCGGCGTCGCGGACCATTGGGTTGCCGTCCTCGCAGGCGGTCTGGATGAAGCCCAGGAAATACGCGTTGAAATAACCGAGCTTGCACAGGTGCTCGATGCAAGCGGCCCGGACCTCGGCGCACGGGTCCATCCGCGCGGCCTGGAACAGCACCGACTTCACCCCCTCGCTCGACGCGTGCCGGCCCTCGGCCAGTCCCTTCGCCGCGGTCAGGCGCGCCGACGGGGCGTCCATCGTTTGCAGCGCGATGACGAACGGTTGCACGTCCCGGTCGAACGCGACCCCGGCCGGAATGAACCCCGCGGGCACCACCACCTGAATCGGCTTGGCCGCGGACGTCCCGCCCGGGGGCACCGGGATCGGCGGTATCCCGCTCCCGCCCGGCGCGGCTGGAACCATCGGCACCGGGATCGGCGGTGCGGGCAACGGGGCCGGAACCGTTGGGGCGGGAAACGCCGGGGCGGTCGGCATTGGAACCGGTACGGCCGGCACCGGGGTCGGCGTCGAGGGCATCGGCACCGGTAACGGGGCGGGCGTCGGGAACGACGGCGCAGTCGCCGGAGGTAGCGGGGCCGGAACCGTTGGCACCGGCGGGGTGACCGGCATCGGCGGGACCGTCGGCGCCGGTTTCGCGGGCATCACCCGCGGCGGCTCGGCCGTGGAACTCGGCGTACCGCCGGTCACGGGGAAGGGCGGCAGGCCGGGCGGCGCGGTCACCCCGCCCGGCGGGGTCGGGATCACCGCGGGCGGGGTGGACGGGCTCGGCTTCACAACCGGCCCCCCGGCCGAGGAGGCTGCTGGCATGCCCGGTCCGGTGGGCTTCTTCGGCCCGAACACGCGCGAGAACAGCCCCGGCTTCTTGCCGGTCGGTTCCGTCGGAACGTCGACCGCGGTCGCCGGCGCCGCGGGCATCTTGTCCTTATCCTTGTCCTTGTCCTTGTCCCTGTCGCCGAAAATGCGCCCCAGGAGCGGCCGCTTTTCCTTTTCTTTATCCTTCGGCGCGTCCTTCGCCGAATCCGGCATCGGGGGCGGCGGGGCGGGCGCCTTTGCCTTCGGCGGCGCGGGATTCTTCGACGGCTCGGGCGCCTTCGGACCCGAAGGCGCCTCGTCGGGCTTGTCCACGAGGGTGATCGTCTCGCCCGTCTTGGTGTCCTTGAGTTCCGACAGGTACGTGCCGTCCGGCTGGCGGTCGGACTTGATCACCTTGAACTGCCGCTCGCCCTTGCCGTCGATGTTCAAGCTGATGACCGCGCCGACTTTCGGCGGCCCCTCGCCGTCGGCGCGACCCGCGAGGAGCCCGACGGCAACGGTCGTCCCGGCCAGCGCCGCCCATACCCACCGCCTGCTGAACCACCGTGCCATGACCGCTGCCTCCGTCGTGGCTGCCCCAAACGCCGTCCGTGGCGGAGCGGAGCATCCGTGCGTGATCAAAACATCGGCCCGCCCGGATTCTCCGGTTCACCCGTATTCGCCGACTGGGTCGAAAGGGGCGCGGAAGATGGGTAGCCCGTGCGCGACGGGCAAGACGCGCGGCGGCGCGGCGCGGTTCCGGTTGACCGGTGCGCCGCCGCGCGGTATCCGCCGACGCTCTGACCGAAATTGCCATGCCCGCTGGGGGCCGGGGGAATCGTGGACCGGGCACTGACGATTGCCGCCGTCGCCGCGTCGCTGTTGACGGCCGGGTGCGCGCCCATGTGGGACGCGGTCACCAGCCGCAAGTTCCGCGACGCCCCGTACAAGACGGTAAAAGAGGTGATCGTACCCGAGGACCCGATGGTGGTGCTGCGCGCCGACCCGCCACGGTCCGGCGACGACCGCGCGAAGGCCATGCACCGGTTGAAAGAACCGATCCGCGCCGGCTACACGCAGGAGGACCAGGACCGGATCGTCGAGATGCTCGAACGCACCGCGACGAGCGACACCAGTCCGGTGCTGCGGTACGCGGCGATCGAGGCGCTGGGGCGGTTCGAGGACGAGCGGGCGCCGCGCGCCCTCATGCTGGCGTACCAGAAGGCGGACGGACTGACGGAGCAACAGGCCGCGAAGGCCCGAAACCCGGCCGCGATCGTCGCGATCGGCGGGACGAGTGCCGGGCGCTCGCCGACCCGGCCCGGTCTCGAAATGGCGCAGCTCGCCGGCCCCGCCGGGTACGCGCCGGACACGGTCGCGGCGCTGCGGTGCCGGTGCCTGGAATCGCTGGGCCGCACACACCGCCCGGAGGCGGCCCGGTTCCTGGCGACCGTCGCGGGCGCGGCCGGTTCGGACGTCGCCCAGGTGGGGGCCGACGACGCGGAAGTGCGCCAGGCGGCGGTTCGGGGGCTGGGCCAGTGTCGGCAGCCGGAGGCGGTGGCCGCACTGGCGCAGGTGCTCGCGGCCGAGGCCGGCAAGGACCCGCCACTCGCCCGCGGCGCGCACGCCGGACTCGTACGGCTGACCGGCAAGAAGCTCCCGCCCGACCCGCAACAGTGGAACGAGGTGGTACAGGCCGGCGTGACGATCGCGCCCGAACCCACCTGGACGCAGAACCTGATTCAGAGCGCGACGTTCTGGGAAAAGAAGTAAGGCAGAAGGCGGAACGGCCGCAAAGAGGCACAAAGAGCACAAAAAAGAAAGCCCGCAGACAAAGCGCTTGAGTCGAGCTCTTTCTCTTCGGCCTTCTTTTTGTGCCTCTTTGTGGCCGTTCCGCCTTTCTTGACTACAGGCACTTCAGGAACGCAACGAGGTCCTTCTTCTCGTCGTCGGTCAGCTTCGTTTCCAGTACGAGGTTGAAGAATTCGACCACGTCTTCCAGCGTGAGCAGCCGGCCGTCGTGCAGGTACGGCGGGCTGTCCTTGATGCCGCGGAGCGGGAACGTCTTGATCGGCCCGTCCATGTTGGCGGTGCGTCCGAGCACCGTGAGCGGCTTGAAGAACCGCTCGGTCCTCAAGTTGTGCATCGAGTTGTCGGTGTAGTACGGGGCCGGGTGGCACGTCGCGCACTTCGCCTTCGTATGGAACAGCACCTCGCCGCGCTTCTCCGACTCGCTCGCCGTCGCGTCGAGCTTGCCGAACACGTCCAGTTTCGGCGCCGGTGGGAAGTCGAGCAGCGCCTGAAGTTCACCCATGAAGTGGACCTGGCTGCCGCGCTCCAGCACGTTCGACCCCTTCCGCGCGGCCATCGTGATGTCGCCGTCGAAGTACGCGGCGCGCTGCTCGAACTCGGTGAAGTCCTCCACCGTCTTGAGCGCCCGCTGCGAGCCGAACAGCCGCTGCACGTTGACCCCGCGCAAGCTGGGCACGTCGATGCGGTGTCGGAACTCCTGCGGCCGGATGTCGCCGACGAGGTGCGTGGCGGCGTTCGTGTGGCCGTTCACGTGGCAGTCGAAGCACGTCACGCCGAGGCTCGGCTTCTCGCCGCGCCGGTCGTCGGTCGCGTTGAACTGCTGCTGCGGAAACGGCGTCACCAGGAGCCGGAGCCCTTCCAACTGTTTCGGGTTGAGCGCGTCCTTGAACAGCGTCTGGAAGTTCTGGATGGTGACGAGCTGCCCGCGGGACACGTCGCCGAGGTCCGGGCGCGTCGTGAGGAACATCGGCGGCGGGAACTCGGGCAGGAGGTGGTCGGGGAGGTCGTAGTCGAGGTCGAACCGCGTGAGGTCGCGGCCCTCCTGCTTCAAGATTTCGTCGATGTGGAATTTCGGAAAGAGCATCCCGCCTTCGGGGTGGTTGGGGTGCGGCAGCGGGAGAAACCCGGCCGGGAACAGCCCCTTCTCGCGAACCTCCCCCGGCTTCATCGCGGCGAGCGACTGCCACGTTTGCCCGTCGGGCAGCTTCACGCGCGGCCCCTGCTGAACCGGCTTCCCGCGGGTCATCTTCGCGTCGGAGGCGCGGTTCGCGAGGTCGTAGCGGGCCGCGAGCATCTCGTTGTGCTTCTTGGCAATGTCGGGCTTCGCGGCCTTCATCTTCGCCAGTACCGCGGCGAAGTCGTTGTTGGCCGGCGGCTGTCCGGCGAGCGGGAGCACCGCCGGCAGCACGACGGCGGGCGGGCGGGCGGACGACAGGTGCCACGCGGCGAGTGCGGCCACGCACGCGACGGCCGCCGCCGGCAGCCGCCAGCCGAAGTTCGGAACGCGACTCATCGGTGATCCTCCGGGAGAGAGGTAGACTCGCGCCGCGACGGGCGAGGGGTCCGCCGCTTTGCGAACCTGAGCCGATTTGTACCACCGTTCGGAACTGTGGGGAACGGGCGAGCTTCCAACGGAATTGATAGGCGAGGGCTATGAGAGCCGGGTCACCTCCGGCGGTTCCACTCGTCGCGCGTATACTTCTCCGCGACCAGTTCGCGCACCTTCTCCAACGGCGCCGGGGCGTATTCCCCTTCGGGTTTCCACTCCGCGACCAATAGCCGCTTCGCCTCCTCGACCGTGAGGGGGAGATTCGTGACGAACTCCGCGTGCGGCCGGTCGCGGCGGTAGTCGGGCTGCCGCTCGGGTCGGTGGAGGTACTTCGACACACGCGCGAGGTCGAAGCCGCACAGCAGGGTGCCGTGGTGAAGGAAGAACCGACGCTTTCGCTGTTGCGAATTACCGGAAAACTTCACGCCGCCCACCGCGAGATCACTCGTTCCCTCCACGACCGCGGCGACGGCCGGTGCCAGCGCGCGGACGACGCGGCCGAGGATGTACCGGTTGGACGCGGGGATCTCGTTGAGCCGCGGGACCGCCTGGTAGCTCATTACGAGACTGAAGCACAGGCACCGCGGGCCGAGTACCACCGTTCCGCCGCCGCTCGCGCGCCGCAATACCGGAACACCGTCCGCGGCGCATGCCGCGGTGTTCACGTCGATCGAGACCGACCCGCCGGAGCCCACGACGACGGCGTAAGTTGGGACTTCCCAGAGTCGGAGCACTTCGCCCCCGGTGTCTTCCTCGGCGGCGACGAGCAGCGCCTCGTCGAGCGCGAGGTTCTCCGCGGGCGAGGGCAGGGTGAGGTCGAGTAATGTCATCGGGGCGCTCGGCGGTGGACGCGGGCGTGTGAGTGTGTTACCACCGAAGGGGGTCGCCTTCTAGCCCGGAGCCGTCCGATGGCCCGCGTCAGAACGGAAGTTCTCGGCACCGTCACCGCCCCGTCGGGCAAGCTGTTCCTCGTGGACATGGGGATGCTGGAGTTGTGGTGCCACGACCGCAAACCCGTGATGCCGCCGGGGCTGCTCGACGATGAGGGCACCGCGAACGCCAACGCGGGGTGCGACTTCCGCATCGACGGACCGGACGCGGAGAAGTGTGGGAAGCACTGGAACCGGCAGTGGCACCCGCGGTACCTGTTCGACATCCCGAAACACGGCATCGACCACGTCCGCGAGGCGTTCGCGGAGTTCGTGGCCGAGCAGGAGTACGACGCGACGCTCACGAAACTCCGGGCGCGGGTCACGCACCGGCAGCGGATCGCGGACGCGCTCGAACAGGGCTGGGGCGCCGGTCAGGTGTTCTTCCAAGGCGTCGAGGGCTTCGCGTTCGACGACGTTCCCACCGACGCCCAAATGCGAGTGGTCGGGGAACGAATGGGCGGCCGCGACAGCGCGTTCAAGAATCGCTGGCGCTGGGTCGATCTCGAAGTGCGGCCGGGCGCGAAGGTCGCAACTACCAACAGCGGTCGGGCGGGGTGCGTGCTAGTGGATCGCGCGCGGCTGATCTTTGCGGACGTCGACGCGCTCGGCGCCTGGAACCACAACACCGTGGCGGACGGCAAGGCGGACGTCGTGTTCTGGGGCCGCGACGCCGCGGAAGTGGCGGCCACGGTCCGGGCGCCGCGACTGGCAGAGCAGGACGGTATCGAGATGTACGGCTGGGAAGACCTCGCGGACACGGAGGCGCGGCGGAAGGCCCATCAGGTGTGGGAGCTGAAGGGGAAGCGCAAACTCATGTTCGCGATCGACTACCGCCCGCACTCGCACCACCACGCGGTGCTGCGGCAGGCTCGCGACAGTGCCACCGAGTCGGGCACAGTGGACGTGGGCGGCGCGACGATGTGCGGGTTCATGACCACCTGGGGCGACGGGATGTTCCCGGTCGTTACCGAACGCGACAAGGACAACAATCTGGTGCGCGTGCGGGTCCAACTAGGAGACGACGAGCGGGTGAAACTCCTCTACGATGTGATGGAGCAGGCGCGCACTCGCTGACCGCGCCGCGAACTCTGAGGTGCCGCTGCATGTCCTCTCCGCGACTGGCCCACAACGTGTTTTTCAAGCTCAAGGACGCATCCCCCGCGAAGGTGCAGGAGCTGATCGGCGCGTGCAAGAAGTACCTGAACGTGCAACCCGGGATCGTGTTCTTCGCGGCCGGAGCACTGTGCGCCGAACTCGACCGCGACGTGAACGACCGCGACTGGCACGTCGGGTTGCACATCGTGTTCGTCGACAAGGCGGCGCACGACGCGTACCAGGACGACGCAACGCACAACACGTTCATTGAGGAAAATAAACCGAACTGGGCCGCGGTCCGGGTGTTCGATTCGCTGGTGTGATGCGTTTTCTCTTGTGGTGCGGGCAAAGCCCGCTTCAACCATGAACCGTCTTCAGCCGCACGAGTTCGCAAAGTTCCTCCGATCGTACCGGCTGATCGGCGGGGTCCTGCGCGGCGTCAGGGTGCGCCACACCGGACCGCGGGAAGTGTCCGTGGAGTTCCGCGTGCGCGCCCGCGAGGCGATCACCGATCTGGGCAAGGAGCCGCGGCACGTGCGGCTGACGCTGTGGCTCGCGGGGGTGGAGGAGTTCCGGTTCCAGATGCGGCCGAGCCAGCCGAAGGTGAAGATCACCGACGCGCGGCTCGGCTACTTCAACGGGCTGTTCTTCGTGAGCCTGGATTCGGTGGGATTGGAACCGGGCGAGACGGCACAGATCTTTGACTTCCGCGCGAGCGAGATCTACGCCGCTGGCCGCGAGTTGTTCTGGGAGGAGGCGAAGCCGAAGGAGCCGCAGTCCGACGAGAAGGCTGCTGGCGAACCTCCGGCGTGAGTCGCGTGTCACGTCTCCCCGACACGACCTCAGGAGGCCGCCGATGACTGATCGTGACCTGCTCCTCCGCGCGGCGGCCGCGAGCCCCGAAGACGACCTCCCGCGGCTCGTCCTCGCCGACTGGCTTTGATGAACACGGCTCCGCGTTCGACGCGGCGCGGGCCGAGTTCGTTCGCGTACAGTGCGCCGCCGCGGACCGGCCCGAAAAGGACCCCGACCGCGTGCGGCTCGACCGCAAGGCCGCCGCGCTCTTCTTCGCACACGGCTGGCACTGGTTCGGACGACCCGCCCAGCCCGCCGGGTGGCGGTCCGGGTGGCACGACCTCTTCCGGCAGTTCCGCCGCGGCACGCTCACCGACCTCCGACTCCCGGCCCGGCTCGCGCACCTCGTCGCGGACCTGCCCGCGCTGTTCGCCACCGAACCGGTCGGGACGATCACCTTCGAGTGCGTCGGGGTGCGCGCGGACCACCTGCGCGCCGTGCGCCGGCTCGCGGTGCCCCCGCGCCCGGTGCGGCTCGCGTTCCGGCGCGTGTTCGTCAACGGTGACCCGTTCGGCTACATCGCGACCGCCCTCGATTCGCCCCTCGCCCGAGCTGCGGTCGCGGTGGACGCCGCGGGCTGTGGGGTGGGGCCGCCGCTGGCGTTCGCACTGGCCCGCTCGCTGTTCCTCGACGCGCTGCGGGAACTGGTGCTCGACGGAAACCGCCTCGACGCGCTCGCCGCGGTGTCGCTGGCGTGCAACCGGCGCCTTGCGAAACTGGACGTACTGTCGCTCCGGGGGAACGACTTCAACCCCGCCGCGCTCGCAATGCTCCACGAGCGATTCGGCGAGGGGCTGGTGGTGTAGGCGAACGGGGCGGTTCGGAAGGGAACAAGCGGTTGGGTAATCGCGTCCCGATTTCCTCGACTGCTATTGGCTTTTCGCCCGATAACGGCTCTACCGGTTGCGCCGTCCGTCGGGCCTGCCGGCTTCTCGGCACGGAGCGCCCGTGGAGCCCCCGGCACGAATCGACCCATGCCACATCGAACGCTTCTCGTCTTAGTACTGGCCGCGACCGCGTTGAGCGGCGGGTGCGGGACCATCGCGAACGTCAACCGCCCCGTGGTCGCCCCTCCGAACAACCCGGACGCGCCGGTCTGCCGCATCTACGGCGGCGTGCGTAGCGACTGGGACGCCTTCTGGCACTACCCGTGGTCCAACACGACCCCGTATGTCGACTACGTGGCGATTCCGCTCCTGGCCGTTGTCAACCTCGCCCTGGACGGTGCCGGCGACACCATCACGCTGCCTTACACCGCCGTCGAATCAATGCGCCGGGCGCTCCGGCGCCCGGACGCCTCGTCGGGTTACGTCCCGATCGCGGCCACGGCACCGGCGCAGGAACCTGTAGCTCCCGCAGTTCCCCCGGCTCCCGCCCCGCTTCCCGTACCACGCCCCGGGCCGGTGCCGGCAGCTCCGCCCGTTCCGCCACCGCTGCCGGCGGTGCCGTCCGTCTCGGCGGTCCCACCCGCACCGCCCACGGCCGGAGTACCACCGGTCGTTCCGAACCGTGACGGGAAATAACCACGGCGCGGCGCTCGACCGTCCACCGGGTCGAGCGCCGCGCCGTGGTTACAACCGAACACCACTTCGGATCACTTCACAACGCTGAACTGGTAGATCGTCGTCTGCTTGTAGGTCTCGCCCGGCCGGAGGACCACGTTCGACTTATCCTTCCACTCCGGCTTGTTCACCGAGTCCGGGAACTTCTGCGCCTCCAGGCAGAACCCGTTGTACTGCCGGTACACCGCTCCGCCCTTGCCCTTGTTCGAGCCGTCCAGGAAGTTGCCCGTGTAGAACTGTAACCCGGGTTCGGTCGTGAGCACCTCCATCACGCGGCCGCTCTTGGGCTCCACCACCCGCGCCGCGAGTTCCGGACGCGCCGTCTGGCCCTTGTCCAGCACGTAATTCAGATCGAACCCCACCGGCTTGCCGCCGGCCTTTTCCAGATCCCGGCCCATCGGCTTCGCCTTCGTGAAGTCGAACGGCGTCCCCGCGACCGGCTCGATCTTGCCCGTCGGGATGAGCGTTTCGTCACCGGGGGTGTAGTGCTTGGCCGCGATCGTCAGCTCGTGGCCCTTGATGTCGCCCGCGTTGTGGCCCGCGAGGTTAAAGTAGCTGTGGTGCGCGAGGTTGCAGACGGTCGGCTTGTCGGTGGTCGCCCGGTAGTCGATTACGATCTCGTTATTGTCGGTCAGCGTGTAGCTCATCGTCACCGACAGCCGACCGGGGTAGCCCTCCTCGCCGTCCGGGCTGGTGTAGGTGAACTTCACGCTCGGGCCGGTCGCGGTGAGCATCGGCTCGCCCCTCCAGAACTTCTTGTCGAACCCCTCCTTGCCGCCGTGGAGGCTGTGCGGCTTGTCGTTGGGCGCGAGTTTGTACTCTTTGCCGTCGAGCGTGAACTTCCCGTTGGCGATGCGGTTCGCGCACCTTCCGGCGTTCGCGCCGAAATAGGGGTGGCCCTTCAGGTAGTCGGCGAGCGTGTCGAAGCCGAGCGCCACGTCCGCGGTCTTTCCGCTCTTGTCCGGAACGTGGATCTCGGTGATGATCGCGCCGTATTCGATGCACTTCACCACCATCCCGTTCTTGTTGACGAGCGTGTACCGCGTCACGATCGGCCCCGGGGTTTCCTTCCCGTTCTTGTCCTTCGTGGGGGGCAATTTGCCGAACGTGTCCTGCTCGAACGCCGGGCCGGTGACGGCCTTCGGCTGCGCGAACGCGACGGCCGAGAGCGCGAACGCGATAACGAGTGCGGGGAGAGCGCGACGCATGGTGAGAGAGCTCCGTGGAGTGGGCCGAACGGCGACATGCTATCCGCGGGCGGGCCGCGGGGAAAGCGGCGAGAATTCCTCTGCCGTTTCGCGCGGGGGCCGCACTTACTGAGCGGAGGGCGCGATGTCACAGGCGGACGGTGTGGCGAAGTTCATCCGTGGTGCGGCCGGCACCGGGCCGAACGACGTGCCGGACGCCGAACTCGTGCGGCGGTTCGCCGCGGCCGGCGACGAGCAGGCGTTCCGCGCGCTCGTCGCCCGGTACGGGCCGGTCGTGTGGTCCGTCTGTCGGCGGCTGGTCCGCGACCACCACGACGCGGAGGACGCGTTCCAGGCCACGCTGCTCGTCTTCGCACGAAAAGCCGGTGACCTGCGCGCCGACTCGGCGGTCGGCGGATGGCTGTACGCGGTCGCGCACCGAGTCGCGTCGCGCGTTCGTTCGATGCGGCGCGCGGAACCCGCGGAAACCGAACCGAGCGACGGCCCGCCCGGCGGCGCGCTCGACGAACTCACCGTGCGCGAGGCGGAATCGGCGCTTCACGACGAACTCGCGCGGCTGCCCGAAAAGTACCGCGCGCCCCTCGTGCTGTGCTGCCTCGAAGGGCTGTCGCGCGACGAGGCCGCGGTCCGGCTCGGGTGGTCCGCGAACCGGGTCAAGCACGGTCTGGAGCAGGGGCGCGAACGGCTCCGGGTGCGGCTCGCGCGGCGCGGGATCGCGCTGGGCGTTCCGCTCCTCACCGGCTCGCTCGCTTCGCCCGCGGGCGCCGTTCCGCCGCCGCTCGTCGAAGCCGCCGTCCGTCACGCGACCGGATCAACCCCGCCGGCCGCCGTTCGTTCTCTCGCAAACGGAGCGACCCGAACAATGTGGTTAACAAAGTGGAAATGGGCCGCCGCGGGCTTCGCGGCGCTCGCGCTCACCGCCGGCGGTGCGCTGGCCGCGATCCTTCACACCGCCCCGCCGGACGCGCCGCGGGCCGGACCGGTAGCGAACGCGGAGCCGTTGTTGGCCCCGCGGGCACCGGTACCGAAGCCGAAAATGGAGGAGCCGCGGGGGCCGTGGGAGGTCGCGACGGAGTACCTTCAGCTCGCGATCGCGGACAAGCCGGAGGAGGCGCGGAAGCTCTGCGACGACAAGGCCGCGGAACACATCCGCGAGGTAAAGTCGTCCGGTCTGAAGCGGGTGAAGTTCGCCGCGGTTCTGCTGAACGACCAGCGCGCGCGGGTCGTCACCGGGCGAGAACCACTGAAGCGCCATCTGGGCGTCGGCCAACCCGACAACGGCGATCACTTCTGTGTCACGCTCGAACGCAAGGACGGAGCCGGGCCGTGGCGGGTCATCGGGAACGAACATCTCGACGGAAAGTCGGTGTGGGGCGCGACCACCCCCGACGGCCCGGAGGCGAACCAGTATTTGCTGAGCGGCTACGACGTGCTGCCGGACCCTGCGAAACCGAATCGCGCAGATGGCGCTGCGAAAGCACCGAAGGCGGACTGGGACGTCGCGTCCGAATTCCTGCGGCTCGCGCTCGCCGGAAAGACCGACGACGCGCTGAAGTTGGCCGTGCCGGGTACCGTC
>JAFKJJ010000599.1 GCA_017306025.1 Planctomycetota bacterium
CGAGGCGGTCACGGCGGTTTGAAGTGGCTTCTTCCTGGCGAATAACGCTGATTTTTTCCAGGGTTTCGTCACGAGTAGCGGGGGTGGGAATTGAACCCACGACACCTCGCTTATGAAGCGAGTGCTCTAACCTCTGAGCTACCCCGCCGGGGTTCCTTCACTTTACACACCCGGCCCGCTCCGGCAAGCCACCCACCAGACACGCGGCCGACCGCCGAAGTTCGCTCCACGGTCTCGTGTCGCAACCCGGCGCAAGAATCCCTTCAATCGCCCCTTTCCGCACGCGCGACACCACCTTCGGACGGATTACCCTTCCTCACCCCTCCCGCCGCGTAGTAATCTTTACCCATCCTACCCTGACTTCCGCCCGTCGCTCCCCGCGGAGACTCTTCAACCCATGCGCACCCTCTCCGTCGCCGCTTTACTCGGCGTTTTCGCACTCGTACACCTCGGGCTTACGCCCCGCACCCGGGAAGCGGCCGCGGCACCGCCACCGCCCGCACCGCCCGAATTCGCACCGAACCAGACCGCCGCCAAGCCCGAACCGTTCCCCATCAAGTACGTCGACCAGGAAAAGTTCGACCCGAAACTCAAGGGACTGCTCCTCCCCGAAGGGTTCAAGGCGGAAATCGTCGTCGACGCTCCCGACACCATCAACCCCGTCGGGATGACCTTCGACCCCGACGGCAACCTCTACGTCATGGAGTGGCGCCCCGACTCCGTCACCGGAGACAAGTGGTTCGAGGTGAAAGAGACCTTCCGCTACCGCGACGGCACGACCCGGCAGGTCGCGACGATGAAGAAGTTCACCACCGACCTCGTGAAGGTGTTCAAGTACAACACCGGCACCGGCAAGTTCGACAAGCCCCAGACCATCATCTCCGAAGAGCTCCCCTCCAGCATCATCTGGCACGAGGGCTACCTGTACGTGACCGGCCGCGGCACCGTCCGGCGCTGGAAGCAGTCGCGGCCCGGCGGCCCGTGGGACGTCCGCGAGACCATCGCGCAGGGCTTCTGCGGCTTCCACCACCACCAGGTTTCCGGCCTCACCATCGGTAACGACGGGCTGCTTTACCTCACCAGCGGCGACGACGACAACTTCGTGGAAGGCTCCGACGGGAGCCGCGCCACCGTGCTCCGGACCGGGGCGGTGTTCCGCTGCCGGCCCGACGGCTCGAAGATGGAAACGTACTCGATGGGCTACCGCAACCCGTACCGCGACATCGCCTACGACGACAAGTTCAACCTGTTCCACACCGACAACGACCAGGAGGACGGCAGCAAGTTCCAGGGGTGCCGCATCATGCACGTCGCCGAGGGCGCGGACTTCGGCTGGCGGCTCGTCATCGGCGCGCGGTGCTGCCGCACCGACTTCGTCCGCGGCGCGGTCGCGGGCGAGCTGCCCGGCAAACTGCCGCCCATGATCAAGACCGGCCGCGGGTCGCCCGCGGGGCTGCTCATCTACAACGACACGCGCCTGCCCGAACAGTACCGCGGCCTGCTCTACTACCCGGACGTGTACCGCAAGCTCGTCCGCGCCTACAAGGTCGCCCCCGAGGGCAGCACCTTCAAGATCACCAACGAGTTCGAGTTCATGAAGAGCACCAACCCGCTCTTCCGCCCCTGCCAGATGGTCACCGGCCCCGACGGCGCGGTCTACGTCTGCGACTGGGCCACCGACTCCGGCGGCGCCGGCAAGCTGTCCGGCGACGGCACCCACGGCCGCGTCTACCGCATCACCTGGGACGGCACCGCGGACAAGCCCGCGATCCCGCGCCGCGGAATGGACAGTTGGGCGAAGATCAAACGGCAGTCCGACGAGGAACTGCTCGCGACGCTCGCCGCACCGGACCTCACCGACCGCGTCGAGGCCCGCAAGGAACTCGTCCGCCGCGGCCCGAAGGCCCGCGACCTCGTGCTGAAGAAGTTCGTCTCCGGAATGCTCGACGGCCCCTCCCGGCTCGTCGCGATCGGCGTTCTCGCCGCGGCCTGGAACTCGGAGGTCGAAGACCTGTTCCGGCTGCTCATCAACGACGAATCCCCGGACGTGCGGCGGCTCGCGGTGGACGCGCTGGCGTACAACGCGAGGCCGAAGGACGACCGCGTTCAGGACACGCTCCTGAAGGCGCTCGCGGACCACAACCCGGCCGTCCGGCGCGCCGCCGCGCTCGGCCTCGGGCGCCTGGGGCACGACGGCTCGGGCGAAATGCTGGTCAACGCGCTCCGGCACGACGCCGAGGCCGACGCGTACCTGAAGGACGCCTACGTGCGCGGGATCGAGCGGCTGGGCCGGTCCGGTACCGACGCCGTTCTCGCGCTGGCGCAGTCGGGCGCCAACAAAGACAAGGACCTGGCGGTGGACATCTTCCTCGCGTTCCGCACCAGGCCGGGCGCGGACGCGCTGCCGGAACTGCTCCTCAACCCGCACGTCACCGCCGAACAGCGCGAGGCGCTCGTGCGGTCGTACACGAACTACCAGACCGACCCGCCGATCTCGCTCGACCCGCTCGCGGACTACCTCGCCAAGCGCCCCAACGAGCCGGTGAACGTGCTGCTCGCGGCCGTCGACGTGTTCACCGCCAGCGGCGACGCCATCGCCCCGAAGGCCACGGCTCTCGTCCTCAACCTGCTCAACCGGCCCGACGAGCCCACCCGCATTTCGGCCATCCTCGCGATCGAGTCGGCGCGCATGAAGGACGCGGCGCCGAAGCTCATCGAGTTCATCACCGACGCCAACCGCACGCAGGTCGAACGCGTCGCGGCGGTAAAGGCGCTTCGCGTGCTCGGCGAGAAGCGGGCGGCCGAGCCGATCAAGACCGTCCTGAGCGGCCAGCACCCCGCGGCGCTCAAGGCCGAGGCGCTCCGCACGCTCGCGGCGCTCGACATCGGCGCGGCGCGTGCCGAATCCGAGAAGGCGCTCGACCAGGCCGACCCGACGCTGCTGGCGGAGGCGGTTGCGGTGCTCGGCGCGACGAAGTCCGGCACGAAGCTCATCGCCGAGCGGTTCATCGCCAAAAAGCTGCCCCGCGACTTCTTCCCGCAGGTGAACGAGGCGCTCAACAAGTTCGCCGACGACCCCGCGTTCGCCAAGCTCCGCGCCGACGTCCTCCGCGGCGGGCTCCTGCTCTCCCTCGAACCCAGCCAGGTGGACAAGATCCGCGCCGAGGTGTCGAAGAAGGGCAACGCGCAGAAGGGGAAGGAACTGTACCTGAACACGAAGCTCCTGGCCTGCGCGACGTGCCACCGGATGGAGGGCGTCGGCGGGAGCGTCGGCCCGGACCTGACGCGCCTCTGGGACACGATGAGCGTCGAGAAGGTTCTGGAGTCGATCGTCGACCCGAGTAAGGAGATTAAAGAGGGGTTCCAGACGTACCGACTGACGACCGCCGACAGCAAGGTGTACACGGGCCTGAAGGTGAAAGACGATGCCAAGGAGGTCGTCATCCGCGACGCCAACGGCCGCGACAACCGCGTCGCCAAGGACGAGATCGAATCGCTGACGCCCTCGAAGCTGTCGCTGATGCCGGACAACGTGGTGGCGCAGATCAGCTACGAGCAGTTCATCGACCTGCTGGCGTTCCTCAAGAGCAAGAAGGAGCAGGAGTCGCTCCGCGGGCTGGTGGTGGACGCGAGCGTCGCCGGGCCGTTCCCCGCGGACGTGAAGTCGGCGAAGGCCGACACGATCGCGGACGACCGGTGGAAGCCGGTGACGGCCGCGGCCAACGGGAAACTCGACCTCAAGGACGCGTTCGCCACGATGAACACGCCGGCCGTCTACGTGCGCGCGTACGTGTTCGCGCCGAAGAAACAGAAGGCGACGGTGGCGATCGACGGCGAGAACCCGTGGCGGGCGTGGGTCAACGGTTCGACCGCGGAGCCGAGCTCGTCGTTCGAGGTGGAGCTGAAAGAGGGCTGGAACGTGGTGCTGGTGAAGGTGGCGAACGCGGGCAAGCTGCCGGCACTGGGCGTGCGCGTCACCGGCGACGGCCTGCGAACCGCCGCCCGCCCGGAGTAACGGGCGGCCGGTGACGGCACGAGCGCCCCCAACGCCCGTGCCGTCACCGGCCCCCACGTGTCCGCTACCCGCGGCTCAGTAGATACCGCCGTGGATGCGCTCCGGCGTGAGGTGGCTGGGCTGGTCGTTGAACCAGAACCGCCGCCACTCGTTCTGGATCTGCCGGAGGTCTTCCGACTGATACAGCAACTGCTGCATGCGGATGTTCGGGTCGCTCGAATACTGGTTGAGGATGCATCCGCTGTTGGCCGTCAGCGCGAGGGCCGCGATCAACCCGAGGATGAGTTTGCGGAAGACGAGCCTGCGGACCATGTCCGGCCTCCGTGCGCTGATTTAGCGTCCCAAGCTCTGGAGCCGTACCTCATCTATCGGCACAACCGGTGCGGCCCTTCAATCCAATTCCCCTTTTCCAACCCGTACTACCGGAAAGAGGGCACGTGGGTGCGAGGAAAGACGCGGAGGGCGAAGAAAGGCGGAAGGCCGGAACCGTCTATGGCGCCGGCCTTCCGCCTTTCCCCGATTTTGTCTTTTCGCTCGCACCCGCCCTCTTCTGCCGATGTCCTTCTACATGAAGAAACGAGACGATGTGACGGCGCGGGCGAACGCCCGCGCCGCCGTTCGGCTCACGCCGCGTCGCCGGGATGGGCGGCGAACCTCAGCGCGTCGTGCGCCTTGTCGTAGTCGGCCGTTACCGTCCCGCCGTCGGGCACCTCGCCTTTGAGCAGCAACCGGGCCAGCGGCGTCTCGACCTCCTTCTGGATCGCGCGCTTCAGCGGGCGTGCGCCGTAGGCCGGGTCGTGACCGGTCCGCACGATGTGCTCCTTCGCCGCCGGCGTCAGCACCAGCGACACCTTCCGCTCCGCCAGCCGCTTCCGCAGGTTGCCGAGCTGGATCTCCACGATCTTCGTCAGGTCCGCCTCGGTCAGCGCGTGAAACACCACGATCTCGTCGATGCGGTTGAGGAACTCCGGCCGGAACGACTTCCGCAGCTCCTCCAGCACCGCGTCCTTCATCCGGTCGTACACCTCGCCGATGTGCGACCCCTTGTACTGCAAGATGCGCTGGCTGCCGACGTTGGACGTCATGATGACGATGGTGTTCTTGAAGTCCACCGTGCGCCCCTGACCGTCCGTCAGGCGGCCGTCGTCGAGCACCTGGAGGAGCGTGTTGAACACGTCGGGGTGTGCCTTCTCGATCTCGTCGAACAGCACCACGCTGTACGGGCGCCGCCGCACCGCCTCCGTGAGCTGACCGCCCTCCTCGAACCCGACGTAGCCCGGCGGGGCGCCCACCAGCCGCGAGACCGTGTGCTTCTCCTGGTACTCGCTCATGTCGATGCGGACCATCGCCTTCTCGTCGTCGAACAGGAACTCCGCCAGGGCGCGTGCCAGTTCGGTTTTGCCGACGCCGGTCGGGCCGAGGAAGATGAAGCTGCCGATCGGCCGGTTCGGGTCCTTCAGTCCGCTGCGGGCACGAACGACCGCCTCGGCCACCGCGGTCACGGCCTCGTCCTGGCCGATCACGCGCTTGTGCAGCTCGTCGTCGAGGTGGAGCAGCTTCTCCTTCTCGCCCTCCATGAGCTTCGTGACCGGCACGCCGGTCCACCGGCTCACCACGGCCGCGATCTCCTCCTCGCCCACCTCTTCCTTGATGAGCTTGTTCGCCCTGTCCCGCGACGACAGCGCTTCCGCGGCCGCGAGCTTCTTTTCGAGTTCGGGGAGCTTCCCGTATTTCAGCTCCGCGGCCCGGTTCAGGTCGTAGGCGCGCTCGGCCTTCTCGATCTCGACCTTCACCTGCTCGATCTGCTCGCGGACCGCTTGCACCTGCTGAACCGCCTGCTTCTCGGCCTGCCAGCGCGCGCGCATCGCGTCGGCGTCGGCCTTCAGGTTGCCGAGTTCCTCTTCCAACTTGCTCAGCCGGTCCTTCGACGCGCGGTCGGTCTCCTTCTTGAGCGCCTCGCGCTCGATTTCGAGCTGCATCACGCGCCGGCTGATCTCGTCCAGTTCGGCGGGCATGCTGTCGATCTCGGTGCGGAGCTTGGCCGCGGCCTCGTCCACGAGGTCGATGGCCTTGTCCGGCAGGAACCGGTCGGCGATGTAGCGGTTCGACAGCACGGCCGCCGACACCAGCGCCGCGTCCTTGATCCGGACGCCGTGGTGAACCTCGTACCGCTCCCGCAGCCCGCGCAGAATGCTGATCGTGTCTTCCACCGAGGGCTGATCGACGAACACCGGCTGGAACCGCCGCTCCAGGGCGGCGTCCTTCTCGACGTGCAGGCGGTACTCGTCGAGCGTGGTGGCGCCGATGCAGCGCAGTTCGCCGCGCGCGAGCAGCGGCTTGAGCAGGTTGCCGGCGTCCATCGCGCCCTCGGCCTTGCCCGCCCCGACGATCGTGTGCATCTCGTCGATGAACAGGACGATCCGCCCCTCGGAGCCGGTGACCTCCTTGAGCACGGCCTTGAGCCGCTCCTCGAACTCGCCGCGGTACTTCGCCCCGGCGATCAGCGCGCCCATGTCCAGCGCGACGATCGTCTTGTCCTTCAGCCCCTCCGGCACGTCCCCGCGGACGATCCGCTGCGCCAGCCCTTCGACCACAGCGGTCTTGCCCACGCCGGGCTCGCCGATGAGTACCGGGTTGTTCTTGGTGCGCCGGGAGAGCACCTGCATGACGCGGCGAATTTCTTCGTCGCGGCCGATGACGGGATCGAGCTTCCCCTGACGGGCGAACTGCGTCAGGTCGCGGCCGTACTTTTCGAGCGATTGGTACGTCTCTTCCGGGTTCTGCGTCGTGACGCGCTGGTTGCCGCGGACCTCCTTGAGCGCGCTCAGCAGCCGCTCGCGGGTGAGCCCGAATTCCTTCAGCGTCTTCCCGGCCGTACCGGTGTCGTCGATCGCGGCGAGGAGCAGGTGCTCGACCGAGACGTACTCGTCGTTCAGCTTTTTCGCCTCGGACTCGGCCGCGTCGATGAGCTTGACGAGCCGCTGCGTGAGCCGCGGCTCGACGTTCTGGCCGGTCACGCGCGGCAGCTTGTCCAGCTCGCGCTGGAGCTCGACCGTGACGGCGTCGACCGACACGCCGGCCTTCTGGAGAACGGCGGGCGCGAGTCCCTTCTCCTGATCGAGAAGCGACAGCAGTACGTGTTCGGAGTCGACTTGCTGGTGATTGAGCCGGGCCGCGATTTTTTGCGCCCCGGCGAGTGCCTCGCGGGCTTTTTCGGTGAACTGGTTCAGATCCATGTTGGTTTCCTCCTTCCCGGCCTCCGATCTGGGCAAGTGTGAAGGAGGCGGGCGTCGCAGATTAGAGGGCCGACGGACGGAACGGATTCACTTCGCCTGCAAACTGGCGATTTCGGCGCGCAAGTTCGTCCGCGCCCGCTGTTCTCCCTCGTCGAACATCGGCTGCGTCAGGTAGATCCGGGGGGCCGCCAGGAACCGCTCCAACACCGCGACCCGGCCGGCGCGGTAGGCCGGCTCCGGCACCCACGCGTACTCCCGGCGGATGTCGGCCGCGTAGCGGGCGTACCGCTCCTCCGACGCCCCCAGGATGGCGAGGTCCGCGTCGAGCAGCACCTGCGCGTCGCGGAACGCGGGCGGCCCCTCCGCGGTGTGCGCCGTCGCCCAGATCATCTGGACGATCCGCTCGATGGTCGAAGCGGGCACCCCGAGCGGGCCGAGCAGGTCGACCGCCAGTTCCCCGCTGCGGCGCTCGTTGTCCTTCGCACGCGAATCGTATACCGCGTCGTGGAACCAGACCGCCAGGTGCAGCGCGCCGGGGTTCTCGACCTGCCCGGAGAGTTTCTCGACCACCTTGAACATCTCCGCAAGGTGTTCGAGGTTGTGGTAGTGCCGCTCCGGCGCCGAGTGCGCGGCCACGAGTACGTCGAAGGGCGGGTACGCGTCGGCCGGCGCGACGCCGTACTTCTCCAGGGTGCGGACCCACCCCTTCTGCATCGACTCCAGCCGTTCGGGTGAAACCATCACGGGGCGACCGCTCCGGGAAATTGTCGCGGACCCACCCCAACCCTCCCTACGGGCCGGGAGGGGCTGAAGAGCGCGGCCCACTGTTTTGCTCCCCACGGGGGTGGGGTGGGCGCGTGGCGCGGGGCGCTTGCCGCCGGCGCCCGCCCGCGGGTATAGTTTAGTCACCCGTCGCTGTCGCGTCCGAAGTCGTGTGTTCGCCAGGTTCCGCCGGAGCGTTCATGCCACCCCCACCCCCGACGGCCATTGAAGAGTGGCTGTCCGCGCTGATCCCGCGGGTGCGCGCGCTGCGGGTGGCCCGGGGGGCGAACCGGCTCGTCGCCGCGGCGCTCGGCGCGGCCTCCCTGGTGCTCCTCCTCGACGCCGGGTTCGCGCTGCCCGCCTGGGCGCGGGGGCTGTTCCTCTCCGTCTGGCTCACCGCCGTCGGCGTGATGACCTGGCGCTGGGTGCTCGTCCCGTGGCGCGACGACGTTCCGCTCGCGGAGGTTCACGTCGGCGACCGGCTCCGGGTGCGCCCGGGGGAGAAAATCCCGGTGGACGGGACGGTGCTCGAAGGGTCGAGCGCGGTGGACGAGTCGATGCTGACCGGCGAACCGATGCCGGTAGAGAAGCGCCCGGGTGATGCGGCCGTCGGCGGCACGGTCAACGGGACGGGCTCGTTCCTGATGCGCGCGACGAAGGTCGGCAGCGCGACCGTTCTCGCCCGGATCGTCGCGCTGGTCGCCGAGGCGCAGCGGAGCCGCGCGCCGGTGCAGAAACTGGCCGACGCGGTGGCCGCGCGGTTCGTCCCGGCCGTGGTCGCGGTCGCCGCGGTCACGTTCGTCGTCTGGGCGCTGTTCGGACCGGCCCCGGCGCTGACCTACGCCCTGGTGAACGCGGTCGCGGTGCTCGTCATCGCCTGCCCGTGCGCGCTGGGGCTGGCGACCCCGATGTCGATTACCGTCGGGATCGGTCGGGGCGCCGGGGAAGGGGTGCTGATCCGCTCGGCCGACGCCCTGGAGCGGATGGAGAAGGTCGATACCGTCGTGGTGGACAAGACGGGCACGCTCACCCAGGGGAAACCGCGACTCGTGACGGTGCTACCCGTCGGGGGCGCTTCCGAGGTCGAGTTGCTTCGGTTGGCCGCGGCACTGGAACGCGGGAGCGAGCACCCGCT
>JAFKJJ010000600.1 GCA_017306025.1 Planctomycetota bacterium
CCTCGGTGCGGACGGCGGTGCGGTCCTCGAACCGCGCGCCAGTCAGACCCTCGGGGTTGACGACGTCGCAAACCTTGAAGGAGCTGCCGTTGGGGTCTTCCGCGACGACGAACGGGGCGTACTTGGCGCCGAGGAAGTTCGGCCCGCCGGACCGCGACATGGAGGGCAGGGAGAAGTACGCGGGGAGCCCGGCGGTCGGCGGCTTCTCGTGGGCGACCACGGAGCCCATGCTCGGGTGGAAGCTGACGAAGGCGCCGCACCCGACGGGGATGCGGGGCGGGGCGCCGGTCATCATGTAGTGGTTGCCGGCGCCGTGGTTGCCCTGGTCGTGCCGGATGGAGCGGATCATCGCGAACTTGTTCAGGCTCTTCGCGAGCTTCGTCATGTGCTCGGAGAAGTGGACGCCGGGCACGGCGGTCGGGATGGCCTTGAACTCGCCGCGGTACTCCTCGGGCG
This sequence comes from Planctomycetota bacterium, assembly GCA_017306025.1. GTDB lineage: Bacteria > Planctomycetota > Planctomycetia > Gemmatales > Gemmataceae > Gemmata. The sequence continues at coordinate 457 of JAFKJJ010000600.1, forward strand.
CGTCCGGTTTGGGGTCGAACATCTCGAAGTGCGTCGGGCCGCCGTCCATCCAGATGAGGATGCACGCTTTGGCCCTGGCCTCGGGCTTGTTCACGGCCTCGGCCGCGAACCCGCGGGCGCGGAGCGCGGTGACGAGCCCGCCGCCGAGCAGCGCACCGAGCCCAAGCTGGAGGCAGTCGCGGCGGGAGACGCCGTTGCAGTTAGTGGGCATGATAGCTGACTCCGCTATTAGTCTTGCTTCGGTTGGGTAATCACCTGGGCGTGCATGACCGCACGCAACTCCTCGACCTTTAGATTGCGGCGCCTATGGAGCATTCGGTGGCAGTTGGCACAAACGATAGCCAGTTCCGACAGCCTAATACGATACTCTTCCGTTAATTCTGCGAGTGGAACGCGGTGATGACATTCGGCAAAGCCGTCACCGAGATCACCGTACGTCGCCCGAAAGTCGAACGTACAAACCTCGCAGCAGAGACGCCCGGTGGTTGCCAAGACTCGCTGCTTCTTCCGCCTCACGGCTTTACGATTCCGCTCCTTCCGGAGGTGCAGCCTCATTACTTGGCGACCTTCCGGAAACCCTGGGTCGTCGGCCGATCCTGCCGCGGGCGCGCTTCCGCCGATGTACCAGTAATGGCGCCGTGCCTGCTTTGTGATGCCTGAACCCGGTCGATTCTTGAGCTGGTCAAGCGCCGCACGAACGCGATGCATCCACTCCGGGTGGTTGTGCCCGGACTGGCAGTTCGTTTTGCAGAGGTAGCTATCATCGCAAAGCTCAGGATACCTCTCCTTCACCGTGCGGTAAATTTCCGCAAGGGCGAACTCTCCGACTCCCATAAACTCGTACCGCGCGTCCATGAGGAGTTGGTACAGTTCAGTGAGATCCGGGCGTGCCATAACCTACCCTAGTCGTTGAACACGAACTCCGGCGTGTTGATCAGCGCCCACATCAGGTCTTCGGCGGCGCTGCGGCGGGTCGCGGCCTGCTTCTCGAACCGCTTCACCGCGCTCGCACGTTCCGTATCCGTTGGGTGGCGGCAATATGCCAGCAGGTACAACTCGTCCACGATCTCCGTCGGCGACTTCTTGGACTTCGCGAGTTCGGCACAGCGCCCGTCGTCGCTCGTCACCTTGCGGTGCAGGGCGGGGGAGTTCATCAGGTGCAGCGCCTGAACCACCGTCGTGTCCGCCGTGCGCTCGCACGGCGGGTCCTGGTTCGGGTCGGGACGGCCGAAGCTGTCGAGGAACACCGACTGCGACCGGGCGGTCCATACCTCGATCGCCCGCGAACCGGGCGGCATCGCCTCGAACTTCTCGGGTACGCCCGTGATGTCGCTCACCATATCGAGGAGCACTTCTGCGCGGAGCCGCTGGCGGTAGTGGCGCGAGTAGTTGCGGAGGTCGCTCGCGTTGCGGTCGTTCGGGGCCGTGGCGAGCTGGTACGCGTGACTCAGGCAGATCGTCCGGATCAGCTTCTTCAGGTCGCACCCGTTCTTGCGGAAGTCGACCGCCAGCGCCTCCAACAGCTCCGGGTTGCTCGCGGGGTTCGTCGCGCGGAGGTCGTCCACCGGGTCGACGATCCCGCGGCCCATCAGGTCCGCCCACACGCGGTTCGCGATCACCTTTCCGAAGTACGGGTTCTCCGGCGCCGTCACCCAGTCGGCCAGCACCTCGCGCGGGTCCTTCTCCGGCGCGATGTCGAGAGGCTGGCCGAGGAGCGGCGTCGGCGTCATTTCTTTTCCGGTCACCGGGTGCTTCACCGCACTGCCGTTGCGGCGGCCGCCGGTGCCCGTGCCCAGGTGAATCACCTCCTCGCCGCCGCTGATCGGCGCCGAGATGCCCACGCCCTTGCGGCCGATGCGGCCGAAGAACGCGGCGAAGCTGTAGAAGTCGTCCTGGCCCCACACCTCGAACGGGTGATGGTGGCACTTCGCGCAGTCCAGGCGAACGCCGAGGAACAGTTGGCTCACCATCGTGGTGAGTTCGTCCGGCTCGCGGCGGTTGCGGTAGAACACCGCGGCGCCGTTGGTCCACGTGCTGCCGTTGGCCGTGATGATCTCACGGACGAACTGGTCGTAGGGCTTGTTCGCGCGGAAGCTCTTGCGCAACCACTGGTCGAGGTTGTACGTCGCCTTCATGCCGACGTGGTACGGGTTCGGCCGCAAGAGGTCGGTCCACTTGTTCGCCCAGAAGTCCGCGTACTCCGGGCGCTCCAACAGTGCGTCGACGAGCTTCTCGCGCTTCTTCGGGTCCGTGCTCGCGAGGAACGCGCGCGTCTCGTCCGGCGTGGGGAGCCGGCCGATGACGTCGAGGTACGCGCGGCGGTGGAACTGTGCGTCGGTCGCGGGTGCCGAGGGCGTCAGGTTGAGCTGCTTGAGCTTCGCCCAGACGAACTGGTCCACGAAGTTCACGACCGGGAGCTGCTTGTAGAGCTGTTCGTTCTTCGGGCCGGAGTACGGGATCAGCACGCCGCAGATGGCGAACTTCTCGGCGAACCGGGCCATGATGGCCGCCTCGCCCGGGATCGGCCCGGCCTTCACCAGCCCGGCCGCATCGACCGCGGCGTACACGCTCTCGCTGGAGGAGAACTGCGCGAGGCGGGTGACGTCGCGGGTGCTGCCGTCGGAGTAGTGTGCCGTCACCGCGAGCTGTTGGGTGGCGTTGAAGCTCATCACGCGGCCGGTCGGCGAGACCGTGACCTTTTCGAGCTTCGGCGCGTCGGCCGGGGTGCGCGGCGTACCGGCCGCGATCCACTGTTCGAGGGCGCGGTATTCCGGGCTGCCCTCCGCGACCTTCTTTCCGCCGCCGTGTGGCACCTGGCCGCTCGCTTTGCGGAGGAGCAGGCTGAAGGCGGGGTTCGCGGGGAAGACGCGCCGGCCGCGGGCCTCCGCGGTGATGGCGTTGAAGTCGAAGTCGTGGTCGTAGGCCAGCAGCGAGAGCGCGAAGCCGTTTTGCCCGCGCGCCTTGCCGTGGCACGGGCCGGCGTTGCAGCCGTAGCGCGTCAGGATGGGCTGGATGTCGCGCTCGAACGTCGGGGCGGGCTCTGCGGCCCGGCCCGGAGCGGCGAATGCGATTGCGATGAGCAGGACGGCGATGAACCGCATGGCGGGAGTGGGCGGAAGGAGGGCGTACAGGCAGGTGGGAGGGTAAGGACAGAATACCCGCGGGAACCTTCCGACGCCAGTGAAACTACTCTCCTTTTTCCGCTCGCGCGGTCACCGGCTGGCCAGCCGTGACAAGACCGTTTCCACCCAACAGGCTCCAGAGCGGCTCTCACCCCACTTTCCTTGTTCGGCTCTCCGTTTGCAGCATAGGATGCCCTCACCCCGTACCGGATGGAGGCTCTCGCCATGAGAATGCGTCTGATCGTGCCCGTTTTTGCGTTCGCGGCGGCGCTCGCGGTGTTGCCGAGTTCGACCCCCGCGCAGCCCAAAGACGGCGACTGGCAGGCGGCCGTCGACAAGGCGGTCGCGTATCTGAAGAAGTCACAGAACGAAAACGGGAGCTGGGGCGCCGCGCCGGTCAGTTCGGGTGTGACGGGCATCGTGACCACCGGGCTGCTCCGCTGCGGCGCCAAGGCAGAGGACGAGCCGGCCGCGAGGGGCGTGAAGTTCATCGAGGGGCTCATCAACCCGAAAGCGGGGCACATCGCGGGCAAGGAGGACAACCCCGCGCTGTCGAACTACAAGACCAGCATCAACATCATGGCGCTCATGGCCGCCAACAAGGGCGACAAGTACAAGGCCGCGATCGGTAACGCGACCAAGTACCTGAAGGAGTACCAGTGGGACGAGGCCCGCGGGAAGAAGGACGACAGCGACTACTACGGCGGGGCCGGGTACGCGGGCGACAAGTCGCGGCCGGACCTGTCGAACACGTCGTTCTTCCTCGAAGCGCTCAAGACGGCCGGCGTGCCGAAGGACGATCCGGCGTTCAAGAAGGCCGTCTTCTTCGTGAGCCGGTGCCAGAACTTCGCCGGCGAGCACAACAAGGCCGCGTGGGCGGCGAAGAACAACGACGGCAGCTTCATCTACACGGGGGCCAACGGCGGCGAGAACCGCCGCACCGACGGCGACGGCCGCAAGACCGACATGGGCGGCTACGGCTCGATGACCTACGCGGGCGTGAAGAGCATGATCTACTGCGGCGTGGGCAAGGAAGACCCGCGGATGAAGAAGGCGCTGGAGTGGATCGCCAAGAACTACACACTCGACGCCAACCCCGGCATGCCGGAGGCGAACAGCCAGCGCGGGCTGTTCTACTACTACCACACGTTCGCGAAGTGCATGGACGCGCTGGGCGAGGACACGTTCACCGACGCGAAGGGCGTCAAGCACGACTGGCGGGCCGACCTG
>JAFKJJ010000601.1 GCA_017306025.1 Planctomycetota bacterium
GAGAACCGGAAGGCCCCGAGGTAGTCCGCCTGCCGGACGCGGACCAGCCCGCGCGCGGCGGCGAGCTCGTCGACGACCCGCCGGACGTTCGGCCAGCTCGGGTCCGGGTAGTCGTGGCACGCCAGCACGCCCCCCGGGGCCAGCGCCGCCAGCGCGAGGGCACAGTCGGCGCGGAGGCTCGCCGCGTCGTGCTCCCCGTCCACGTAGACCAGATCGAATTCCCCCAGGCGCGGGACGACCGCGGCGAACGTGCCGCGGTGCAGGGCGGCCCGGTCGGCGACGCCGAACCGGTCGAGCCAGCCCGCGGCCGGCGCCGGGTCGGCGACGTCGACCGACGCCACCGCGCGCGCCGACTGCGCCAGGGCGACCGTGCTCCGGCCGTGGAACCGGCCGAGTTCGAGCACCCGCTTGCCCCGGGCCAGGTCCCACAGCGCGCGGCCCTCCGCGAAGCTGAGCCACCCCGGCACCCCCTCCGGGTGCCGGTACACGTTCGGCCCGGGCGGCGCGAACCGGAACTCGGGCGCGAAGTCCGGCGCGTAGGCGGGCGGGGTGCCGAACGCGCTCGTGACCGGGTCGTGTTCCACCAGGCACGGGTCGGCGAACCACAGCGGCCACCCCGCGCCGCCGGCGATCGTGACCGCCCGCGCGTCCTGCCCGCCGTCGTGCCGGTCCCACGCGCCGAGCATCGCCCCCAGCCCGCCGCGGCTGAACACGTACGCCTGGGAGCCCCACAGCCGGGCCTTCTGCCACTGCGCGTGCGGCCCGGTCACCAGCGCCGGGCGCGCGAGCCGGTACCCCAGCTCCGGGCACGTGCGCGCCCACGGGTCCTGGATCGTGTCGGGCACGAACAGGCTGCCCCAGTGCAGTTGCCCGGTCGCGATCGGGTGCCAGCGCGTCAGGTTCGCCCACAGGTGGCGGTTCACCCGCACGTCGTCCTCCAGCACCACCGCCCACCAGCACCCGTCGTCCCAGGCGCGCCGCAGGACCGACCGGTACATCCGGGACGTGCTCGCCCACCCGATCGGCCAGTCCGGCGGCTGCCGGAGCACCGCCGGCGGGGCCGGCCAGTCGCTGGCGCGGACCGACTCCAGGGTCCGTTCGAGACCGCCGGCGGGGCCGGCCAGTCGCTGGCGCGGACCGACTCCAGGGTCCGTTCGAGGACGTGCTCGCGGCCGGGGCAGGTGACGCCGTACAGGCCGAAGTAGGGCAGGGCGGGCATTGCGGGGCGGCGGGGGGCGTGTGGGGCCGACGGCGCCGACCGGCCGGCGCCGTTCGCGATCGCGGGACGTGAGAGAGGGGCGGTCAGCCGCCGAGGTTCGACGGGAGCGGGGGCGGGGGCGGGGGCCAGGAGCTGAAGGAGGCCGGGTCCGCGGCCGAGACGACGCCCCCGGACACGCAGCCGACGCAGCAGTCGATCGGGTCCGGCCCGCCCGCGTTGAACCACACGGAGTACGGGTCGCTCCAGCCGGACGACCCGGTTTTAACCCAGGCGACGGCCGTACACGGGCTGCCGGCGGGGCTCCACCAGGGAACGGGGACGTCGCGGGCGCACCACTGCGTCCCGACGGGGACGACGTCGATGCCGCCCGCGTCCGGGAACGGGGGCGGCGGGTTGACGTGATCGGGGACCACGGTCACCCGGACGACCGTGGCGACGCCCACGCCGACCTTCCCGTCCTCGTCGGTCACGGTCCCGCGCACGCAGATCGTGCCGCCCGAGCCCGAGCCGGAGCCCTGGCCCGAAACCAGGACGTTCATCCCGCTCTTCGGACACTGGATTTCCACCGGCGCCTCCGTTTCACTCGGTCGACGTGTACCGGGCGGTCGAGACCGTCACGGCCGCCCCGTTGCAGTAGATCCCGAACTCCCCGGCGAAGCGCATGTCCGGGAACAGCTTCTCCGCCGTCGCGAGGGTCGCCGCGCCCACCAGCTCCGGGCACGCGGCGCCGTTCCACCGCACGACCGCCAGGCCGTTCGGCTTCGCCTCCAGTTCGAGCATCTGCTCCTCGACGTCCGGGGGCGGGATGAAGCTCGACGCGAGCTCGGCCGTGGCGATCCCCGGGCGCTCCCCGGGGCCCGCGGGACCGGCACAGCCCGTACTCGCGCCCTTTGCCCGCATTGATACGGCTGACGTGCAGGAATTGGAAGACGAATTCGTTCGCGGCCGGGTTCACCCGCCCGCCGAAGTAAACGCCCACCCGCCCGGTCCACTCGATCTGCTTGAGGCCGATGTGGAGCCGGTACGCGCCGGTCGGCGCGTCCCCGAGGCGGATCAGCGCCGGCGGGCGCGACTGGACCACCAGCACCTCCTCGGCGCGCCGGTGGTCGAGGACCGATTCGACCCGGGGCGCCCACAGGCGCTTGAGGCGCTCGTCGTGGCGCTCGGTCAGGAGGTTGCGCCACTTCTTCGGGTTCGGCGGGTCGCCGGGCGGGTCGCCGGCCGGCGGGGCGCCGGACCCCGCCGGCCGCGCGCCGGCCACGACCGAATAGATGCCGGCCCCGGCCGACGCCCCCACGAGCACCAGCGCCGCGACGACCAGCCCGCGCCGCAGGCGCGACCGGGCCGGGGCGGGGCGGGGCGTCGGGCCGGGGGTCCGCGGCCGCGGGCGGTCCCCGGGCGCGTTCGCGTCCGACGCCGACGGGAGCAGCGCCGCCAGGTTCGCGCCGGCCGCCAGCCGCTCCAGCCCCGCGGCGACCTCGCCGGGGGTGGCCGGCCGGTCGTCGGGGCTCTTGGCCAGCATGCGCGCGAGCAGCGCGCACAGCGGCCGCGGCGCGTCCGGGCGGTAGTCCGCGATCGACTGCGCGTCGTCGTGCTGGTGGGCCGACATCAGCCGCCGGAACGACCGGCGCCCCGACCCCACGAACGGCGGGTTCCCGGACAGGAGCGCGTACAGGGTGCAGCCCAGGCTGTAGACGTCGGCGCGGATGTCCACCGAGCGGGTCTCGGCCCACTGTTCCGGGGCCATGTACTCGGCGGTCCCCATCACCTCCCCGGCCACCGTCAGTTCGGGGCCGGTCGCGTCGTGCGCGCGGAGCAGCGCCAGCCCGAGGTCCAGCAGCTTGACCTCCCCGGACCGCGAGAGCATCAGGTTGGACGGCTTGACGTCGCGGTGGACCAGCCCGTGCTCGTGGGCGTGCTGGAGCCCGACGGCGGCCTGGCGGATCAGCTCGCACGCCTCGGGCACCGGGAGCGGCCCGCACCGGAGCAGCAGGTGCGCGAGGTTGACCCCCTCGATGAGTTCCATCACCAGGAAGTGAACGCCGTCGACCTCGCCGGCGTCCGTCGCGCGGACCAGGTTGGGGTGGTCGAGCCGCCCGACGACCTCCATCTCCAACTGGAACCGCGCCGCCGCGCGCCGGTCCCGCGTCTGCTCCGGGGACAGGATCTTGACGGCGAACGACTTCTTGAGGCGGGCGTGCTCGGCCCGGTACACCGCGCCCATCCCGCCCCGGCCGAGCTGCTCCCCGATGCGGTACTGCCCGAGCTGGTGCGGGGTGGAGCCGCGCTCCGCCGGTGCGCGAACGAGCGCCGGCGGGTGGGCACGGACCGCCGCGGCGATCCGCCCGCCGTCGGGCTCGCCCGACCCCGGGAACCCCGCGCGGCGCGCACCGGGTCCGCCGTCGGTGGCCTCGGTCATCCGCCGGACCGCGGCGTCGCAGCCCGGACAGCCCGACACGTGGGCGCCGATGTCGTCCATCGCGTCGGGCGTCAACTCGTCGGAGAGGAACGCGGCCAACTCGGCCGCCGTCGGACACGACCGACCGTCGGCTTCGGGTGCGGTGCCCATTACCTCTTCCCCAACACGGCCGCCGGCCGACCGGTAAATCCGGTGACGGGTGGCGGCGCGTAGCGGTTCGGAGCCCAAGTGTACCATACGCCGGGCGCCGTGTCCCCACCCAACGTTCGAGCCGATCCGGTCGGGCGCCGGCGGCGCGACCGCCGAACTCATCGGCCCCTCATAAATAGAGACGTTCGGACGTATTGTGAAGTTCCGAAGACGGCGGAGAGGAAGGGGCCGTCGGGACCGGCGCGGGTTCGGGGAACGATTTGTGCGGCTCGTTCCCCGCGTTCGCCGGGCCGTGCCCCCGACGAAAAGCGGCGCCCTCTTATACCGAATCGTGGCGATCTGTAACCGACCGGGGCGGATCGTCTGGACCCCGACGCGCGCGTTTCTACGCCGCACCGCAAGGGGAGAGGGCCAGAAGACGGCGCGGCGGGGTGGCTTCGCCCGATCCGGCAGGAGAGCGGCGCCGCAAGGCGCAAGAGGGGCTGCGAGCCAACGACGGGGTTGAGCCGTGGCGACGGGACGCCCCGCTCCGCGCCATCGAATGGGTTTACTCGCCGGGTGGCGGGGAACCGCCGACTACTCCGCGGGCTTGCGCCGCCTCGCCCCGCGAACCGCCTCGGCCGTGAGCGGGTCGTCCGGCCAACTGTGCTTCGGGTAGCGGGCGCGCAGCTCCTTCCGCACGAGCGGGTAGCCGTTCTTCCAGAAGCTCGCGAGGTCGTCCGTCACCTGCTGCGGCCGGTAGTTCGGCGCCAGCAGGTGCAGCAGCACCTTCGCCCGGCCGCGGGCCACCCGCGGCGTTTCCGTCAAGCCGAACATCTCCTGAATCCGCGCCGCGAGGACCGGCGGCCGGCCCTCCTCATACGCGATCGTGATGTGGCTGCCGCTCGGCACCTCGATCCGCTCCGGCGCCTCGGTCTCGACCGCGCGGAGCTGCTCGTAGGTGAGTTGTCCCCTGAGGAAGTCGAGCCACGGGCCGTTGCGCACGTCCGCCAGCGAGCGCCGGTTGCGGCACAGCGATTCGAGCGCCTCGCGCAGGTCGGCGGCCTCGAACGCGGGCAGGTTCAGTTCCGGCACCCACGCGCGCAGGCACCGCACCCGGGTGCGGAACGCGCCGGCGGCCGAATCGGGCGCCGGGAGCACCTTGTCGAGCCGCTCCGCGGCGGCCGCGGCCAGCACCGCGGCCGCTTCGGACTCGTCGGCGATGTGCGCGTTCAGTTCGTCCAGCACGAGGTCGTCGAACCGCGTCACCTTTCGCGCCGCGAGCCGCTCCGACTTGTCGTCGAAGATCACCTCAATGCGCGTGGATAAGCGTTCGGGCGGGAGCCACTCGCGCTCGACGCCCGAGGCGAGCCGCACGAACGAGTCCGCGCCGCCCGCGTCCACGTCGACGCACACGAACAGTTCCGGCTCGGTGACGCCGCTCGACGGCGCGAGCCGCACCCCGCGCCCGCCCACGGTGAGCGCCTTCGTGCCGCCGGGCTCGCGCCGGCGCGCGAGGCGGTCCGGGTACGCCGCGAACACGCAGCGCAAAAGCGCGGAGTCGGAATCGCCTCGGTTCGTACCGGGGTTGCCGGGCCGACCTACCCCCCCCAGCCCCCCCCCCCTGAAGGGAAGGGGGGTGACGGCGGGTTTCGCCTCCCCCAAGTCGTTTGCGTTGTCGGCGCGCGAAGGGTTTTTCTCCCCCCTTCCCTTCCCCCGGCCCGCGAGAAGCTCCGCTGACAGGGCCGGGGAGCCCGACGAGGGGGGGCCGGGGGGGGTAGGTCCTGCGGCGCCCGGGGCGTGTCGAACCGGCCGTGCCAACTGGTCGCGGACCTCCAGCACGGCCCGCGCGCCGCCGCGGTGCAGCCGGCCGAGCGGACCGTCGAGCCGGCCGCTGGCCTCGAACGCTTCGAGCGCTTCCACGCGGTCGAGCACGTCCGAAACGGTGGGCGGTGCGGTGCGGACCGGCGGGCCGCTGTCGAACTCTCTCAGGAAGGGGTCGCGTTCCGATAAGAGCGCCGCCGCGAGCGCGGCCCGGTCGGCGCAGCCCAGGCGCTGACCTTCGAGCAAGAGCCTTCCGAGCCGCGGGTGAACGGGCAGGGCGGCCGCGGCTTCGCCCAGGGGCGCGAGCGCCGAACCGTTCAGCAGTTCGAGCTGTTCGAGCAGCCGCACCGACTGCCGAACGGCCTCCTCGGTCGGCGCGTCGAGCCACGGGAACTTCCGCACGTCCGGTTCGCCGAGCGCGGCGAGCTGGAGCACCGCCCCGCACAGGTCGACGCGCCTGATCTCGGGCACGGTCTGTTCCGGCCGGCCGCGGTGGCTCGGCTCGTCCCACAGGCGCACGCAGACCCCCGGCGCGGTGCGCCCGGCCCGGCCGGCGCGCTGGTCGGCGGACGCGCGCGCGATCGGAACGAGCCGCAACCGGTCCATCCCCACCGACGGCTCGAACTCCATCTGCCGCGCGAGCCCGGAATCGACGACGGCCGTGACCCCGTCCACCGTGACGGACGTCTCGGCGACGTTCGTCGCGAGCACCACCTTCCGCCGGTCGAGCTTCTGGAGCGCGCGGTCCTGCTGTTCGGGCGGGAGGTCGCCGTGCAGCGGGAGCACCGCGACGCCGTGCTCCCGATCAAGAGATTCGAGCGCGTCCGCGGTCTGCCGGATCTCGCGGAGCCCCGGCAGGAACGCGAGCACGTCGCCGGCCCGCTCGGAGAGCGCGTCGCGCACGGCGTCGGCGACCGCCTGCGACACCGGGGTGTCGTTGCGCCGCGGCCGGTACCGCACCTCGACCGGGAACGTGCGCCCGGCGCTGTCGACCACCGGACAGCCGCCGAAGTACGCCGACACCGCGGCCGGGTCGACGGTCGCCGACATCACGACCGCCTTCAGTTCGGGGCGCACGTTCTCGCGGACGAGCCGGACCATCCCGAGCGCGAGGTCGGCTTCGAGGCCGCGCTCGTGGAACTCGTCGAACACGACGCACGCGACGCCTTCGAGGAACGGGTCGTCGTGGA
>JAFKJJ010000602.1 GCA_017306025.1 Planctomycetota bacterium
TCCGGCACGCCGGAGCCGGCGACGGTGGTCAGCAGTCTCATCGGACTGGCCGCGGCCGCGGGGTACCGGCTGAGGCGCCGGGACGAGAAGAAGGGCGAGCCGAAGGAGTGAAGTTCGAGTGGTCCGCTCGCTCCGCGAGCGGTCGCTCCGCGGCCGGAGAAGCGAGGCCCTTGCCCCGTTCCGCCCCCGCGTGCGTCGCACCGCTCGCGGACCACTCTCAGGCCCCTAACCGGTACCGCGGCAGGGCGACCCCGCCGGCGCGGATGTCGCGAACCGCGTCGATGGCGCGGCGGAACGGGAACGCCGCGAGCAGCCGGCCGAGCCGGGTCGTCGTGCGCCCGACGCCGACGTAGGTGCGCCACCGCGACAGCCACTTCAGCGGCAGCCGCGGCTGCGTCGGGTCGAACTCCCACGGGTGGAAGTACAACATCCCCACCTGTGGTGACGTTCCCCGCGCGGCCTGCCGCAGCCCGGCCTTCATGAAGGCGAGCGGGAACAGCCGGAAGTACCCGCCGCCCGCGACCGGCAGGTTGAACCCCGCGAGGCGGTACGTCAGCGGCGGGAGCTCCAGCAGCTCGCGCTCCTTCCCCACTGCGACGAACGGCCCGCGGGGCGCGTCCGGGACGCCGTAGCGGTCGTGGCGGACCGGGAAGACGGAGCTGTCGTACTCGAACCCGCACTCCGCGAGCGCGTCGATCGCCCACGCGGTTTCCTTCATCACGCTGAAGGTGGGCGCGCGGAACCCGTACACCGGCGCGCCGGTGGCCTGTTCGAGCGCGTCCTTACTGGCGCGCAGGTCTTCGCGGAACTCTTCCGGCGAGAACCGGTGAACGCGGCGGTGGTCGAAGCTGTGCGACCCGACCTCGTGCCCGGCCGCGTGAACGTCGCGGACGAGCCGGGGATGTGTGCGGGCGATCTCGCCGACGACGTAGAACGTGGCGCGCACGTTCGCGGCCGCGAGCTGGTCGAGCAGGCGCCGGGTGCTGGCCTCCATGCGCGCCGCGTAGTCCGCCTTCAGGTCCGCGGACACGCTCAGGCCGACCGCGGCCTCGATGCGGTGGTGCTCCTCGACGTCGAAGCTGGCGATGTTCGCCGCGGTCCCAGGGAAGAGCCGACCGGACGCCCGCGGTCCCAGGAGAGAGCCGACGGCCGCCCCACAAGAAAACCTACTCCACGAACTCCAGCTCGACCGGGTTGGGAATGATCCCGGCGCGGTGCCCTTCGCCGAGCAGCTTGCGGATCGCCGCCCGGCCGCGCTCGCCGTAATCGAGCGTCCAGTCGTTCACGTACATCCCCACGAACTGGTCCGCGAGGCTCACGTCCATGTCGCGGGCGTACTGGAGGGCGTGGTCCAGCGCCTCGCGCCGGTGGTCCAGCGCGTACCGGATGCTCTCCTTAATGAGCCGACTCACCTCGCGCATGGTCGCGGCGCCGAGGTCCTTCCGCACCACGTTCCCGCCGAGCGGCAGCGGCAGGCCCGTTCGTTCCTGCCACCACACGCCCAGGTCGCGCACCAGGTGCAGCCCCTGGTTCTGGAACGTCAGTTGCCCCTCGTGGATGATGAGGCCCGCGTCGAACTTCCCGGACGCGACGGCCGGGATGATCTCGTCGAACGGGACCACGTCGAACGCGAGCTTGTCGGCCGCGCCGATCGACTCGTAGAGCAGCTTGAGGGTGAGGAACGCGGTGGTGAGGGTGCCCGGCACGGCCACCTTCACCGCCGGCAGGTCCGCCACGGCCATCGGCCGCCGCGCGACGACCATCGGGCCGTACTGGTCGCCCATGCTGCACCCGGTGGGCAAGAGGGCGTACCGGTCGAGCAGGTAACTGTACGCGTGGATGCTCACGGCCGTCACTTCGAGTTCGCCCTTGAGCGCGCGGCGGTTGAGCGTCTCGATGTCCTGAAGTTCGTGAACGAACTTCAGGTCGCCGGTCGGGATCTTGTCGTTGGCGAGGGCGTGGAACATGAACGCGTCGTCGGGGTCCGGGCTGTGCCCGACCCGGATCACGCGCGGTGCGGTAGCGGTGGTCATCGGTTCCTCGTTGGTTCGCGTCGGTCTCCCGGGGCGTTGCCCCGGGCCGGGGAATCTCGCGCGGCGCGGGCGGAGGGGCCAACACCGGTGCAGGCTGTAAGCCTGCGACTCCTCAGCCCGGGGCAACGCCCCGGGGGGCTTCGCGCGGCGTTATTCGAGCGTGCTCGCCGGGCCGCCGGGGGCGAACGCCTCCGCGGCCGGTCCGGAGTAGATCACCCTGCCCTGACCGAGCAGGTGAACCACGTCGGCGATCCGCTTCACGGCCGGCAGGTCGTGCGTGACGATCACCATCGCGACCTGCAAGCTCTGGTCGTCCGCGAGGTCGTCGATCACGCGCATGACCTCGGCAGACATTTTGGGATCGAGGGCGCTGGTCGGCTCGTCGAAGAGGATCGCCGCGGGGTTAACCGCAAGCGCCCGGGCGATCGCAACACGCTGCTGCTGCCCGCCCGAGAGCTGTGCCGGTTTCGCGGCGTGCTTCTCGGCCAGCCCGACGCGGTCGAGCCACCTCTTCGCGGTCGCCTCGGCCTCGGCGGCCGGCTTGCCGAGCGCGTAAATCGGCCCGCTCATGACGTTCTTCAGCACCGTCATGTGCGGGAACAGGTTGAACTGCTGGAACACCATCCCGACGGTGCGCCGGAGCCGGAGCAGCGTGTCCCGCGGGGGCGTCTCGCCGCCGACGAGCGCGAGCGTCTCACCGACCCCCACCGTGCCCTCCTGGAACTCTTCCAGCCCGTTGATGCACCGCAGGAGCGTGCTCTTGCCGCTGCCGCTCGGGCCGACGAGCGCCGCGACCTGCCCCTTCTGCACGTCGAGCGACGCGCCGTCCAGGACGCGCGCGTCGCCGTGGTACTTCACGACGTTGGAAACGCGGATCATCGGTGCCCCCCCGCGGCGTGCGTGCCCGTCCGCCGCTCCAGAAAGCGCGCGAGGAGCGACATCGGGTAGCTCATCAGCAGGTACAGACCGGCGGTCAGGAAGGCGAGTTCCACGACCAGATCGCGGTTGAAGTTGTACAGCTCGTTGTACTTTCGCGTCAGTTCGGTGATGAGGATCACGGAGCACACCGAGGTGTCTTTGAACAGCGCGATGAAGTCGTTGGTGACGGGCGGGATGACCACGCGAACCGCCTGCGGCACGATCACGGTGCGGATCGCGGTGAACGGCGACATGCCCAGCGCCAGCGCCGCCTCCATCTGCCCCCGCGGGATCGACTGAATCCCCGCGCGGTAGTTCTCGGCCTCGTATGCCGCGTAGTTCAGCGCCAGCCCGAGGATGCCGATATAGATCGGGTCGAGCGCGAGGCCGGGCACCCACTTCGGCAGGATGAAGAACAGGAAGTAGAGTTGCAGCAGGAGCGGGGTGCCGCGGATCACTTCCACGAACACCGCGAACGGGGCCTTCACCCACACCGGGCCGTACACGCGACCGATCGCGATCACCACCCCGGCCAGCATCGCCAGCGGGAACGACGCGATCGACAGGAAGACCGTCATCCCCGCCGCGCGGACGAGTTGCGGGACGAGCGGCCACACCGAGCCGGACCCGCCGCGGCCCGCGCGCTCCACCTCGCCGTCCTCGTCGGCCGGGAACTCGCCGGTCAGCTTCTCGGTCAACCACTCCTGGTCCGCGTTCCAGATGCCGTACTTCCGGTAGATCCGGCGCAGGGTGCCGTCCTTGAGCCCCTCCTTGATCGCGTCGTTGATGCCGTCGAGCAACTCCTTGTCGCCCTTGCGCAAGTAGATGAGGTACTCGCCCGGCTGCCGGCCGTCGCCGACCAGCTTGAACTTGTCCTTGTACTTCGGGTCGTCGACGTAGAACACGCACGCCGGGTTGTCCTGTACCGTTACGTCCGCGTGCGTCTTGTCCGCGACGGCGTTGAACATCGTCGCGACGTCCTTGTTCACGACCGTCTGCCCGGGGAACCGCTTGTTGCAGTAGTCGAACGCGACCGATCCTTCCAGCACCCCGATGCGCTTCTTCTTCGCGCCGAGTGCCGGCCACCCGGTCACCTCGTCGTCGTCCTTCCGCGCGACGAGTTGCAGCCGGTAGACGTAATACGGCACGGCGGCCGCGTACTTCATTTTGAGGTCGTCGCGGGCCTCGTACCCGTTGAGTACGATGTCGATGCCCTTCTCCCCGTCGCGGGGCTTGTCGAGCAGTTCCGGGAGCGTGCTCCACTCGGCCTCGACCGGCGTGCTGACGCGGCCGAGCTTCTTCGCGAGGTACTCGGCGAGTTCGACCTCGAACCCGACGTACGGGCCGTTCGGGTCGTCCTTGTAGATGTACGGCCCGCCGCCGACCGGGTCGGTGCCCCACCGCAGTTCCTTCTTCTCCTGGGCCGGCCCCGGCGACGCGAACACGAGCGCGAGGGGGACGAGCAACCAGCGTGGCTTCACCGGGGGCACTCCTCGTAGTGGTGGCGTTCCGCCACGTGTATATCTGCGGCTCGCCGCGGCGCGGCCACCGAAAACGCCGGTCGTCGGGTAATTGCGGCCCTGCAAAGTGTATATCTGCGGGGGCCGCGGGGGCACTGCTAAACTGACCGTATGCCCCGCGACCCGCTGCCCATCGACGACGCCCTGCCGCAACTGCTCGCCGCGCTCCGCGCGCACGGCGCCGCGGTGCTCCGCGCCCCCACCGGCGCCGGAAAGACCACCCGCGTGCCCCCCGCGATCGTCGAGAGCGGGTTGGCGGGAGACGGGAGGGGGGCGCGGGGGGAACCCGCGGGGGGTTCCC
>JAFKJJ010000603.1 GCA_017306025.1 Planctomycetota bacterium
CAACGCCGTCGAACGGTGTCACAACTTCTTCGCCCAGTTCGGTCGGGTTGGGCGACGACTCGACCGCAACGCCCGATACTACCTCGGGTGGTGCCAGCTCGCGGCCTGCGTCATCTTCATCCGATCCGGTTTTGTCCGGTAGTCCTTATAATCGGTCAATGGCAGGAAGTGGGCTCGACCCTCTGGGCCGGCTGTGCGTTCGCGCTCGGCGACGCTTTTCCGTTCGGGGCCGGAGCGAGTCATGATCGCGGGCGAAGTGGAGGGCGGACCACAGAACAAGGTGGGCGCGCTGAGCGAGTTAGCGGGAGAGACGGGTTCCATCTTCCGACGCGCGGCCGGGGCTCGGTTGCGGCGCGCGTCCTCACGAGCGGGGCAGAACCGTGCCGATCTTCGTCAACATGCGGTTCCGATTCAGTCAGTACTTCGTTCAAGGAGACGGCGGGTGGTGCGGCGGGATCAGCCACGCCCTGATCACCCACCTGTACGAGAACCTGGACAACAACCTGACCTACATCAGCCCGTTAAAGGCCGCCACGCAAGCTCAAGATTACGTGAGCCTCCTGAACGGCACCTACAGTCGAATTACCGGAAGGGCGGCCTCCTGGGCGGGGCCGATTCGTAACCCGATCCGCCAACTGCAGACCCCGTTCAACTTCGGAGGTGGCGGGCACACCCAAGGGGGGTACGAGTACGCGTTCGACACGCCCGGGACCGCGTTCTTGCGGCTGATCGTTCGCGAGCCGCCGGACAACAACTACGGGAGCGATTTTCAGTCGTGGTACTCGATGGGCGGCGGCAGTAATCACGCCGGGGTTGCCGTTTGGACCCCTGCGGGCGAGGTCTTCTTGTTCGACCCGAACTGCGGCGGGCTTCTGCTCAACTGGCAACCCTGCCCGATCGCGGCCTCTTTTCCCGTGGTGGTCGACCGGGCGCTGGAGGACATGTACACGCGGTACGACCGGTTGCGGGGCGGGCGGTCCGCGAAGATCGTCAGCGCGCAGCGGTTGGACCCGGCGAGTCTGCCGTACGGTCAGGTTTGACGATATTCTTGTCGTCAGAATGCGTGTCGGTCCACGCGGTGCGGGCTCACCCGGCCCGACGCTGGCGCTCTTCCTCGTACTTGTGCAGCTTGTTGTAGAGCGTCTTCAGGCTGATCCCCAGTTCGTCGCTCGTCTTCTGCTTGTTCATCCCGTTCTTCGCGTACACTTGCAGGATGTACTCCATCTCCACGTCCGCCAGCGATTTCGTCGGGGCGTTCGGATCGGCCGCGGGCAAGGGTGGCAGCGCGGACGGGCCGGCGGGAGCGGGGAAGGGCAGCGTGGGTGCCGGGCCGCTGTACGCGGGCGCCGGTGCGGCCGGGGCGGGTGCCGGGAACCCCATCGGGATCGTCGGCGACGGCCGCGGGTGGCGCATCTCGTGCGGCAGGTGGTCCGGGGTGATCGGCTGCCCCCCGGAAATGATCCACGCGTACTCCATCGCGTTCGCCAACTCCCGCACGTTCCCGGTGTAGGCGTGGTTCACGAGAACCAGCATCGCCTCGGGCGTCAGCAGGTGCGCGACGTTCTCGACCGGGCGCTTCGCGTGCCGCGCGAGGAGGTGCCGGGCCAGTTCGGGGATGTCCTCGCGCCGGTCGCGCAAGGGCGGCAGGTGGACGTGGAACATGTTCAGCCGGAACAGCAGGTCCTCGCGAAAGGTCCCCTCCGCGATCATCTTCCGCAGGTCCTTGTTCGTCGCGCTGATGACCCGCACGTCCACGGTGACCGGCTGGCTCTCGCCGAGGCGCTGGATCTCGCCCGCTTCGAGTACGCGGAGCAGCTTCACCTGCAGGTTCTTGTCGAGTTCGCCGAGCTCGTCGAGGAACACGGTGCCGCCGTTGGCGACCTCGAAAAAGCCCTTGTGGTCGCGGTCGGCGCCCGTGAACGAGCCCTTCTTGTGTCCGAACAGTTGGCTCTCGGCGAGCGTCTGGGTCAGCGCGCCGCAGTTGACCGGCACGAACGGCATGTCGGCGCGCTTGCTCTTGGTGAACAGCGCCCGCGCCACGACCTCCTTGCCGGTCCCGGTCTCGCCGGTGATGAGCACCCGGCCGTCGGTGGGGCCGACGCGGTCGATGAACTGCTGCACCGGGGCCATCGCCGGGCTGCCGCCGATCATCCCGGGCGGGCCTTCGATCTGTTGCACCCGCGTTTCCAGCGCCGCGGTCTTGTGCTTGAGCTTCCGCTTCTCCTGGATGCGGAGCAGGAGCGCCTCGATGTCGGTGAGCTTGCACGGCTTGGTGAGGTAGTCGAACGCGCCCAGCCGGAGCGCCTCGACGGCCGTTTCGGTGCTGCCGTAGCCGGTCATGATGACCGCTTCGGTGTCGGGAGAGACCTGCTTGAGCGCCGCGAGCACCTGGAGCCCGGCCTTGTCGTGCTCCATCCGCAGGTCGAGGATGGCGGCGTCGAACGTGGCCTTCTTCACCATCTCGATGCCGCTCTTGCTGTCCGCGCAGACGGTGATGTCGTGGCCCAGGCGGGGCAACTCGGACCGCATGAACTCGCGGAGCATCGCCTCGTCGTCGACGAACAGGATACGCAGTCGGTTGTGTGCGGGGGTGGCCACTCGCGGTCTCCGTATCGACCAACCGTTTCCACAAACGAGAACGCCTCGGGTGGGGCTCTCATTTACCGTGGGCGGGAGGGGTATGCGACAACCTTGAAGGAATTACAAGCCCGGTTCCATGTCGGATTGCAGATTTTTGATTGGCGATTGAAAGACAGGTGCGGCACAACCCGGCGCGGCTTTTCAATCTGAAATCACAAATCTGCACTCTTCAATTCCTACGCCGCCTCGCGGTTGCCGCCGGGGAACGCCAGCACGTTCGGCGACTCGTCGGGGTCGGCCTGCGATTCGGCCTCGCCCGCGGCCAGTTGCAGCGGGATGCGCACCGTGAAGGTGCTGCCGGTGCCCGGTCCGGAACTGGCCGCGGTAATCGTCCCGCCGTGCTGGTCCACGATCTGGTGGCTGATGAACAGCCCCAGCCCGGTCCCCTTGCCGGTGCGGCTCTTCGTGTAGAACGGCTCGAAGATGTTTTGCAGCACGTCCGGCGACGTCCCGCAGCCGGTGTCCGCGAACACCAGTTCCGCGTACCCGCCGGCCGCCGTCAGCGTGATCGACAGCCGCCCGCCGTCGTCCATGCTGTCCAGCGCGTTCACCACGAGGTTCAGGATCACGCTCTTGAGGTCCTGGGCGTTCACCGGGGCGACGATGTACCCGGACGGCTCGAACTGCACCGCCTTTCCGCGGCTCGACGGCAGGTGGCGGGCCACTTCGAGCACCCCCCGGACCAGCCCGGTGAGGTCGGCGGGTTCCTTCCGCCTGACGCCGGTGCGGCTGAAGTCGAGGAGCTTCTGGGTGATGTCCTTACACCGCAGCGCCTCTTGCTGGATCATCTTCAGGTAGCGGGTCAGCACCTCGGCTTCCGCGGGGAGGGCGCCGTTGGAGTGCGCGGCGAGCGCGCCGAGTACTTCTTGCAAGCGCCGTTCGAGCGCCTCGGAGCAGAACAGGATGCTCGCGAGCGGGTTGTTGATCTCGTGCGCCACCCCGGCCGCGAGGAACCCGACCGACACCATCCGCTCGCTGCGGACGAGCTGCCGGCTCCGCTCGTTCACCTGGCGCGCGAGGTCCGCGTAGACCGCGTGCAGCCGCGCGACCATCGCGTTGAACTCGTCGGCCAGTTCCTGCAGTTCGTCGCCGGAGGCGAGGGCGATCGGCTGTGCGAAGTTGCCGCCGTGGACGCGCTGGACGCCGGCCTGGATCTCGCGGATCGGCGCGAACATCCAGGCGCGGAAGTAGTAGAGCATGGTGAGCACCAGCGCCACCGCCCACACGAAGAACAGCCCGACCCACCAAATGCTCTGTTGGATCGCGGCGTTCGAGCTGCGCCCGGTCGTCTGGATGTCGTCGATGATGGCGTGCCGGAGGTTCTCGGCGGTGCGCCGCGCCTCCGCGTGCGCGTCGCGCACTTCTTTCTGCTGGCGCAGCGGTCCGGGCGACGTTTCGCGCCCGATTTGCGTCGCCGCGGCCTTGTTGACGGCGCCTTCCAGCGTTTTGAGCTGGGCCGAGAGCGTGGCCGTCAGCCCGGACTCCATCGCGCCGCCGTCGGGGTCGTGGCCCCCGGCGACGGTCCGGTCGTTGACCGTCTTGAAGTCCTTGAGCTGTGCGGAACATTCGGTGACGCGCTGGAGGTACAGCGCGGGCTCGAGCTGGTCGCTCTGATCGAGACTGTTGAGCGATTCGATGATCTGGTTGGCCAGCCCCAACTCGTAGAGCTTCTTGTCGATCGACTTGGTGCTGGAGTAGTACGCGTAGATGCCGTAGCCGGCGCCGGCGACGATCGCCCCGACACTGCCGGCCACGAGGGCCAGTCCGAGCATCAGTTTGTGGCGCAATCGGCGACGGGCCACGGCAGACCTCCTGCTCCCCACGACGTCCCTGACGTGGGTCCCCTCACGGTTCGGCGCCGGGGCCGGTCCGTGAAAGGCGGCGGAATCTACCAAGTGCGTTCTTACAAAACGAGAGCACTTTTTTCAGGGCTCGGTGGGGCAGGGGTCAGGGCTACGCAACGGTTGATCGTACTTGTTTAGCGCCCCGGCAGCAGCACGGGTCGAGGCAGTATCCGGTTGCCGAACCAGCGCAACGTTCGGCTGACGTGATCCACCACCGATAGTGCCTGCCGGGGACACGTCTCGAACACGGACATCAACGCGCCCTGTGCCCGAG
>JAFKJJ010000604.1 GCA_017306025.1 Planctomycetota bacterium
CCCGCTCGCGCCGAAGGCGCCGCACTTCGCGGCCAAAGCGAAGCGCGTGATCTTCCTGTTCATGCACGGCGGCCCGTCGCAGGTTGACACCTTCGACCACAAGCCGAAACTGGCCGCCGACGACGGCAAGCCGCTGCCGTTCGCCAAGCCGCGGGTCGTGTCGAGCGCCACCGGGAACCTGTTGAAGTCGCCGTTCGCGTTCAAACGGCACGGGCAGAGCGGGGCGTGGGTGTCGGAACTGTTCCCGCACGTCGCGGCCCGCGCGGACGACCTGTGCTTCATCAAGTCGATGCACGGGTCGAACTCGCGGCACGGCGGGGCGCTGCTCGAACTGCACACCGGTTCGGACACCTTCGTGCGGCCGAGCATGGGGAGCTGGGTTACGTACGGCCTCGGGACCGAGAACCGCGACCTGCCCGGGTACGTCACCATCTGCCCGACGCTCACGCACGGCGGGGTGAACAACTACTCGTCCGCGTTCCTCCCGGCCGCGTACCAGGCCACGCCGCTCGGGAACGCCGGCACCGCGGCGAGCCAGGTGACGGTCCCGTTCGTGAAGGGCACAACCGCGCCCGCCCAGCAGCGGCTGGAACTCGACCTGCTCGCCGACCTCGACCGCGAACGCGCGACCGGTTCCGACGCCGCAACCGAGGGGCGCATCCAGTCGTTCGAGATGGCGTTCCGGATGCAGAACGCGGTGCCCGTGGTGCAGGATCTCTCAAAGGAGACCGCGGAGACGCACAAGCTCTACGGGATCGACGACCGGGCCACCGAGAACTTCGGCCGGCAGTGCCTGATGGCCCGCCGGTTCGCAGAAGCCGGAGTGCGGTTCGTGCAATGTACCCACAGTTACAAGTGGGACCAGCACGAGAACCTCAAGAGAGACCACACGACCAACGCCCGCGAGGTGGACAAGCCGATCGCGGGGTTGTTGACGGACCTCAAGGCCCGCGGTCTGTTGAAGGATACGCTGGTGATCTGGGGCGGCGAGTTCGGGCGCACCCCGGTCGCACAGGGCAAGGACGGGCGCGACCACAACCCGCACGGGTTCACGATGTTCCTCGCGGGCGGCGGGGTAAAGGCCGGGTTCTCCCACGGCGCGACCGACGACTACGGCTACTTCGCGGCGGAGGACAAGGTCCACGTTCACGACCTGCACGCCACGATCCTTCACCTGCTCGGTCTCGATCACCTGAAGCTCACCTACCGCCACGCGGGGCGCGACTTCCGCCTCACCGACGTTCACGGGACCGTCGTCAAAGAGGTCCTCGCCTGAAACCTCGCGAACGGGTGCCCGGTCGCGAGGTGCCACTGCGCGCGAGCGCCGGGCGGCGGTCCGTTACGTTCCGCACGATACGATTGCGACCGGCGAGTGAGACGGGGCGGGCAGCGGTTCCAGGTCCGGCGCGAGAAGCTCCACCTTTGCCGCGGGAGAGAACAGCCGCTCCGGCGAGTAGTGCTTCAGGAGCACGGAGAGCTTGCTGTCGAAGAGGTCGGGGTTGCGGCCGCGGAACGCGGCGAAGTCCTCGCCCGGTTCGACGCGGGACGCGATCAGGGTCACGAACGCGACGGTAATCGTCTCGTGGTAGCCGTCGAGCCCGCGGGGATCTTTGGGCTTGCTCGGGAGCGCCCGGCAGAGCACCTGTTGGCGCCGAACGAAGACGGCGTTCAGCTTCTTGATACCGCCGCGGACACGGTCGAGCACCTCACCCGCGGACGGAATTCGCATCGCATACAGCCACGCCATCCGGACGTGCGCTTCGTGCGTCCAGTCCTTGCGGGCGAGCGTGCAACGTTCGAACGCACAGAGGAATTCGTCGTCGGTCATCGGTCCGGCCTCCGAACGGGTCGTCGAAAAGACGACCCGTTCGGGCCGCGGGTTCGCGCCGGTCACGGACCGCCGGACCACCCCGGCAGGTCGAAGGCGACCATCTCCGTTGCGTTGCGGAAGAACAGTCGGCCGCGGGCGATCACGGGGTGGTTCCACGTCTTCTCCTTGACCACGTCCACTTTCCAAAGCTCCTCGTACTCGTCCGGTTTCGCCGCGACGCACGCCAACTGACCCGGGGATTCACACACGATCAAGAGCCGGTCGCCGACGAGGAGCAACTGCCCGGCCCCGTAGTTGCCCTCCTTCCAGCGTACCGACCCGTTCTTCAAGTCGAGGCACACCAGCCGGCCGCTGTCCAGCCCGAACAGCGCCTCGCCGACGTGAACCATGTCGTTGAACTTCGGGGTGAACCGGGTCGTCTTCCACACCTCGCCCGCGGCCCACCCGGCGCCCTCGCGCCGCACCTTCACGCACCGGCTCCCCAGGCCGACGTTCCCGCCGCCGATGACCACCCGCCCGTCGGGCAGCACGAGCGGTTGAACGGCCGTCGGCTCCATGATCTTGACCGGCCAGTCGTAGTGCCACAACTCGCCCCCGGTTCGCGGGTCGTGTCCGAACAGCCCGGCGTTGTTGAAGATCAACACCTGCTCGGCGCCCGCGATCGTTGCGGACTGCGGGGACGAGTACCCGTCCGCGCCGTGCGGTTCCGCGGCCCAGCGCGTGGCCCCGGTCGCGCCGTCGAGGGCGACGAGCCGCGGCGCCGCGGATGAGGACGGGTTGATGACGACCAGATCGCCCACGACCAGCGGCGAGGTGGACAGGCCGAAGTTCGGCTTCGTCGCCCCGAACCGCTCGGCGAGGTTCACCGTCCAGACGGGCTCGCCGCTCTCGGCACGGAGGCACGACACCGAGCCGCTGGCGCCGATGGCGAACAGCCGCCCGTTCGCGTAGGTCGGGGTCGCGCGCGGGCCGGAACCGCTCTGCCCGTCGGAGTGCTTTCCGGGTTGGCCGCGGGACCAGACCTCTTTTCCCGTATCGGCACGGTAGCAGACGACCGATTCCGACTCCCCGCGCTGTTCCTGGGTGAAGACGAACTCCCCGACCGCGCAGAACGACGACCACGCCGGCCCGACGGGGTTGTTCCGCCACCGCTCCTTGGGCGGCGAGCCGTCCCAGCCGCGGTACGCGGCCTCCGGTACCCGCCCGTCCCGGTTCGCGCCGCGGAAGCCGGGGTAGTCCAACGGGCCGGCCGGTGGGAGGTCCGCGACGGTTCCCGTGGGCACGACCGTCGCACGGTCGGCGAGCTGCTCCGCGGCCGCGTCGACAACGGACTGTTTCCAGCGATACGAGGTGTGCATCTCGTACTCGCCGTTCACCCCATCGACCCGCAGCGCCAGCCACGGCACCAACGCGACCAGCGCGATTGCCCCGGCCACCGGCCACCGTCGGGCGGCCGGCACGGCCGCCAACACCAGCCCGGTGACCCCGGCCGTGAGGGGAACGCCCCACCCGAGGATGAACTGCCGCATCGACGGGTGCGCGGCGATCACCGCGCCCACCGCGAGCACGCCGACCCCGAACGAGGCCAGGAGCCGCTGCCACCAGCGCCCGTCGCCGAGGAGCACCCACCACAGGCCGAACCCGAGCAGCGCCACGAGCGGGCCGAGCATCGTGAGCAGGATCATTGCCAGGGTCGGGATCGTGCCGGAGTCGTCACGCGCCGCCAGCCGACCGGCCGCATACGCCCCGGCGCCCAGTACGGCGAACACCACCAGCGCCCGGCGCCAGCCGGACCGGACCGGCTCGACCGCGTCACCCGGATCAAAGTCCAGAGTCGTTTCGCTCATGACTTCCCCTCGGTTCTCGGTGTTGAGTTCGGGCGGCAGAATGAAACAATAGGTGTACCCGGCACGCGCCGCGCTGTTTCGTGTATTTGTGGATAATGAACTGGTTCAGTAATGTCAACGGGAACTTCTCCACCGGACGACGATGCGCTTGCGCTGGCCCGGGCGTTTGCCGGGTTCGGACCGGCGTACCTCAAGTGGATACAGGCGTGCTTCGCGGAGAGCGGGGTGAGCTTCGCGCGGATGAAGTTGCTCGGCGCGCTGCACTCCTCCGGGCCGAGGATCATGAGCGAGCTGAGCGAGCAGCTCGGGGTGACGGCGCGGAACGTGACGGCGCTGGTGGACGCGCTTGAGGCGGAAGGGCTGGTGCGCCGGGTGCCTCACGCGACCGACCGGCGTGCGACGGTGATCGAGCTGACGGCCGCGGGGGCGCAGTACGGCCGTCAGATGGCGTCCGGGGGGCACATGTCGGCGATCGCGGAGCTGTTCCGGGGGCTAACGGCGACCGAACAGCAGCAGTTGCTCGCGGTGATCGCGAAACTACGGGGGCTCCTCGCGGCCCGTGGGTTCGAGGGCGGCCACCTGTGTTCGTCGAGCGCCCCGCCCGCGGAGTGACGGGCCGCGGGTGCGGCGGGTAAGGAAGTCGTAAGGGCACTCGGAATTGCCTATGGGCCTCACTGACCAGAGTGTTGAGCGGTTCAGAACGGAATGGGGAGCACGGCGCCGATCTCGTTGGCGCGCTTCACGAAGGCAGCCCACCATTCCTCCGTCACGTCTTTGGGGCATTCGTTGTAGAGCTTTGCACAGACCTGTAACGGATCGAGCAGCAAGATGTACCCGATTTCGCGAAGCCCTTCAGCTTTGACTCGGATGAAGCCGAGATCGCGAAGTTGGAAGATGTGCTCGCGCCAGGTTCGCTCCGCGCGTGGTACTTGTTTAGCGCCCCGGCAGCAGCACGGGTCGAGGCAGTATCCGGTTGCCGAACCAGCGCAACGTTCGGCTGACGTGATCCACCACCGATAGTGCCTGCCGGGGACACGTCTCGAACACGGACATCAACGCGCCCTGTGCCCGAG
>JAFKJJ010000399.1 GCA_017306025.1 Planctomycetota bacterium
CGGGTACGCGCCGCCGATCACCCCGACCAGCACCGTGAGCGCGAACCCGCGGAGCACCACCGACGGCGCGAGGTCGGGCTCGATGAACCCGTTCACCTTCGGCATGAGCGTGAGCGTCCGCATCCCGCAGAAGGCGATCGCCGAACCGGCCAGCGCCGCGGCCGCCGCCAGCGCCGCGGCCTCGCCGAGGATCATGCGGACCACGCGCCCCCGGGGCCAACCGACTGCACGAAGGATGCCGATCTCCTGGGTCCGCTCCAGCACCGACATCGTCATGGTGTTCAACAGGCTGATGACGCTGACCGCCAGCGCGATGGCCGAGATGAGCCACGTGACGGCGCGGATGAGCTGGAGCTGCGACACCTGCTCCACGTACTTGTCGGGCGGGTCGGCGGAGAGCCGGACGGTCGGGTCGTCGGGGTCGCGGAGCGCCTCGATCTTTTGCTTGACCGCCTCGACCTCGGCCGCGGAGTCCGGGGAACTTTTCTTCACCCGGACCGAGAACCCGGTCACCTTGCCCGGCTTACCGTGGAGCCGCTGGCCGTCCCGGAACGGGACGATGCCACCGCCCTCCTCGAATATCACGTGGCTGCTGAAGATGCCGACCACCTCGTACGGCTGATCGGGGTCGTTGTTGAACCGGATCTGGTCGCCGACCTTCTTGTTCAGGTTGCCGGCGAGCTTGCGGCCCAGGATGATCTTGTAACTGTCGCCCGGCTCGAGCCGGCGGCCCGCGATCATCGTCATGTCCTCGTAGCCGAAGTTGTCCGGCTTCCACCCCTGGACCAGGACGATGTTGTCGTCCACGGTGCCGCTGTCGCGCAGCACGTTGACGGGGCCGACGACGCCCTCCGACACGCGCTCCACTTCGGGCATCTCGCGGGTCTTGTCCACGAAGTACTCGCGGAACTCGCTGTCGAGCCCCATCGGCTTGCCCTTCTGCATCACGACCAGATCGACCCGGCGCACGTCGAAGGCGGACTCGACGGACTTCTCGACGTTGTGACTGACGCCCAAGAGCGCGATCATGCTGCCGACGGCGATCGCCAGACCGAGGACGGTCAGGCCCGTGCGGATCGGCCGGCGCCAGAGGTTCTTTAGGATGAACGTCGCGAAGTACATGGGTAACGGTCGGGTCAGGGAGAGGCGGGGGGCTTCGGTCGAACGTCTCGCTCGGGCGGTTCGGCGGAGAGCCGAACGGTGGGGGCTTCGGGGTCGCGCAGCGCCTCGATCTTCTGCTTGACCGCTTCGACCTCGGCCGCGGGGTCCGGGGGCGTTTTCTTCACCCGGACCGAGAACCCGGTTACCCGGCCCGGTTTGCCGTGGAGCCGTTGGCCGTCCTCGAAGGGAACGATTGCGCCGCCCTCCTCGAACACCACGCGGCTCTTGAAGACGCCCACGACCTCGTAGGGGTGATCGGGGGCGCTGACGAACGTGAGCGCGTTACCGACCTTCTTTTTGAGACTCTCCGCCAGGAGGCGCCCGAGTATCGCCTTGTTGCGGTCGCCGGTCCGGAGCTTCCGGCCTTCGACGAGTTCCACGTCCTCGTAACCGAAGTTGTCCGGCTTCCAGCCCTGCACCACGACGACCGTGTCGTCCGCGGAGCCGTCGGGGCGGATCGTGTTGGCGACGCCCACAACGCTCTCGGATACCTGCTCGACGCCGGGCAATTTGCGGGCCTCGTCCACGAAGTACTCGCGGAACTCGCTGTCGAGGCCCAGCGGCTTACCCATCTGCATCACGACCAGATCGACGCGCCGCGGCTTCTCTGGCCTCGCGGCCGGTGGAACGGCGGGCGGTGGAGCGGGCTTTTCAACCACGCGCTCGACGACCCGCTCGACCGTTCGCTCGACGACCCGTTCGCTGTTCCAGGGCGTGCCCAACTGCCACACGCCGAGCAGGGCCGTGGCGCCACCCAGTGCGAAACTGATCGCGGCGAGGCCGAGCGGGTACTTTCGGGTGAACGCGACCACGTTCATCGGTGGGCACCGATCATCCGCTGAGCCGTTTCAGGTGGCGCTTCACGGCGTCGGTGAAGCCGGCGGTGTTGTCCAGCATGGCGAGGTGCTTCGCGGCCGGGATGATTTCGGCCGTGCAGCACGGCAAGTGCTGTTCTAGCCACCGCGACGTGGCAAGGAAGGGGGAGAATTCGTCATACAGTGCGACGACCGGCTGCGCGATCCCCGCGAGCACCTCGGCCGTCAACCCGGCCTCGCTCAGCACCTCTTCGCCGCAGCTCGTTTCGGCGAGCTTCGGCAGTTGCCGCAGCCACCCCCGGCCGAACGCGCCGTAAATGTCTTCGAGCTGCTTCAGCCGATCGGCCGGGAGCGCCGCGGTTTCGCGGAACAGTCGGGCGAAGTCTACCGTGTCGCCGAGTTCGACGCCGACCCGCGCGAACGTCTCGCGCAGGTCGGTCCAGATGCTCATTTTGCCGAAGTTCGGCTCGACGTGCTTGAGTCCGGGGAAGAACGAGTCCGACAGCAGCACGCCCGCGACACATTGGGGAGCGGTCGCGGCCGCGTGCATGCTCACGACGCCGCCGAAGCTGTGCCCGACGAGGTACGCGGGCTTAAGCCCGAGCGCCGCGTGTAACTGTCGGAAGTCTTCGGCCATTACGGCCGACGTGTAGCCGGTCGGGGGCCGGTCGCTCATCCCGTGGCCGCGGAGGTCGTAGGTGGTGACGCGGAAATCGGTCGCGAGCGCCTCGACCAGCCCGGAGAAGACCCACACGGCCTGATTGCTCGTCACGGCGTGGACGAGTACGACGTCCGGGCCGGTGCCGGACTGCTGGTAATAGAGCCGCGCGCCGTTGACTTCGACTTCGGGCATTCGTTGGTGGGGTTTGAGTGTGGTCCGCTCGCGGAGCGAGCGGTTGCTCCGCGGGTGGAGATACGCTGATCGTTCTCGTGTCGGTGCTTCTTGCGTGCAGCACCGCTCGCTCCGCGAGCGGACCACACTGAAGACCGCGCGTCACCCCGTGTGCTGTTGCAAGAACGCGACCAGTTCGCCCACGCTCAAGTCTTCCGCGCCGCGGTCGCGAAGGCCCTTCAAGAACGTACCGAACGGCAGCCGGCGACCGAAGTACGCGTCGAGGCGCTCCGCGAGTACCACGATCTCGATCGACGCGAGCCCGAGGTCGCCGAAGACGCGCGTGGAGGGCTCGACCGGTTCGGGGAGGTCGCGGTCGGGGAACGTCTGGCGCACCACCTCCGCGAGATCGGCGAGCAGTTCGGAAGCGCTGCGCATCACGCGCCCTCGCAAACGGTTGTGGCGACGACGGCGTCCTTTTGCCGGGCCGTCTGGACGCGGTACCGCCGTCCCATCGCGCGAACGACCGCCGCGCCATCGTTCGCGTCGAGCGATTCCGCCTCGCAACCCGTTACCGGGATACGAAGTGCGTCCGCGAGCGCCGAGCACGCCACCTGAGTTCGTGCCGCGCGTTCGGCCCCGGGCGGCGCGTTCTTTGCGATTACCTGGAGCGCGATCCCGACCCGCTCCGCGAACGCCGCGAACGCCGCGACCTTGCCGTCGGCGACGGCGACGCTCACCGGCGGGAACGGTTCGACCTTCGGCGCGCCGCGGGGCTTGCACACGATGCGCCCGTCCGCCTCGTCGGTGTCCATGTCCGCGGGGAACATGGCCTCGCGGTGCTTCGCGGACCACGCGGCCCGGACGGCGTCCTTCGCGAGCATCCGGCCGAAGAACCAGTCGTTCAGTTCCGCGTCGGTGCCCGTCCAGTTCCAGAAGGCGTCGAGTTCGTGCGGGGTCATCGTGACGCGCGCCCCGGCCGCCCGCAGGACGGGCTGCTTGAGGTCCGCGGGCGGTTCGAGGAAGTGACACCGGCCGAACGCGGAGTGCGGAGCGCGGAGCGCGGAGTTAAGAAGCGAAGACCCGGGCGATTCCTCTGCCTTTAACTCCGCGCTCCGTCCTCCGCGCTCCGCGCCGGAGGCGGCTTCGGGCCAACTGCGCGAGAGGTAGTACTCGTCCTTCGGGCCGAAGAAGTTGACGTGCCCGAACGGCAGGTAGAACCGCCAGTACCCCGAGCCGGTCAGCCGGAGCCACAACCGGCCCTGCGGGTCGAACACTTCCAGGCCGTGCCGGAAGTGCCGGGCGGACTCCTGTTCGTTGTGCCCGCGGGTGAGGAGCCACGTGCCGACCTCGGGCGTGGGGCCGAAGTACTCGATCCGCTGCATTTCGAACGGCAGCAGGATGCGCCCGGTCCAGTCGGGCTGTTCGAGGTGCCACGCGCCGATGATGTGCATGGCCGAGTCGAGCAGCACCGGGTCGATCGCGTGGCGCGGGTCCGGGTTCGACCGGAACCAGCCGTCGCGCGGCTGCACTTCGAGCGTGCCCTCGATGCCCTCGCGGCCGACGCGGTCGAGCGTGCGGAGCATCTGGAACAGCGGCCCGTGGAACATGTTCCGCCGCAGGTCCTCGATGGTGGACTTGCACGGCGCCTCTTCGGTGAGGGCGAACGGGTGCGGCGCGGGCGGGTCCGGGTAGCGGTCGGCGAGCACGACCACGGCCTCGGACGCGACCTTGTTGGTGGCGTCGCGGAGGAACGCGTTGCCGAGGTCGCGCACGTCCGCCTTCACCTCGACGACACCGGTTTCGGCGTCGACCGATGCCACCGCGGCGCGGACTTCGAGCGTCGTGGGCTGCGGGTCGAACGGGAGCCAGCGGAACAGCCGGACGTTGCGGATCGCGATGACGACCTTACTGGGCAC
>JAFKJJ010000400.1 GCA_017306025.1 Planctomycetota bacterium
CCGGCCGCCCCGGCGCCGGGGGTCCGCACGTTCTGCGACGCGATCGTCACCCGCAGGTCGCCCGCCGGGCCGTCCGGCGGGACGCGGACGATCGTCGCCGCGTCGGCCCGGGGCATCGCCTGGAGCGCCACCTTGAGCATCTGCTTGAACAGCGCCGGCTCGTCCGTCACGACCCGCAGGTAGTGGGGCAGTTGCTCCATCGCTTTCAACAGGATCGCCGGGTTGGCGAAGGTGACCTGTTCGAGTTCGGCCCGGGTCCGCTCCTCCTGGCGCTGCACGAGCGTGCCGTCCACCGGCGATTCCGGGTCGGCGTCGGCGTCGCCGCGGAGGGTGAAGCGGGTCTGCCCGATGACGAACCACTCGCCCGGTTTGACGGTGCAGCTCTCGACCGGCCGGTTGTGGAACCAGATCTGGTTCTGCGGCGGGTTGGGGAAGTCGGGCAGCAGCACCCCGCGCCGCGTCACCGTCAGCTCCTTGCCGCCCCACGACAGGGTGGCGTGGAACCGCGAGATCATCCGGTCCTCGGGCACCACCCAGTCGCAGTACGACGCGTCGCTGCCCAGGCGGACCACCTTCTTGTCCGGCAGCGTGTACCGCCACCGGTACTGGCCGGGGGTGGTCACGGTGGACTTGGCGCCGGCGACCGGGTCGATCCGGGTGAGGGCTTCGAGGTCAGCCATTTGAGGCGAACTCCAGTCGGCGGAGGACGAGCGCCAGCCCGGCCCACAGGCCGGCGGCGATCAGCGCGAGGGCCCCGACCACGGCGACCCCGGCGCGGACGATGGCGCCCTTCATCTCGTCGAGCGGGCGCAGCGCGGCCCGTCGGTCCACCTGGGCGGCCAGCACCCAGCGCCGCGGGGGGGCGGGCGCGCCGGTGGTGTCGAGGTCGTGATAGCGGCTCAGCTTGTACGGGTCGAACCGCGTGAAGCACGCGATCTCCTCCTCGCGCTCCCCGTGGAGCTCCGCCTCCAGCGCGTCCACGTACCGCGGCGCTTCGGAGTACCCGTACCGGTCGTCGGGGGCGCCCGGCCCGTCGAGCGCCAGCCACGGGCCGGCGCGTTCGCCCGTCAGCCCGTGCTCGCGCACCAACTCCGGGTACGCGTGCGGGTGGCGGAACTCCGGCCGGTCCGATTCCAGTACGGCCCCGCAGTCGGGGTGCCACACCCAGCGCCCGCGGTGGTCGGCGACCACCACTTTTACCCGTCGGTCGATGCCGTACCCGGCGCCGTCGGGACGTGCGAACTCCGGCGGGTACAGGAGCGGCTTGACGTCGTACTCCACGTCCAGCCCCAGCACGATCAGCCCGATCACCCGCGACCGCTTCTGCGGGTCCGGGTCGTCCCAGATCGGCGAGACGACGTTCAGCTTCCACCGGTCGCGCTGCTCGCCGCGCCCGGTCCGATCGACCCCGCGCGACCGGAACGGGTGACTGATGTGCGCGGCACGGGCGACCGGGTGGGGGCGCCCGGCGTCCGCCGCCTCGCCCCGCGGGCCGGCGCCGAAGTAGTCGCGGTACGACAGGTCGGCGGTGAAGATCTCGCGGTCGCGGTCGTTCGCGTGGCTCTCCGCGTCCTCGATCGAGCCGTCCGGGTGTACGCGGGCGACGTAGAACCCACGCGATTGCGGCTCGCCGGTGTCGGCGTCGGCGACGAGCATCACGCCGAGCGTCGGCAGGTGGTCGCCCTCCGCGGCGCGGGCCTTCCGCTGGCGGTAGAGCCGCCCCAGCCAGTCACAAACGGCCCGGTGCCCCTCGGGGGTCAGGGGCGGCCCGCCGGCGAGGGCCGCCCCGCGGGGCACGCGCGCCGCCGCCCGCAGCGCCGGTACCACGCCCCGCTCCTGCGGTGGCGGGTTGGTGTGGACGTCGCCGGCCCACTGATCCAGCGAGGCGACGTGCCGCTGGAACCGGTCCTCGACCGCGCGCGTGCCGTAGCCGGCGGTGCGGGCCAGGCTGCCGGTGACCTCCGCCGACACGTTCGTCTTGGTCCGCTCGGTGACGGTGTCGGCGGCCCACATCCCCAGCGCGGTCACCAGCAGGATCACGAGCGAGGTCGCCAGCGCGGCCAGCGCGAGCACCGGGCGGGTCCGGCGCCACCGGGCCCGCGCGTCGAGCAGCGCGACGACCGCCCCGGCGTCGGCCGGCCGGCGCTCGGCGCGGAGCGTGACGCACCGGTCGACGATCTTGGCGAGCATCGGGTCGGCGACCGCGTGGTGCGCGGTCGGACGCGGGGCGGCGCGAATGCCGTCGCGGTAGACCTTCATCCGCGCCGGCAGGTGTCGGGGCGCCCGCCGGATCTCCGCGACCAGCTCCGGGGACCGGCGCGGCGGCTCGCCGGTGAGCAGCTCGTACACCACCGCGCCCAGCGCGTACACGTCCCAGCGGGTGTCGGGCGGGGCGCCGGTCTCGGCCGCGTCGATCTGGTCCGGCGGCATGTAGAAGAACGTGCCCAGCGCCGGCGTGTCGTCGGTGGCGAGGTGCGCCTGGCCGAAGTCGGCGACGAGCGGCTCGGGCGGGGCGGTCGGCTCCGGGCGGTGCAGGAGGACGTTCTGCGGCTTCAGGTCGCAGTGGTGGATGCCGCGGCGGTGGACGGCGGCCATCGCGCGGGCGACGCGGGTGAAGAACCCGACCGCCAGCCGGACCCGCTCGCCGGCCGGCAACCCGGCGGCCGCCTTCAGCCAGTCGGCGAGCGACCCGCCGTTGGCCAGTTGCATCACGTAATGCGGGCGGCGGCCCGGGCCGCCGGGGCGCACCTGCTTGACCATCACGATGCCGCGACACCCCTCGACCGCCTGGAGCAGCCCGACCTCGCCGAGCAGCTTGGCCCAGTCGGCGTCGCCGGCGGTGAAGAACTTGATCGCGACGCGCTCGCCGGTGAGCCGGTCCTCGGCCTCCCACACGGTGCCGAACGAGCCGGTGCCGAGCTTCCGGACGAGCGTGTACCCGTCGGCCGCGTCGGCGCCGCCGGTCTGGCTGCGCTCGATCTCGCGGTCGAGCTCGTACACCTCCTTGCCGGAGCGGGAGCCGTCCGACCCGGCCCCGGGCGCCGCCGTGCCGTGCCGGACCCACAACGGCGGCCCGTGCTGTTCGAGCGTGCCGCCGGCCGCCTCCCCGCCGAGCGCGACGGAGTCGTCGCGGCCGGCGGCCGGCGTCTCGTGCGCCCCGTCGGCCCGTGGCGCGTTCGGGTTGTTGGGGTCGGTGGACATTCCGGGCTCGGTGCGGGGTTATGAGAACGGACACTATTTTTCTAACCCGTTGGGAACACGGTTGCAATCAGCAGTGTGTTGTGAGTGCGAAGAGAAGTGCGCCGGCCGCCGGCACGGTCATTCGCCACAAGATGCCTTTCCTGCAACACTTCTGGCCAATCAGGCAAACTCCACATCCGCCGATCGACAATAGAAGTGGATCTTTATGTCCGAAAAAACTCTTCGGGCCTGCGTTATGAACACCCTCGAACTGCTCCTGTTCCCCGCCGTGCTCAGCGCCGAGGCGGGCGCTGTGGCACTGGCCCTCGCCGCCCTCGCGTACTGTGTGCTCTGGCTCGTGCGCTCGTTCCCGCGCCACTCCGCCCGCTCCGCGGCCGCCGTCGTAGCGCTCCTGCTGCTCGCCGGCCCGGCCCTCGCTCGCGCGGGCGAACCACACAAGAAGGGCGGAGAAGCGAGAATGTTCCTCCCCAACCTGAACGACGCCACCTTCCTCGGCGGCGTCGGCGGAAAGGACCTCCTGTACCTCGGGCTGGCGGTGTCGGTCGCCGGGCTGGTGTTCGGGCTGGTCGTCTACAACCAGCTCAGGAAGATGCCGGTCCACGGCAGCATGCGGTCGGTCAGCGAACTGATCTACGCGACGTGCAAGACGTACCTGTTTACGCAGGGTAAGTTCCTGGCGATCCTCTGGCTGTTCATCGGGGCGATCATCGTCTTCTACTTCAAGTTCCTCCAGGCGTTCGCCGACGAGAAGGTGGCGATCATCCTCCTGTTCAGCGTGATCGGCATCCTGGGGAGTTACGGGGTGGCCTGGTTCGGCATCCGGGTGAACACGTTCGCCAACAGCCGCACCGCGTTCGCCGCCCTGACCGGCAGGGCGTACCCGTGCTACGCGATCCCCCTGAAGGCCGGCATCTCGATCGGCATGCTCCTCATCTCGGTCGAACTGCTCCTGATGCTCGTGATCCTGATGTTCATGCCCGGCGAACTCGCCGGTGCGTGCTTTATCGGGTTCGCGATCGGCGAGAGCCTCGGGGCCGCGGCCCTGCGGGTCGGCGGCGGGATCTTCACCAAGATCGCCGACATCGGGGCCGACCTGATGAAGATCGTGTTCAAGATCAAGGAGGACGACGCCCGCAACCCCGGCGTGATCGCCGACTGCACCGGCGACAACGCGGGCGACTCGGTCGGCCCGTCGGCCGACGGGTTCGAAACCTACGGCGTCACCGGCGTGGCGCTCATCACGTTCATCCTCCTGGACGTGCCCGACACGACGGTTCAGGTGCAGTTGCTCGTCTGGATCTTCATGATGCGGGTGATGATGACGGTGGCGTCGGCCGGGTCGTACTTCCTCAACGAGCGGCGCGCCAGAGCGAAGTACGGCGATTCCAAGGACTTCAACTACGAGTCCCCGCTGACCGTTCTGGTGTGGCTCACCTCGCTGGTCTCCGTGGCGCTCACCTACGTCGTGTAGTTCGCGCTCATCCCGAACGTCGCGGGCAACACGAACC
>JAFKJJ010000401.1 GCA_017306025.1 Planctomycetota bacterium
GGCGAAGCGCCGCTTCACGGCCGCTCTGCTGACCTCGCGGCCTGTCGCGGCGAAGCGCCGCTTCACGGCCGCTCTGCTGACCTCGCGGCCTGTCGCGGCGAAGCGCCGCTTCACGGCCGCTCTGCTGACCTCGCGGCCTGTCGCGGCGAAGCGCCGCTTCACGGCCGCTCCGTGTGGGCGGTCGACCTGTTCGCCGACCGCGACCTCGCGCGCGTCGCGAAATGCGTCGTCTGTCCGGCGGACGTCTACCCCGACGCGATTCCGGCGCTCGCGTCGCAATTCCCGCCCGGTCCGGTCCTCTACACGGGCGGGTTGGAGAACCACCCCCGCGTCGTGGCCGAACTTGCGGCCCAGCGCGAACTGTGGGGCAACACTCCGGACGTTCTCGAACGCGTCCGTGATCCGTTCGTGCTCTTCCCCACCCTCGCCGACGCCGGCTTCACCGTTCCGCGACTCGTGCCGCGCGGCGCCCCGTGTCCGACGGAAGGGCGCTGGCTCCGCAAACCGCTCCTGTCCGGGGGCGGACGCGGCATCCGTTTCGCCCGGCCGGGCGAAGCCGCTTCGGCGCACCACTACTTTCAAGAGTTCATCGACGGCGCGCCGATGTCGGCCCAGTTCGTGAGCGATCCCACCGCCGCTCACCCCTGGGAAACCACGGCGCTCAACGGCATCACCGAACAGTTGCTGGGTGAACCGTGGCTCCACGCCGCGCCGTTCGCGTATTGTGGGAACATTGGACCGGTAGAACTCCCTCAATTGCTCGCCGCAACCCTGTGGACCTCCGGCTTGCGGCTGAATCAGACGGTCGCCATGCGCGGGTTGTGGGGGCTCGACTTCGTCTTGCAGGGCGAGACCGTGTATCCGGTCGAGGTGAACCCGCGCTACACGGCCGCGATCGAGGTACTGGAGCTTTCCTGGCACGTTTCTCTCTTGTGGACGCACTGCCGCTGCTTCACCAGTTCACACGCACTCGCGAAGTACAAGAGTTGGCAGCGCTGGGACGCACCGGTCGGCAAAGCCGTCTACTACGCCCCGTACGACTTCCGCTTTCCCGCCGCGGGTCCGTGGGACGCCGACCTGACATCTCCGTTCGACCCCTGGCGCGTGCCGGACTTCGCCGACATCCCCGAGGCCGGCGCCGCGATCGCGCGTGGCCACCCGGTGCTCACGTTCTTTGCGACGGGAAGCACGCCCACCGAGGTCCGCGAGCGGCTACAATCGCGAGCAGCGGAACTCGACCGCTTATTCACGGAAGCCCAGCCATGACGCTCAACGAACGCGCCCAGGCGGTCGCTAACGAGGTCGAACACAATGCCGCCCGGTTGCGGGTGAGTCCGTCGAAAGTGGCCGGGGCGCGGGTGATCGACTGCGGCGGCGCCGTGCAGGGGTCGCTCGCGGCCGGCCTCTTGCTCGCGCGGGCGTGCCTCGCGGACCTGGGCGAAGTCGCGTACGTGCCCAGCCCCATTGCCGAGGTCGGCGGCCCGGCCGTGCAGGTGACGACGGACGACCCGGTGCGGGCGTGCCTCGCCTCGCAGTACGCGGGGATGCAAGTGAACGTCGGGAAGTTCTTCGCGATGGGCTCCGGCCCCATGCGCGCGGTCGCGGCCCGCGAGGAGATCTTTCAGCACATCCCGGGTAAGGAGGAATCGGCCTACGCGGTCGGAGTGCTGGAAACGCACAAGCACCCGACCGAGGAGGTCGTCGCGGCCATCGTCGCGAAACTGCCGCCGGTCGCGGAACACCTCACGCTCCTGGTCGCGCCGACGATGAGCATCGCGGGCACGACGCAGATCGTCGCGCGGTCGGTCGAAACGGCCCTCCACAAGCTCCACGAACTGAAGTTCGACGTGACACAGATCGTGAGCGGCTACGGCGTGGCCCCGCTGCCGCCGGTCGCGACCGATTTCGTTCAGGCGATCGGCCGCACCAACGACGCCATCCTCTACGGCGGCCGAGTCACGCTCTGGGTCCGCGCCGACGACGAGCTACTCGACCACATCGGCCCGAAAGTGCCGTCCGCGGCGTCGAAGGACCACGGGGCGCCGTTCGCGGAGGTGTTCGGCCGCTACAACGGCGACTTCTACAAGATCGACCCGCTGCTGTTCTCACCGGCCGAGGTCGAGTTCCGCAACCTGAAGACCGGGAAGTGTCACCGGTTCGGTAAGACGGAGCCGGGGCTCCTGCGCAAGTCGTTCGGGCTGGACTGATGCGAATCGCGATCCTCTCCGGCGGCAGTGGCTGGCACGTTCAGGACGTTCTGCGGGCCGCCCGCGAACTCGGACACGACGCCACCGCGCTCGACTTCCGTGCGCTGCACGCGACCGTGAACGTCGCGCGGGTTCAGGGGGGGGAACCCCCCGCGGGTTCCCTCCTCGCCCCCCCTCCTGACCCGTTGTCCACATTCGATGCGATCCTGGTTCGCACGATGCCCGCGGGCTCGCTCGAACAGGTAGTGTTCCGCATGGACCTGCTGCACGAGGCCGCGGCCCGTGGGATCTCGGTGCTGAACCCGCCCCGGGCGGTGGAAGTGTGCGTCGACAAGTACCTCACGACCGCGCGACTCGCGCGGGCGGGAATCGCGACCCCTCCGACCGCCGTTTGCCAGCGCAGCGACGACGCAATGCTCGCGTTCGAGCAACTCGGCGGCGACGTGGTACTGAAACCACTGTTTGGCGCGGAGGGGCGCGGGATGTGCCGCATCGCCGATTCCGAAACGATGTGGCGCACCAGCCGTGTACTCGAACAGACCGGCCAGATGATCTACCTTCAGCGGTTCGTGCGTCACCCCGGCTGGGACCTGCGGGCCTTTGTGCTGGGCGGCCGCGTGATCGCCTCGATGCGCCGCGTCGCGGGTGCCGACTGGCGCACGAATGTGGCTCAAGGCGGCACCGCGGAGCGCGTTACACTGAGCGTTGAAGAAGAGCGGCTCGCGATTCGCGCCGCGGAGGCGGTCGGTTGTCCGGTCGCCGGTGTCGATCTGCTCCCCGGTCCCGGCGGCGAGTTGTTCGTAATCGAGGTGAACGCCGTGCCCGGGTGGAAGGCGCTCGCGCCGACGTGCGGCGTCGACGTGGCGAAGGAAGTGGTGCGGTTCTTGACGCGGGAGTACCGGCCATCATGAGTCCATACGGCCACCTTGCGCGGCTCTCGATGGTGTGGGAGGCGACGGCTCGGAAAATCGGGAACGTTCATCCGGGCGCCAGGTTCGTTGATATCGAGTACATGGACTTCCTGCGCAGCGCGATGAGCGTAAGTTGGGATGTTCGGTCGCTCTCCTATCGAATGCTCCTTGGGGGGTTGATCTACGAGTCCGTTCAAAGCACTCGGTGTTCGGTTACGTCGAACACCAATTTGGGAATGATCCTTCTCCTCGCCCCGCTCGTCCTGACAGCCGAATCCGACAACTATCATGCGGCCCTCGTCGAGTTGCTCGCCAGCACCGATGTTCGAGACACACAACTCCTCTATAAGGCCATCCGTATCGCCAGCCCCGGCGGACTCGGCGACGCGCCCGAACAGGACATCCGAAACGAACCCACGGTCACGCTGCTCGAAGCGATGCGGCTCGCGGCCGACCGCGACATGATCGCCCGGCAGTACGCTAACGGCTTCGCCGACGTGTTCGATTTCGGCGTGCCCGCGTTCACCGACGCGTTCGCCCGGTTCGGCTGCGTCGAAGCGGCCGTCGTTGATTCACAGCTCCGCTGGCTCGCCGCGTACCCGGATTCGCTCATCGCGCGCAAAAACGGCTCTGCGATTGCCGAAGACGTGCAGAAGCGAGCCGCGGAGGTGCTTCGCCTCGGCGGGATCGCCACTCCCGAAGGGCGCGCGGCCGGCGTCGCGCTGGATAAGCACCTTCGCAGTGACGGCAACAAGCTCAACCCCGGCACGACGGCCGACCTCATCACCGCTTGCCTGTTCGTCGCGTTGCGGGAGAATAAAGTATTCCCTTCCGCCCCGTTCCGCTGGGACGTCCCCGACTGGCTGTAGTCTCATGCCGACCGAGCGTTTCAAAGTTCGCGTCACGAAAGACCACTTGGTGTTCTGCTGCGGACACTTCATCAGCTACCGCGGCCACCAGTGCGAGCGGCTCCACGGCCACAACTACCGCACCGCCGTCGAGGTCGAGGGCGTACTCCAAGAGGATTACTACGTTTTCGACTTCATTGCCCTGAAGAAGCGCACCAAGGAGATCACCGACGAACTCGACCACCACATGCTGCTCGCCACCTCGAACCCGGTCATCAGGGTGGAGGACGGTATGAAGTGCGTGCGGGTGAAATACGAGGACCGGGAATGGCAGTTCCCGCGCGGCGACTGCATTTTGCTCCCCATCGAGAACACGACGGCCGAATTGCTCGCCCGTTACATCGCGGGGCGGCTGTGGGAATCGCTCCAAACGCAAGAGGGGTTCACGCCCGAAGTCCTTCGCGTCGAAGTGGAAGAGGCGCCGGGCCAGTCCGCCACGGTCGAATGGCGCGTGTAAGACCGGCCCGACCGGCGCCGTTGTTGCACACCTTCGGCCGGCCCATTTTCTCCAATCGGGCGCTTGCGAAGTCTTCGCACAACCGTCACAATCTGGCGACTTGGAGCGGCCGTGAAGCAGCGCTTCGCTGCGACAGGCCGCGAGGTCAACCGGAGCGGCCGTGAAGCAGCGCTTCGCTGCGACAGGCCGCGAGGTCAACCGGAGCGGCCGTGAAGC
>JAFKJJ010000402.1 GCA_017306025.1 Planctomycetota bacterium
GGCGTCGGCCTCCTGCCCGCGGACCGCGGCCATCGCGAACATCGCGGACTTGCGCACCTGGCGCTCGGGCGAAGCGCCCCCCACCTTGAACTCGGCCTTCTCCTTCGGCGTCGGGTTCTTCACCGACTGGAACACCGTCCGCTTCTCGCCGTCCAGCACGCGGACGGTGAAGTTCGACAGCCGCGTGCCCAGGTTGCCGTCGGTGCGGTTCCACACCACGATCCGCTCGATCGGCACGGCGCGGCCGAGGTCCACCTCCCACCACGGATCGTCGGTCCCCTCCTGCGTGTGCGTGGAGGAGCCGTCGGCGTAGCTGCCGTTCGTGTTGCCGTCGACGGCCCTGCTCGCGGCGCCGCCGAAGGCGGTGCTGCTCTGGCTCGCCTTCGCCTTGAGCGCGACGTTCGCACCGTCGCTGAACACCTGTACCTCCGCCAGCGTCAGCGTCCGCTGCTTGCCGGGCAGTTCGATCCGGACGTACCGGCCGCTCACGGCCCTGCCGGCTGCGACCGTCTTGGCGAGGTCCGGGGGCAGCCCGCCGAGCAGCGCCTTCACCTTCGGCTAAAGTGCGGCCCGCGCGCCCGGGTCGCGGACCATCGGCACCGCCTGGATGAAGTCCTGAAGCGCGCCGACCGACTTCGTCGCGAGCGCCCACGCCTTCTCGACGTCGGCGTCGGCCGCGACGAGCGCCACGTAACCCATCTGCCGGGTCGTCGCGGTGAGCCCCTTCGTCGCGAGCGCCTCCAACTCGGCGCGGCCCTGCGCCAGATCGGCCTGCGGGCGCGACGTGAGCAGCCGCGCCAGATCGAACGCGACGCTCTCCTCGGTCGCGGCCGACTCGTCGCGGGTCCTGATCGCACCCACCAGCACGTCCAGTTCGGGCTTCTTGTCCTGCTTGGCGAGGGCGGCGAGGGCCTCGCGGCGGAACTCGTCGCGCACCCCCGGGCGGAAGAGCAGTTCGAGGTACACCGCGGGCGTGCGGTCCATCTTCAGGAGGTCGTCGGTGGCGACGGACTTGAGGAAGTACCGGGCGCCGGCCGCCGTCGTGAACCGGATCGGCCGCTTCTCCGCGATCGCCTGCTTCACGAGCGGCCCGAGGGTCCGCATCGCCTCTTTACTGACGTGCTCGACGAACTGGTCGGCCGGCTTGTCCTGGGCGATGAAGACGACTTCCGCGGCCTCGGGCACGCCGAAGTAGCTCGCGGCCCACACCGCCATCAACCGGACGCGCGGGTGCTCGTCGGCTGCGGCCTTCTTCAGCAGTTCGAGCGCGTCCGGCACGCGGTCGCGCCAGTACGCCAGCACGCGGACGGCCGCGGCACGGGCGCGGAAGTCGGGCGATGCGAGCGCGTCCTTGAGGAGCGATTCATCGACAATGTTGTGGTACTGGTGAAGCCAAAGTACCTCAACGAGCGCGTGCTCAGCCCCCTCGGGCGCCTTCTGCCCGGCCCGGCGCTCGTACCGAAGCCATTTCTTCGCGGCTGCGACCACATCTTCGCTCTTGCGTGCGCCGAGTTCGATCTTCGCGCGATAGCGGACGCGGTCCTCGGGGTGCGCGAGTAGCTTCACCAGATCCTCGGTCTTCTCGCCGGCGATCTTCGGCGGCTGCGAGAGCTGCCGGCCCTCGTAGGTGACCTTGTAGATGCGGCCGTGCGTGCGGTCGCGGTTGGGGTCGCGGAGGTTGTGCTGCATGTGCCCGATGATCGGGTTCTGCCAGTCGATGAAGTACAGCGCGCCGTCCGGACCCGTCTTGCAATCGACCGGGCGGAAGTTCGGGTCGCTCGACGACAGAATCGGTTCCTGCTCCTGCCCCGTCAGGCTGCCGCCGAGGTCGGAGATCTTGTACCGCAGGATGCCCTGGAACCCGATGCAGTTGGTGACCGCGAGGTTCCCCTCCCACTCCGGCGGGAAGTGCCTGCTGGAGATGAACTCCATGCCGCCCGAGGGCCGCGTGCGCTGCTGGTACACCTGCGGCGGCCGGCTGTGCTTGTTGCCGCCGACGTTGTTGCCGGGCAGGTACGTGCTGAACAGCGGCGCGTGGTACGGCTGCGCGCCGGTGCCGTCGATCACGATGTCCTGGCCCCACTTGTCGAACACGTGCCCGTGGGGGTTGGCGAAGTTGTACGCCACGTACACGTCGAACTTCTGCGTCCGCGGGTTGTAACGGAACACGCCGCCGTTGGCCAAGCGCTTGCACGGCCCATAAGGATCTTCCACCTGCGAGTGGTGGAACGTGCCCTCCTGGAAGTACAGC
Organism: Planctomycetota bacterium; assembly: GCA_017306025.1. Lineage (GTDB taxonomy): Bacteria > Planctomycetota > Planctomycetia > Gemmatales > Gemmataceae > Gemmata. The sequence goes on from JAFKJJ010000402.1 coordinate 2,252, forward strand.
GCGCCGCCCGGATCGAGCACGAAGCTGTTTGCGGTGTGGTGCGTGTCGGCGGTGTCGAGGCCGTGAACGATGCGTTCGCGGACGTCGGCCTTGTCTCCGCCCTTGGAGTCCTTCAGGAAGATCAGGTCCGGGGCCTGCGCGACGATCACCCCGCCGTTGTAGAACTCGAAGCCGGTCGGGTTCTGGAGCCCGTCGGCGAACGTCGTCACCTTGTCGGCCTTCCCGTCACCGTCGGTGTCTTCAAAAATGAGGAGCTTGTCGTTGTACGGCTCGCCGGGCTTCCAGTGCGGGTAGCTCGGCCACACCGCGACCCACAACCGCCCCTTCGTGTCCCAGGCCATCTGAACGGGCTTCGCCAGTTCGGGGAACATCTTCTCGTCGGCGAAGAGCGTGACCTTCAGGCCCTTCCCGACGGTCATGCTCTTGATGGCGTCCTCGCCCGAGAGAAACAGGTGCGTTCCGTTCGGCCCCTGCCCCGGCTTGTTGCTGATTACCGGCACGAACTTCGGCACGTTGCTGTCGTCGGGTTTCGCGTCCTTCCCCTGCGCGACGGCCCAGATGACCTTGTCGCGGTTGGCCGTCATGACGTCGAGGACTTCGAGTTCCTTCTGCACGACCTCGTAGTTGGTCTGCCGGTTGGTGAACTTCAGCCACGCCCGACCGCCGTAGGTGGAGTACCCGTCCGTCACGCGGTACCGCTGGTACCAGTAGAACGCCTTGTCCTGCACCGCGGGGCGGAGCTTCGTCAGCAGATTCTCGTCCGGCGAAGCGTACTTGCCGGCGGCCGGGAACAGGTTCGCGTCGATGATCGCCGCGAGCGCGCGGTCGCCGGCCTCGTTGAGGTGAACGCCGTTGATGGTGAGCGGCTTCTTCGCGGCCGCGTAGGCCGCCTTCGTCGGGGCATAGATATCGACGAAGCGAACGCCGTTGGCCTTCGCCACGTCCCCCATTGCCTTCGTGTAGAGTTCGAGGTTCTTGTTGACCTTCTCGACGGCCGCGCCGGTGGGCAGGTTGGGCGACTTGTGGTCCTCCATCGCGATCGGCGAAAACAGCACCAGCCGCGGGGCGGACTTGCCGTTGTACTTCTGCGCGAGCGTGTGCTTGATGAAGGCCGTGAGGTCGTCTTTAAACTTGGGCAGCCCGGCCTCGCCGGCCCACGACTCGTTGTAGCCGAAGAACGCGAAGATCACGTCCGCGTTCGTGCCGGCCTTCTCGAACCGGTTCGGGTTCACGACGCTCTTGTCCGCGACGTCGTTCGGCTGCGGGACCGGGGCCTTCGCACCGAGCCACTGATCGGGGGTGCCGAAGTCCGCGGACCGCTGGCGAAAGTTCACCTCGTCGCCGGAGAAGCCGAGGTTGCGAACGGTGAGGTCGAGACCCGGGTTGCGGGCGTAGAGGAACGTCTCGACCCAGCCGTCGTGCTGCATGCGGTCGGCCAGCGTGTTGCCGATGATGCAGACGTGGTCGCCCTTTTCGAGTTTGAAGGGCGCCGGCTCGGGTGCGGGCGGTTGTGCGGCTGCCGCGACCGGCACGGCGGCCGACGTGTCGAGGTACGTGAGCGTGGCGACGAGGGCCGCGGCCGTGGCGAGCGCGAGGCCGCAACGGAGGAGGGAGCGTCCGCCGGGCATGGAGAGTCTCCGGGGTGAATGCGCGAGGCGAAGCAGGTAGGTAAGCTCTGTTGTAGCAGAGCCGGCGCGCAGGTTGAAGTGGCTAGCGCGGCAAGAGGCACGCGAGCAGTTCCCGCTCGAAGGCCCCCCAGTCGAGTGCGGCGGCGAACGCCTCGAGCCGGCTGTCGCGCCGGTAGGCGGTGGGCGAAACGCTGACCGCGCTGCCGGCGCGGTTCACCGCGATCCACTCGTCGGCGACGCGGAACACGCCCTTGAGCCGCGTGACCTCCCGCGTGTTCGCCAGAAGTGCCAGGAGCTTGCCCTCGTCGAAGACGTCGGCCGGGTCGAACACCCATCCGCACGCGGGGTGCGCGCCGGCGGGCGTGAGGTAGCGCCGGGAAGGTGAAGAACCTAACCCCCCGTCCCCCTTCCCTAAGAAGGAAGGGGGTGGGGCCTGGACTGATGAAGCGCCTCGGTCGAGGGATGGGTGCGACATGGCCCCACCCGGTGACGATTGCGGTTGGTCGCTGTCGGCGCCACCCCCTTCCTTCTTAGGGAAGGGGGACGGGGGGTTAGGTCCGTGCGCCTGCGGATACAGCGGCAGCCGCTCGTCGCTGCCGCTGAGGTCGAGCCACGCGGAGTCGAGCCGGCCGTGGGTCGTCCCCGCGATCAACAGCTTCGGCGGGAACAGCCCGTTGGCCCACGACTGGAACGCACTCACCAGCTCCGGCGCCGCGGTATCGAGTTTGTTCATCACCAGCACGTCGGCCATCTGGATCTGGTCCACGAAAACCGGGTTCTCCCTCATCGCGGCCGTGGTAGCTCATCCGCAACGAGTCGAGCAACCGGGCCGGGTGTCCGAGGCCGGTCGTCTCGATGATGAGCCGTTCGGGGCGGGCTTCGAGCAGGAGGAAGTGGATCGCCACCGGCAGGAACGGGGCCGAGGCGCAGCACACGCACCCGCCGCCCACCTCCTTCACCGTCACACCCTCCGGACCGGCCCCCTCGATCAGCGCGCCGTCAATACTGACATCACCGTACTCGTTGACGAGCACCGCCCACCGCGAGCCGGGCGGCTTCTGCTTGAGCAGGTCGATAACGGCCGTCGTCTTGCCGACGCCGAGGAAGCCGGTGATGAGGTTGGTGGGAACGCTTTGCATGAGGGAATCATACGCGCCAGTGGCGGCGCAAAAGCCCGTGCATCCGCGGTTCGCACCGGTTACAGTGTGCCCACTCCCCCTTACCCACGTCCGAGGACTCTCCCGATGCGCGGCCTGTTGTACCCCCTCGCGGCCGTCACGGCATGCGCCGCTGCGGCTTACGTGATCGCCCCGCCGGCGCCCTTCGCTCCTCCCACGGCCGAGGCGAAGCCGGCCAACGAAGCGAAGCCGTTCAACACCCAGAAGCGCGAGCCGTGGACCACGTCGAAGGTCGCCGGCTCGCCGGAGCCGCCCGACCCGTACACCGTGGCGAAGGTGTACCCCAAGCTCACGTTCTTCGAGGCGCTCGAACTTGCGCCCGTGCCCGGCGCGAAGGCGTGGGTCGTCGCGGAGCGGCCCGGCAAGATTTACACCTTCGATATGGACCCCGCGAAGGCCGAAAAGAAGCTCGTTCTCGACGTGAAGCAGACCGTCTACGGCGCCGCCCTTCACCCGAAGTTCCCGGAGAACGGTTACCTCTACCTCTCCGAACTACCCGACGGGGGCAAGGAGACGCCGGACGGCACGAAGCTGGTGCGGTACACGGTCGACCGCGCGACAATGACCGCGGACCCGAAGAGCGCGAAGCTCATCTTCACGTGGCCCAACGGCGGGCACAACGGCGGCTGTCTGCGGTTCGGCCCGGACGGCATGCTCTACGTCTCCACCGGCGACGGCAGCGGCATCGCCGACGGCCTCGAAACCGGCCAGAACGTCAACACCGTCCTCGGCAAGATCCTCCGCATCGACGTCAACAAGGAAGAGGACGGCAAGGCCTACGCGATCCCGGCTGACAACCCGTTCGCCGGCCGGAAGGACGCGCGCGGCGAGGTCTGGGCCTACGGCATCCGGCAGAGCTGGAAGATCAGTTTCGACACCGCCACGGGAGACCTGTGGGCGGGCGAAGTCGGCCAGGACCTGTGGGAGTCGATCTACCTCATCCAGAAGGGCGGCAACTACGGCTGGAGCGTGACCGAAGGCGCGCACCCCTTCCGCCCGGAGCGCAAAAAAGGCCCGACGCCGATCCTGAAGCCGGTCGCGGAACACCACCACACGGAAGCCCGGTCGATCACCGGCGGTTTCATCTATCACGGCAACAAGCACCCGGACCTGAAAGGCGCCTACGTGTACGGCGACTTCGACACCGGCCGCGTGTGGGCGCTGCGGTACGACAAGAAGGCCGGGCGCGTCACCGAGCACAAGGAACTGGCGAAGACGAACCTGCGCATCGTGGCCTGGGCACAGGACCACGACGGCGAGGTGTACGCGCTGAACTTCATCGACGGGGGCATCTACTCACTCGCGCCCGTTCCGCCGAAGGCCGGCGGCCCGGAGTTCCCCCGCAAGCTGAGCGAAACGGGCCTCTTCGCCGACACCGCGAAACTGACCCCGGCCACCGGACTGATCCCGTATTCCGTGAACGCCGAACTGTGGTCCGACGGCGCTTCGAAGGAGCGCTACATTGCTCTCCCGGGCGAGTCGAAGATCGAATTCGAAACGGTGACGTACCCGCAACCGGCGCCGGGTTCGGTGCCCGGTTGGCGATTCCCCAACGGCACCGTTCTGGTGAAAACGTTCTTCCTCGAAACCGAGCCGGGTCAGAAGCGGCGCCTGGAAACACGGCTGCTCGTCGCGAGCGTCCTGGGCGGCACGGAGGAGTACGGCGACCAGGTGTGGAACGGCTACACGTACATCTGGAACGACGCGGGAACCGACGCGGAACTGGCCGACAAGAAGGGCGCCGACCGGGAGTTCACGATCAAGACGGCGGCCGGCGAGAAGAAGCAGAAGTGGCACTTCCCGAGCCGTGCGGAGTGCAACCTGTGTCACACGGTGACCGCGAAGTACGCGCTGGGAGTGAACACGGCGCAGATGAACCGCGACCACGACTACGGCGGCACGACCGCCAACCAGCTCGCCGTTCTCGACCGGCTCGGGGTGTTCACCAAGAAGCTCCCCGACGTGCCCGCGAAGCTCGCGAAGCTGGCCGATTACCGCGACCCGAAGGCGCCGATCGACGACCGCGCCCGCTCGTACCTGCACGCGAACTGTAGCCACTGCCACCGCAAGTGGGGCGGCGGCAACGCGGAGTTCCAGTTGCTCGCGACGCTACCGGTAAAGGACCTGGGCGCGATCGACACCAAGCCCGGCCAGGGCACCTTCGACCTGAAGGACCCGCGCGTCCTGGTGCCGGGCGACCCGAAGCGGTCGATGATCTACCACCGCATGACGCTGACGGGGTTGGGCCGGATGCCGCACATCGCGTCGAACGTGGTGGACGAGCCCGCGTTGAAGTTGATCCACGACTGGATCGCCAGTCTGAAGTGATTTCAGAGTGGTCCGCTCGCTCCGCGAGCGGTGCGACCACGCGCCGAACAGCAACACGGAACAAGGTCTGCGCGTTTCCGGTCGAACAGCACCGCTCGCGGAGCGAGCGGACCACTCTGAAATCACCCGCTCTTGCGTCCCCTTTTCCTCTTGTTCTGGCGAAATGCGCTGCTATGATTCTGTGAGACTGAATCTCAACAACCCGCCGGCACGCTCTTCTGCAATGGAACTGCCCCAAACCACCGCCGAAACCGCGCCTGAATCCGCGCCCGAGGATTGCGCCGGGTCCTGCCGGTCGTGCGTCACCGTCGGGAGCTGCCCCGACCGCGTGGTCTGTCGGTGCCTGAAGGTGACCGAGCAGACCGTCATCGAGGCGATCGTCACGCTCGGCCTGCGCACCGTGAAGGAGGTGCGGCGGGCGACCGAGGCGGGCAACGGCTGCACCTGCTGCCACAAGGAAATTGCGAAGTACCTCGCCGTTTACTCGCCGTCCTCGTCGTCGCCGGTCATCTGCTCCGCCAAGTAGCGCTCCAGCCCGACCTTCTCAATCAACCCCAGTTGCGTTTCGAGCCAATCCACGTGCTCCTCGGAGTCCGTGAGGATCTCCAGCGCCAGCGCGTGCGTCCCATTGTCCTTGAGCTGGATGCACAGGTTGACCAGTTCGTTGTAAGCCGTCACGCCGCCGAGTTCGAGTTTCAGGTCGTTCTCGAATTGTTCCTTCACGTCCGTTCCGACGCGGATCACGTCGTATCGCGCGATCTCCGGTGTCCCTTCGAGGAACAGCACGCGGTCGATGATCTTTTCGGCGTGCTTCATCTCGCCGATGGACTCCTCGTAGTGCTTGTGCGCGAGCTTCATGAAGCCCCAGTTCTTGCACATCTTCGCCTGGCAGAAGTACTGGTTGATCGCGGTCAGCTCGATGGTGAGCGCGCGGTTGAGGGCGTCGATGACGGCGTCTTGACCTTTCACAACGGACTCCTTGAGGGGAAAGTTGCATGCTGTCTTAGCAACTTTCCCGCCGCCGGCGCCGCGCTCCGAAAGGGATTGTTGAGATGTGCTCTCACGGGGCGCGGTCGTACGGGATCGGGCGAACCGATAACCGCCGCGGCCGTTGCTTCGTCCCCCGTCGCGTGGTGAGCCCCGCCCGCAAGGGCGGTGGGTGACGCGGCCAGCGACCGATGGTGACCGGGGCGGGTCCCGCCCTTGCGGGCGGGGCTCACCACGCACCGCGTCCGGCGTCAGACGAGTTCCGCGATCGGCGCACCGGTGCCGTCGACGACCGGGACCGGGCGGCCCTGCGGGTTCGTCCACTGCGAATCGAGCGGGATGTCGAGGTGGCGGAACACCGTCGCGGCCAAGTCCGACGGAGTCACCTTGCGGCTCTTGATCGTGCCGCCGTGCGCATCCGTACTCCCGACCACGCACCCGTGCCGGCCGGCGCCACCGGCCGCGAGCATCGACATCACCGGCGTCCAATGGTTGCGCCCCGCGTCCTCCGTCATCTTCGGCGACCGGCCGAACTCGCCGAGCATCAGCACCAGCGTCGATTCCAGCAGCCC
>JAFKJJ010000403.1 GCA_017306025.1 Planctomycetota bacterium
GGGCTTCACGGCCGCTCTGCTGACCTCGCGGCCTGTCGCCCGCAAAGCCGGGCTTCACGGCCGCTCCAACTGACGGCGAGACCATGAACCTTCTCGACCCTGCCGACCCGTTCGGCCCGACCCGCCGGTCGTTCCTCCGCGAACTCGGCGGCAGCGTCGGGTTGCTCGGGCTGGCAAGCTACCTCCGGGCCGCCGAGGCGCCCGCAGCGCCGGCCGGGAAGCCGCACTTCAAGCCAAAGGCGAAGCGCGTCATCTTCCTGTTCATGGCCGGCGGCCCGTCGCACCTCGACACGTTCGACCCGAAGCCGGCCCTCGCCCGGCACGCCGGTCAGCGCCCCGGCGGCGCCGACCTGCGCACCGAGCGCGTGACCGGCGGGCTGCTCCCGTCCCCGTTCAAGTTCCGCCCGGGCGGGAAGTCCGGGCTGCCCGTCAGCGACCTGCTGCCGAACGTGCGGGAGTGCGCCGACGAGCTGTGCGTGCTCCGGGCCGTTCACGCGATCAACCCGAACCACTCGCCGGCCGCCAACTACCTCGCGACCGGCCGCATCGACGCGGTCCACCCGGGGATCGGGGCCTGGGTGTCCTACGGACTCGGCTCGGAGAACGCGGACCTGCCCGGGTTCGTCTCGCTCGGGGGCGGGTTCGGACAGACCGGGTTCGAGCGGAACGGCTACCTGCCCGGCCAGTTCCAGGCGACCCGGGTCTCGACCGCCGAGGCCGACCCGGAAAAGATGATCCGGCACCTCAAGAACCCGGCCCTCGGCGCCGACGACCAGCGGCGCCAGCTCGACGCGCTCCAGAGCTTCAACCGGTCGCACGCCGCGGCGAACGGTAACGACCCGCTGTTAGAAGCTCGCGTGAAGGCGATGGAGACGGCGTTCCGGATGCAGACCGCGGCCGGCGCGGCGTTCGACGTCCGCCACGAGCCGGTGCGGGTGCGCGAGGCGTACGGCCCCGGCGAGTTCGCCCGCGGGTGCCTGCTGGCCCGGCGCCTGGTCGAGCGCGGGGTCCGGTTCGTGCAACTGTCGCTCGGCGGGTGGGACCACCACGCGAGGATCAACGAGGAGCTGAAGAAGAAGTGCGGCGAGATCGACCGCCCGGTCGCCGCCCTGCTCCGGGACCTGCGCCAGCGGGGCTTGCTCGACGACACGCTCGTGATCTGGGGCGGCGAGTTCGGCCGCACCCCGGTGTCGGAGGGCGGCGACGGCCGCGACCACAACCACTACGGGTTCACCGTGTGGATGGCCGGCGGCGGGGTGAAGGGCGGGTTCGCCCACGGCGCGACCGACGAGTTCGGGTTCCGGGCGGCGGACGGCAAGGTGAGCGTCAACGACCTGCACGCCACCATTCTTCACCTGCTCGGCCTGGACCACGAGAAGCTGACGTACCGCTACAGCGGGCGCGACTTCCGGCTCACCGACGTGAGCGGTCGGGTGGTGGACGAGATCCTGGCCTGACGCCGCCCGCGCCGTTACGGCTTCTTGAGCATGCCCTCGGCACCCAGGAACTCGTAGAACCGTTGCGGCCACGACTCGACGGGTTTGCCCGCGGCCCTGGACGGGCGGAACCCGAAGGCGTGCGGGGTCTTCGCGTACACGTGCAACTCGGCCGACACCCCGGCCTTCTTCGCGTCCAGATAGTGCTGGACGAGCCACGCCGCGGCCCCGTCGTCCTCCCCGACCACGATCCACGTCGGCGGGGTGTTCTCCTTCGTGATCGTCTGGCCGCGGATGCCCAGCGGCCCGGAGTACACCAGCGCCTGGAAAGCGGGCACGGCGCTCTCGCGGTCGATCGGGTCGGCGGCCTTCGGGTCCCCCTTCTCGGCCTTGCGGCACACCATCGCCACCACCTCGCCGCCGGCGGAGAACCCCATCATCCCGACGCGGTTCGGGTCGACGTTCCACTCTTTGGCTTTGCTCCGCACCAGGCGCAGCGCCCGCTGACCGTCCTGCGGCGCGTGGACGTCGAGCTTGTACGGCGAGTCCGCCTCACGCGCGAGGCGGTACCGCAGAACCACGGCCGCGACGCCCCTCTCGGCCAGCCACTTCGCAACGTTCTCGCCCTCGTGCTTGACCCACAGTTCGCGGTGCCCGCCGCCGGGACAGATCACCACCGCCGCGCCGGTGGCCCGGTCCTTCGGCGGCAGGAACACGGTCACGTACGGGTTGTGGACGTTGGTGGTGCGGTACTCGCCGGTGTCCTTGTTCTCGCGGTCGCGGGTCTCCTTCGTGTCCTTCTTGTCCTCGAACCCTGGCGCCCCTTTCTCCCAGAGGGGGACGACCTGCGGCTCGTCCGCGGCCCGCACGAACGGCGAACAGGCGCCGATCGCCAGAAGGGTAAAACCGAAACGTGTCATGTGAGGCTCCGGAAGAAGGCGGGGGTGAGTAACCGACCGGCGCCGGTAACCGCCCGCGCCGTGATCGCTGTGGTACGGTCCGGGCGGTTGGGCGGCCCGTCGCATGGGGCATGGGGCGGGCGGTTACCGGCGCGCGATCCGCTCCTTGATCTTCGTGTGCGACGAAGGTCCGGACGGTTAGGGCTTCTCCTTCGGCCGCGGCGTGAGCAGCTCGACCATCCCTTTACCGAGGGCGTCGCCGACGAGGACGTACGTTTCGGCGTTCCCGAACTCGTGGTGCCCGTGGGTCGGGTTGGGCGACTCCTTCGCCGGGCGCACGAAGTCGCGCGTCGGAACGAACAGCACGGTCCCCTTGAACTCCGGCCGGGCGGCCGCGGCGGCTTGTGCCTTGCGGAGCGTCGCCCACTCGCCGGGCGCGTCCACCCACGGCCCGGTGAGTTCGCCGATCACCACCGGCAGGCTCGGCACCCGGAACTCCTTGCGCACGTCTCTGATCAGGTTCACCAGATTCTGCTCGTACTCGGGCACCGCCTTCTTCGGATCGACGCCGTCGTTCCAGCCCTGGTACCAGACGAACCCGGCCAGTTCGTACCCCTGGCCGGCGTAGCGCGGGAAGTCGGTCTTGAGGTCGGCGAGCGCCGCGCGAACCTCGGCGATCATCTTCGTGTAGTACGGGCCGACCGCGCCGCCGGAACTCGGCGGGCGGAAGTCCTTGTACAGGCTCTTCCCGCCCCACGCGGTTTTGATCAGCAGCACCTGCTCGGCGCAGTGGTCGCCGACGACGTGCCCGAACTGGAGTTCCGGGCCGAAGTGGTGCTTCCCGCCGTACACGGCGAACCCGACGGTCAACGGCCCCGCGAGCAGCGGCTGTTTCTCGCGCTGGTATCGCACCCACACGTCGTCGCGCACGACCCACGCGCCCTTGTCGTCTCGCAGGTGCTTGACCAGCGGCGCCTTGGCCGGGTCGGCGAGCAGCGCCTTGAGCGTGCCCTTGCCGCCGTTGTAGTCCTTGCCCTCCAGGTCCGCGACCGCCTGCCCCTCCATGTTCGACTGGCCCGCGAGGACGAACACCTTCACCGGCTTCGGCGGGTCGGCCGCGCGGGCGGCGAGGGGCGCAAAGCACAGCAGCACGAACGGGAGCGCGAGCGGGCGGGGCGTCATGGCGTGACCCGTGGTTTCGGCGGCCGCGGTGCGCGGGCCGCGCCGTATCGTTCTACGCGCCTCGATCCGGCGCGACGGTTTCTGCTCGCCGAAATTGCCTCCGCCGCCCGTTTGCCGAAAATGACCCCCTCGCCCCACTCGTGAGGAAACCGCACCATGCACGACGACACGAGCCCGCTCAACCGCCGCGATTTCGCGGTGACGACGCTCGCCGCCGGGTTCGCCCTCGCGGCCCGGCCGGTCGCCGCCGAACCGATCACCACAGACACCAAGGGCCTCACCGCCGGCGAGGTGAAGGTTCCCGTCAAGGACGGCACCGTCCCGGCCTACCGCGCCGCACCCGAGAAGGGCGGGCCGTTCCCGACCGTCCTGGTCGTGCAGGAGATCTTCGGGGTCCACGAGCACATCAAGGACGTGTGCCGGCGGCTGGCCAAGCTCGGCTATCTCGCGATCGCCCCCGAGTTGTACGCCCGCCAGGGCGACGTGTCGAAGATCAAGGAGATCCCGGACATCATCAGCAAGGTCGTCTCGAAAGTGCCCGACGCCCAGGTGATGAGCGACCTCGACGCGGCGGTGGCGTGGGCCAAGAAGGACGGCAACGGGGACACGTCGAAGCTGGGGATCACCGGGTTCTGCTGGGGCGGCCGGATCGTGTGGCTGTACGCAGCGCACAACAAGAACCTCAAGGCCGGGGTGGCGTGGTACGGGCGGCTGTCCGGGGCCGGCAAGGCGACCGAACTCCAGCCGAAGTACCCGATCGACCTGGCGGGCGAGATCAAGGCCCCGGTACTGGGGCTGTACGGGGAAAAGGACACCGGCATCCCGGTCAAGGACGTCGAAGCCATGCGGGAGGCACTCAAGAAGGCCGACAACAAGGCGTGCGAGATCGTCCTCTACCCGGACGCCCCGCACGCGTTCTTCGCCGACTACCGCCCGAGCTACAAAAAGGACGCGGCCGATGACGGGTGGAAGCGGATGCTCGCGTGGTTCAAGAAGAGCGGCGTCGCCTGACCGGCGAACCGTTCCGCCCTCGACAAGACGGACAGAACCCGTGTGACAAATGCCACACGGGTTCTGTCCGTCTTGTCGAGTCGGAACCGCCGCCCCCCCGGCGGACCGATCACAGCGCC
>JAFKJJ010000550.1 GCA_017306025.1 Planctomycetota bacterium
CGTCGCTGGCGAACCGGTCCGCCCCCGCCCGCACGGCCTCGATTCCCGCGGTGATGGCGGATCGGTCGTCCGGGTGAACGAGCGCCAGGAACGCGTCGAAACCCGGCACGAGCGCGACCCGGTCGACGCCGTAGAGGGCGTAGATCGCGTCGGACCACCACGCCCGCCCCGTCCCCGGCTCCCACGTCCACCTCCCCATCCGGGCGATCCGCTGGGCCTCCTTGAGCCGCTCCTCGCTCTCCCTCAGCGCCCGCTCGGTCCGCTTCCGGTCCGTGACGTCCGAAAGGTGGCCGTGCCAGAGCACCGACCCGTCCGGCTGGCGGACCGGGGCGGAACAGCCCTCCACCCAGATCTCCCCGCGCCCGGGACCGTTCACGCGGTACTCGGCCCGCCAGAGGGACAGGGTCCGGGCCGACTCCTCGATGGCGGCGCGCACCCGGCCGACGTCGTCGGGGTGCATCCGCTCGAAAACCGGCGCGGCGGTGCGGGCCAGTTCCTGGGGCGCGACGCCGTAGATCCGCTCGGTGTGGCGGCTCGCGTAGGGGAAGCGCGCGGAGCCGTCGGGGCGCAGCTCGAAGGAGCAGATCGCCCCCGGGACGGCTTCCACGATCTTCTCGAACCGGTCCCGTTCGGCCCGGAGTTGCCGCTCCGCTTCCTTCCGCTCGGTGATGTCGCGGGCGGTGCCGATCACCCCCAGAACGGTCCCGTCCGCGTCGCGGTACGGGGCCTTCGTCCCCAGGAACGTCCGGGGGGCGCCCGCGGTCGTCAGCTCGCCCTCCACGGTCTTCGCGCGCCCGGTCGCCATCACCTCGCGGTCGGATTCCCGCATGAGCCGGGCGCTCGCGGCGTCGAACAGTTCGGCGTCGTCCTTCCCGAGCACCTCGGCGACCGACCGCCCGACGAGCCGGGCGGCGGCCTCGTTGACCAACAGGTACCGGCCGGCCCGGTCCTTCAGGAACACCACGTCCGGGGTGCCCTCGGCGACCGCCCGGAGGAGCGCGTTCGCCCGGGCGAGCGCCCGGAACTCGCGGCGCGCGACCCACAGGACGAGCAGCGTCGAGAGCAGGACGAAGGCCGTGCCCTTGCCGGCGGACGCCCAGAACCCCGCCGCGCCCTGAACCCCGGCCCGCCGCAGGGCCAGGTCCGAGAGCCAGATCCAGAGCGCGCCGAACACGAAATACGCACCGGCGATCCGGGCCGGCGTCGACCCGCGCGGCACGCCGCCCCGGCCCCCGAGCGGATCGGAGGGCGGGGGCGAGAGGGGGGAAGCTCCGTTGGGCATGGCTCTGGAGCGGGTAGCGCGTGGGGAGCCGGCCGGGACGCGACACGCGCTTCCCATCGGCAACTCGACGGACGGGCGACGGGAAGCACCGACCGATTTCGGCGTCACTTGCTATTTTCGTTCACCACCGGCGACCTGTTGCGCGAAAATCGGACGAATCGCTCTAATTAGATTTCTGCTCGCATCAATAAACCGCGGCCCGCCCGGCCACGACCGGGCCGCGCGCCGGAAGAGGCCCTCGTACTGGCCGACTTCGGCGCGTCCGCCGACCCGCACGGCTGCGCGGAAATCGATCCTGAACGTCGCCCGGATGGGCTGGTTCTCGTCGGACCGGAGCGTCCGCGAGTACCGCGAGCGCGTCTGGCGCGTGCAACCGGTTCGGCCGGACGGAGCCCGACCAGAAGCCGGGTCGGAGTCATCGGTTCGCGCTGGCCCGCGCTCCCGCTCCGGGGGTATCATCGCTTTCGCGCCAGTTCCGCCGAAGGCGACCGGGCATCACGGGTCGCGCCGGAACGCGCGAGACGATCTTCGGGCAGACACCGACATGACCTTTCACACGGGCACTTCTCGGCGGCGCCTTCTTGTGACTGCGGGGCTGGGCTGGCTCGGGCTGACGCCGTCCGCGCTCCGGGCGCTGCGCGCCGCCCCCGCGACCTCGCCCGGCGCCGAGAAGCGCCGGCGGAACAGTTGCGTGTTCCTGTTCCTCTTCGGCGGGCCGAGCCACATCGACCTGTGGGACATGAAGCCCGACGCCCCGGACGCGGTGCGCGGCGAGTTCACCCCGACGGCCACCGCGGTCCCGGGCGTCCGCGTGTGCGAACACCTGCCGCGGTTCGGCAGCGTGACGGACAAGGTGTGTCTGCTCCGGTCGATGACGCACCGGATGAACGTTCACGGCCCGGCGTGCAGTGAAGTTTTCAGCGGGCGCCCGTACTTCGGCCCGCCCACGACCGATCAGGCGTCGCGCGAGGACTGGCCGTCGCTCGGCGCGCTGGTCACGCGCTTCGGCCGCCCCCAGAACGGGTTGCCGCCCGCGGCCGTGCTGCCGTGGTACCTTCAGTTCCCCGGCCAGCCGCGGCGGATCGCCGGTCAGACGGGGGCGCGGATGGGCGAGCGCCACAACCCGTTCCTTATCAACGGCGAGATCGCCCGCGACGATTTCGCCCTCGAAGGGCTGTCCGCGCCGGAGGGGCTGTCGCGCGAACGACTCGCGGGGCGAACGGAGTTGCTCGACCGCTTGCAGGGCGGACCGGGTGGGGGCGAGACGGAGGCACACGACCTCAGCCGCCGCATCGCGACCGATCTGTTGGGCAGTTCGGCGGGCGCGGCGCTCGACCTGCGCCGCGAACCGGCCGGCGTCCGGGACGGGTACGGCCGAACCGCCGTGGGCCAAAGCCTGCTCATGGCGCGCCGGCTGGTGGAGGCGGGCGTGTCGCTGGTCACCGTGAACTGGCACGACGAAACCACCACCGACGGCGTGAACACCTGCTGGGACACGCACCAGAACAACTTTGTGAAGCTCAAGACGCTGCTGTGTCCGCTGTTCGACCGGGCCTTCCCCGCGTTCATCGAGGACCTGCACCAGCGCGGCCTCCTGGAGACGACGCTGGTGGTCGCGGTCGGCGAGTTCGGGCGCACGCCGAAGCTGGGGCAGTTCGAGCAGAGCAGCAACACCCGCAAGACCGGCCGGGACCACTGGCCCCACGCCTTCACCGCGATCCTGGCCGGTGGCGGGGTTCGGGGCGGGCAGGTCTACGGCTCGACCACGCGCGACGGCGGGTACGTGGCGGACAAACCGGTCACCCCGGCGGACCTCGCGGCCACGGTCCTGCGCCACCTGGGCATCGATCACCGGCAGGAGTACGTGGACGAGTTCCAGCACCTGCGGAACCGCCTGAGCGACGGCGAACCCGTTCGCGACCTGGGTTAGAACGTCACGAGGGCGCGGGATCGTTCCTCGTCCGCGACCGGTCTCAAACTTTCCTCCGGTGCCGCATGTTCATTTACGCCCTTCTGCTGATCGGTGCCGCGGTGCCGACGGCCGCGCCACCCGCCGACGCCTGGCTCGGGCAGAAGGTGCTCGCCCGCAACGCCGGCGCGTCGCTGACCGATACCGCAAAGGACGGGAAGCCGGCCACCCTTCCCGTTCGGCACATCGTCTACGCGGTGGTGGCCGAGGACGGTGACCGCGTTCGGGTGAACTACCCCGGCCAGGAGGGGTGGGCGCAGAAGGCGGAATGGGTGCGGCTCTCGGAGGCGATGGACCACTTCACGGCGCGCATCAAGGCCGACCCGAAGGACGCGTTCGCCTGGAGCCGGCGCGGCGTCGCGAACCGATACGCCGGCAAACCCGACCTCGCCCTGAAGGATCTACAGGAGGCGGTTCGGCTGGCCCCGAAAGACGCCGATCTGGTCGGCATCCGCGGGATGATGTGGTGGGCGAACAAGGAACTCGACAAGGCGATTACCGACTACACCGAGGCGGTGAAACTCGACCCGACGTACGCGGTCGGCTTTCGCAACCGGGCGCTGGCGTGGCACGCAAAGGGGGAGTTCGATAAGGCCATCGCCGACTACACGGAATCCGCCCGCGTGGCCCCGCACTACGCACCCGCGTTCCACGACCGGTCGGCCACCTGGCGCGCGAAGGGCGAGCCGCGCAAGGCGCTCGCCGACCTGAACGAAGCGATACGCCTCGACCCGCGGTACACCGCCGCGATGGCCGACCTGGCCCGGTTGCTCGCCACCTGCGCCGACGACACACTGCGCGACGGCAAGCGGGCCGTGGAGCTGGCCGCGAAGGCGAACGAACTGACCGGCGGCAAGGACGCCTCCGCGCTGGACGCGCTCGCGGCCGCATACGCCGAGACCGGGGACTTCGAGCGCGCCGTCGAGTTCCAGAAGAAGGCGCTGGCCGACAAGGCGTTCGAAAAGGACTTTGGCCCGAAGGCGCGCGAGCGGCTGAAGCTCTACGAGCAGAAGAAACCGGCGCGGGAGTGAACCGCCGGGCAGCACCGCGCGACACGCCGGCGCAGCCCGGCGCGTAAAAACGGTCCCCTTCCCCGACACATCTCGGCCGTTCGGCGCAAATAGGGTAGCGACAACACGTGTTCCCCCGCGATTCCCGGCACGGAGCGGGTTCGCGGGGTTCGGAAACGCGGCCGGTAACGCGTTCCGGATGTACCGCGGCGGGTTCGTGCTTTATGGATGAACACCTGGCGCGCGAGGTCGCCCGCGGTCTGCGCGAGGGCCGACCGGACGCCTGGCGGGCGTTGTACGACGCGTTCGCGGAGCGCGTCTGGCGCGGCGTCGCGCGCCTGCTCGGCCCCGCGTCGGCGGACGTCGTCCAGGAAACCATGATCGCGGCCGCACGGTCGGCGCGCGGCTTCGACGAGGCGAATGGGTCGCTCTGGAACTGGCTGTGGGGCATCGCCCGGAACCAGGTGGCGCTGCACTTCCGCAAGCAGAAGCGGCACGACCGGCTCAAACACGCGGGCGACTGGCTCGCCGCAAGTGCCGGCCGGCTCGCGCACTGGCTCGACGGCCTCGACGAGACGCCGACGAGCCTGCTCGAAACGGCCGAACTGGCTCTGCTCGTCCGGCTCGCGCTGACCGAACTGCCCGACGACTACGAATCGCTCCTGACCGCAAAGTACCTCGACGGCGCCTCGGTCGAGCAGATCGCCGACCGCGAGCGCTGCACCGAAACCGCCGTGCGATCGAAACTGGCCCGCGCCCGAGAGGCCTTTCGCAAGACCTTTCTGCGGCTGACCGGCGCCAGCCCGACCGACGCGGAGGCGTGCCATGAACGACCCTGAGACGCACCCCGCCGACGAACAGCTCGCGGCCCTTCTGGCCGCCGCCGAAAAGGACGCGCCGCCCCCCGATCCCGCGTTCCTCGCCCGGTTGCGCGAACGGTCGCAAGCGGCCTTCGAGACCGCGACGACCCCGACCGCCCCGGCGTCCCCTTCTCCTCCCCGGAAGCGACCCATGATCCCCTTTGCGTTCCGCTGGCTCGCGGCCGGCGCCGCCGCGCTTCTGCTGATCGGCATCGGCCTCGCGTACTGGCTCGGCGCGCTCGACGCGCCCGCGCTCGTCCCCGAACCGGCACCGCCCGAAGAGAAATTCCGGGTGGAAGGTTCGCTCGTGGACGACGGCCGCATCGGGAAAGTCACCGACGCGCAGGGCGTCGTCGCGGTCAAGCCGGTGATGCACGAGCGCTGGTCGCCGGTGCAACCGCGGCTGGTCCTCAAGCCGGGCGACTGGCTCCGCACCGACGCCCGCGGGGCCAACGCCGTCGCGTTTCGGCTCCTCAAATCGGCCGCGGTCGTCGTCGGGCCGCACTCGACGGTCGAACTGGTGAGGGCCGACGAGATCAAGCTGCTCGCGGGCGAGGTCGAGATCACCACCGGCGAGGCGCCGGTCGAGCTGCACGGTCCCGACAAGCAAAAACTGTCGGTCAAGGGCCGGCAGATCGTGCGCGTCGAGAAGGAGAAGCTCGTTACGGTCGAGAAGGAGCCGATGTGGCTCCGCGGGTTCAAGGGGACGACCGCGAACGAGTCGCTCGGCTCGCTCGTCGCCTCCGTGGACGGCCGCGACGTGCCGCTGACGGTCGGGTACCACCACGTCACGGTGGACGTCCGCGACCAGATCGCGCGCACGACCGTCGAGGAGTCGTTCGTCAACACGACCCCCGGCGTGCTCGAAGGCGTCTTCTACTTCCCGCTGCCGCAGGACGCGTCCATCTCGGGCTTCGGCATGTGGATCGGCGACCAGCTCGTCGAGGCCGACGTGGTCGAGAAGCAGCGCGCCCGTGAGATCTACGAGACGATCCTGCAAGAGAAGCGCGACCCGGGACTCCTCGAATGGACCGGCGGGAACATCTTCAAGGCCCGCGTGTACCCGATCCCGGGAAGGTCCGAAAAGCGAATCAAGATCACCTACACGCAGGTGCTCCCCCTCCAGGGCAACCGTTACCGCTACAGCTACGGGCTGCAAAGCGAGCTGCTCAAGCAGCACTCGCTGCGCGACCTGAAGATCGACGTGAAGGTGAATTCGGCCGTGCCGATCAAGAGCGTGTCGTCGCCGACGCACGCGGCCCGCGTCGCGAAGACCGAGCGTTCCGGACACGTCGAGTTCACGGCGCAGGAGTACACGCCGACGCGCGACTTCGAGGCGGTCGTCGAGGTCGACGGCGCGCGGCCCGACGTCGTCGTCATGCCGCACCGGCGCGGGGAGGACGGGTACTTCATGGTTCAGCTCACGCCGCCCGGGGCGGGTGCGGCCGATCGGCCGATCGTCCCCGACGGCGAGCCGCTCCGGCTCCTGCTCGTGGCCGACACCTCCGCGTCGATGGATCGTAGCCAGCGCGCGACCCAGACCGCCGTACTGACGTCGATCCTGGGCGCGCTCACGGCGAAGGACACGATCAACGTGGCCGCGTGTGACGTGAACTGCGACTGGGTGTTCGAAAAGCCGCTCCCCGCGACCCCGGCCAACGTCGCCGCGGCGCAGGACTTCCTGGCACGGCGGACGTCCCTCGGCTGGACCGATCTCGACAAGGCGTTTGCATCGGTACTGACGATGACCGCACCGGGCACACACGTCGTCTACCTCGGCGACGGCATCACCACGACCGGCAACGCCGACCCGGTGGCCTTCGCCAAGCGCCTCCCGCGGCTGTACGAGGGAAAGACCGGCACGTTCCATGCGGTGGCGCTCGGCAGCAGCTACGAGCCCGTCGCGCTCAAGGCGATCGCGGCGCTGGGCGGCGGGTCGATGCGCCGGGTGTCCAGCGACCGCGGGCCACAAGCGACCGCGCTCGATCTTTTGACCGAGATCGCGCAGCCCGGCCTTCGCGACGTGAAGGTCGAGTTCGTCGGGCTGCGGACCACTCGCGTCTACCCGGAATCGCTCCCGAACGTCCCCGCGGGTACGCAGCAGATCGTGCTCGGCCGCTACCTGCCCGCGGGGCAGGACCAGGGCGGCGAGATCGTCGTCACGGGCACGCTCGGTGGTAAGCCGGTACGGTTCGCGGCACCGTTCGCCCTCAAGGACGCCGAACAGGGGAACTCGTTCATCCCGCGGCTGTGGGCGCGGATGCACCTCGACAAGTTGCTCGAACAGGGCCGCACCGAGGCCGTCAAGCAAGAAGTGATTGCGCTCTCGGAGGAGTTCCACATCATCACGCCGTACACGTCGCTGCTCGTGCTGGAGAGTGACGCGGACCGGGAACGCTTTGCGGTGAAGCGGCGGTTCCTGATGCGCGACGGCGAGCGGTTCTTCGCCGAGGGCCGCGACAACGCGACGTTCGAGCTGAAGCTGAAGCAGATGCGGCTCGCGGCCGACTACCGCACCGCGCTGCGCCGGAACGTGCTGAGCCGGCTCAACGCCCTCGGGCGCGATCCGGCACTGTTCCGGCGAAGCCCGCCGCGGGTGTACAACTTCGCGAGTTACGACGTCGCGGGTCTGAGGGAGGATTTGGAGGCCGGCGAGGTACCCTACGAGCGCCTCGGCAAGCTGAGTGGGAAGGCGCTCGCAGAGGAGTGGAGCGGGCCAACCGACGAGACCCTCAGCATCTCCGACACCCGAGAGAGACGCGCGAGAGAAGTTCGACCCGATGAGCGGGTTCGCCGAGCGCCTGACCACGGCGGGATTGGAAGTGGACGGCGGGGAGTGGCGCCGCGACCTGGCGCTCGGAGGCGGGCTGAAAGATGAAAAGGATTTCGCCGGCCGTGCGGTCTACGAATTCGGCGTCGAACTCCCCGACTTCGCCAATTTTGACCGCATCACCGACGAGTCGCCCTCCTTCGGCCTCTCCGTCCGCGCGACGGCGGCGAACCCGTACTACTACGGCGCCCGCTCCCGGACGTTGCAACTGCGGTGGCTCGACTCTCTGTTCCCGACGATCGCCCCGTCGGCGCGCGAGCCGAAGCCGCCCAGGACCACTTGGCCCGCCCCCGCACTGGCGCTGTCGCGCAGTTTGCTCCGGGCGGACAGGCTCGGCCAGCTCAAGGGCGGTGTCGCCATCGGCCGCCAGATCGACGGCTTCGACGCGCGCCGCGGCGAGTTGTCGTCGCGCGGCACGCGGCTGGAACTGGTTTCGCCGACGGCGTGGATGGCCCGCACCGCCCCGAGCGGCGGTCAGGTGCTCGTGAACTGGTGCGACGCGAAGGAGTACGGCACGTACACGACCGCGTTTCAGCTCGGCCGAGTGCGCCCCTCGAACGCGCACGACCTGCGCCAGTTTCCGCTCGAACTGGCCGACAACTCCCTCACGCCGCTGCACGAGGCGTACGCGCACATGACGCCGACGGTTGTGCCGGCCGGCAAGGACCGTGAACTGCTCGTCCTGAAACACCCGACCAGCCCGGACTACGAGGTCCGCGTACTCGTCGATACCGGCCGGCACGTCGCTCTCGGCATCGAGTCCCGAAACAAGGGCAAGGCGACGGGCACGACGAAGTTCGACGACTTCATCGAGGTCGCCGGGATGTGGTGGGCGCAGCGCATCGAGGTTCTCGACGGCCAGAACCGCCGGCTCTGGCTGACGACGCAAACGATCAGCGAACTGCCCGTCGACGAGTTCGCCAAGCGGATGACGCAGGAACTCGCGGGCCGGGACAAGGTACTGTTCCTCCGCCAGCCGCTGCCGTCCGTCGCCGTGGCGAAGACGGCCGCCGCAAACGGTAAGGCGACTTTCGACGACCGGGCCGTCCTGACGCTCCATTTCGCGGCCACGCAGCAGTGGGAGCGCGCCCGCGAACACCTCCGCGAGTGCGAGAAGCTGTCCGCGGGCAAGACGGGGATGCGCTGGCTCCGCGACGCGTTCCTGCTCGCCGCCCGTCGGCACGACGAACTGCGCAAGCGGTTGCTCGAAGAGGCCACCGCCCTTGCCACGACGGAGGACGCGGACGCCCGCGCCAACGACCACTTCCTCGCCGGGTACCTCGCCGGTTACGAGGGGCAGGTGCTGGAGACGAACGAGCGGCTGAGCCTGTCGGACGTGCTGCGGAAGGTCTACGAGCGCCAGCCCGCGCACCTGCACGCCGCAAAGGCGTGGCGGAGCTGGCGCGTGTCGCTCCTCGGGAGCGCCGGGCAGCCCGACAAGGCGCGCCAGCTCGCGAAGGAACTGGCGGCCGATTACCCGCGCGACTACAGCCTCCAATTCGAATACGCCCTGGCCCTCGTGCGCTCGGGCGACTACCCCGCGGCCTACGCGTGGCTCGACCGCGCCCTCGGGGCCGGGGCGGGGTGGGAGCCCCACGAGGAGGATCAGTTCCGCGGCCTCCACGCCCGGTTCCTCCGGGACCAGGGCCGCTACCGCGACCTCGCCGACTACCTCGCGACCTGGATCAAGTGGAACCCCGAGTACCAGCAGCCGTACGCGCAGTACCTTTCGGCCCTCGTTTACAGCAACCAGGCGGCGCGGGCCGAGGCCCTCGCGGCGCAGTGGTTGCGCGAGGCGCTGATCGAGGAGGAACTGCCGGCGCCCGTCTCGGCGCGGTTCCTGGCGGCCCGCGACTTCGCGCTGGGTCAGGGACCCGACCTGTACTCCAACCGCGTCGAGGAGCGCTGGCACGCGCCGCTGGCCGAGACGGCGCTGTACTTCGCGCGCCGCGACACCAACACCGGCCACGCCGACGGCATCCTGTCGTCGGCGCGATTCACCTCGACCGACGCCGGGCGGGCCGTCCGCAAGGCGCTCGCCGAGATGCTGCGTAAAGGCATCGGCACGCTCCCGGCCGCACGGGTCGACTACCTCGTGAACTGGGTCTGGTCGGACGCCGGGATGGAGCGCGACGACTGGCAGAAGGTCGCCACGGCCCTGCGCAGGCGCTGGGACGCCGCGAAGGAGCCGGACGCCCGGTACGCGCTCGCCCGGCCGCTCGGCCGCGTGCTCGACTGGCTCGGCCCCGATGAGGCGCTCCCCTTCCTGCGCGTGCAGTTCAAGGAGGCCCCGGAGCTGTACCGCGCCGCTTACGCGAACGAGCTGTTCAACGCGCTTCTGGCACGGCCGTGGGCGCCCGAGATCGAGGACGAAGCGTTCGCGCTGCTCGACACGCTGGCCGAGCCCCGGGCGGCCACGAACAGCTTACTCGCGCGTGTCGCGGCGCTGCACCGGCTCACCGACGCCATGCTCGAAGCACGGTTCCAGGCCCGGGTGAAGGCCATCGAACACCCGGAAAAGCTCGCGCGCACCGAGCTTCAAAAGAAGCACACCGAGGCCCGCAAATCGACCCGGGAAGCGTTCTCCGACCGGCTCCGCAAAGAGGCCGCGCGTACCGCGCGGCCGTTAGTGGCGTGGCTCGTCGCCGAGCGCGTCTGGATCGACGTCCGGCTCGACCGCGACCTCAAGTCGGCAGCCGACGACTGCTGGGCGTATCTCGCCACCCCGTCGGTGAAGACCGACCCCGAGGACACCCCGGCCGTCGAGGTACGACTGGACGGGGTGCTCCGCGCCCGCTTCCTGATGGCGCTGGAGAACCTCGCGGCCCGTAAAGGGGCCGACGCCGCGCTCGTCGATCGCCTGCTGAAATTCGTCGATGAGCGACTGAAGGACAATGCCGAAACCGTCCGGTGGCGGGCCGAGAAGTTCCGACTCCTCATCGCCCTCGATCGCGTCAAGGACCTCGAAGTCGAACTCGGGAAGTGGGTCGCCGGCCCCGACGGGGACGATCGCTGGCGGTTGGCGCTGGGCTACCTGTTGGCCGAACAGGGGAAAGTTCCCGACGCGATCAAGCAGTTCGAGGCGCTCGAAGCGGCCGACAAGCTCTCCCCCGCGGCCTACCGCAGCCTCGCGAACTGGTATCTGGTCGAGAACCGTCGCGACCGGTCCGAGAAGGCCCGCGCCGCGGCCTACAAAACGACGAGCGAGTACCAACTGTATCAGCAGCTCTACCGGCACCTGTCGCCCTGGCAGGGCACGACGGGCCACCTGCCGACGCAACTCGACCCGGAGGTGCTGATCGTCTTCTCGGCGCTGTTCGAGAAGTCCGCGACCCCGCAGAGCTACCTCCACCTGCTCCAACAGTTCTACCAGGCGTCGCGCGACTTCCGGCTGCTCTCGATGCTGCCGGACGGTGCCGTCGGGCACACGGCCGGTCGGGTCTATCCGTTCCTCGACGGGATGCGATCGGTGCTCGCGGAGGTGCGCGACGAGGCGACCGCGGACGAACTCGCGAAGCGGATCGCCGCGCTCCGCCCGGCGGCCAAGACGCCGGTCGATCAGCGCGCCATCGACCTCCTGGAACTGCTCGTCGAGCGCCGCGCGGCCGAGGTACAGAACCAGGCCGGACCGCACGCCGACAAGGCGCTCGCGGCCCTCACGCGGGCTTTCAAGGGCGAGTGGTCGCCCGGGGAGCAGCGGCTCATGGCCGACTTCCTCGCAGGGCTGGGCAGCGCTCCGCAGGCCACGATCGCGAAGGAGCAACTTCGCCAACTGGAGGCGCTCCACCGCGGCGCCGCGGCCGGGTCGTACGACCGGCTGCACATCGCCAGCCGCTACGCCGCGACGCTCAACGGCTACTCGCGCGGTCCCGACGCGATCGACCTCCTTCGGTCCGCACTCAAGGAGTTCGAGGACGCCAACAACGGGATGCTCCCCACCTCCGCGAACGGTTCCCTGACGATGCTGATTACGTTCCTGGAACGCGCGGGGCACTACGACCGCGCCGAAAAGGTGTTCCTCGCGCAGCTCAAGCACCCGGTCCACGCCGAACAGCGCGACTGGCTCGTCCAGCAGTTGAACGAACTGTACCACCGGGCGCTCCGGAACACGGGCGACGTGTCGCTCGGCACCGGCGCGGTGCTCTACAAGGCGCTGGAGAAGCGGTTACTCGGCGCGGTCGGCGCCGCCGGCCAGGACCAACGCTACCGGCTGCTCGGGCAGCTCGTCCGCACGTACCGCACGGCCCACGAACTCAAGCTCGCCGGGGCGGCCGACGACACGACGACGTTCGCCTTCAAGACGCTCCCGCCGATCTTGAAGGAGCAGACCACCAACTACGACGGGATCGTCAACGACGTGGCCGAAGCGCTGGTCCAGGTGACCGGCCCGCGCGACGGCATCGCGTTCCTCCTGGACCGCGCCGACGACGAGCCGGACCGGGTGCGGTACACCAGCCAGGACGCCTGGAGTCGACACGCCTACCGGCTGGGCGGCTGGCGCGCGGCCGTGAAGGACCTCGGCGACCTCGAACCACGCCTGTTGAAGTTCGTGCTGACCGAACTGCGCCGCGACCTCCGTTCGCGCGAGTCGCGCTCCCGCAACATCTACGACTGCCGCCACGGCCACTACTGGGCCGAGAAGGAGGGCTACTTCGCGAGGGCGGCCGAAGAGGTGCTCGCCGAGCGGAAGGCTTCCGGTCCGTCAGCGGAGTACATCGCGGAGTACCTGTTCTTCGGCCTGGGGCGCGAAAGGCGGGCGGTCGAGGTCCTCTTCGCGGCCCACGAGCATAAGCTCCTCACCGAGTCCGGCCGGTGGCAGCTCGTCGACTACCTGCACCGGACGCAGCGCTACGCCGAGTCGATCGCGCTGCTCCTGCCGCTCGTCGAGGCACGGCCGGAGAACCTCCACTACCGGACGCGGCTCATGTACGCCTACTTCCGCACCGAAAAGCCGGCGGAACTCCTGGCGCTCCTCAAACAGACCGACGCGTTCTTCCACGAGAAGGACCGATGGACCGAGACCGTGCTCGCGACGCTGGCCGGCAGTTGTCTGGAAACGCACCTCTTCGCACGGGCGGCCGCGTACTACGAGGAACTGGTCCCGCGCCACCAGCGCGCCAACGCCCACCGCGGCGCGGGCGACGGCACGCTGTCGAGCTACTACGCCAACGCGGCACGGGCTTACGCGGGGCTGGGCAAGACGAAGCAGGCCGTCGACATGGCCTGCGGAGCGATCGTGAGCTGGGGGCCGAATCTGGAACAGCGCAAGTACGCGATCCAGGCGCTCGTGCGGGTGCTCGCCGAGGCCCAGGACCTCGACGCCTACGCGGCCGAACTCGACAAGGAGAAGCTTCAGAGCGCCGTGGTTCGAAAGGCAATCGGGCTGGCCCACATCCAGAAGAACGAGCACGGGAAGGCCGTCCCGCAGTTGCAACTGGCCTCCGAACTTCAGCCCGACGACGCGGAGATCTACACCGCGCTCTTGGCGTGCCACGACAAACTCGGCGACAAGGACGCGGCCGTCCGCGAGCTGCTCCGCGCGGTCGAGCTGTCGCGCCGCGACATCAAGTTGTACGAACAGTTGGGCAAGCGCCTCGCCGAGGTGAACCGGCCGGGCGAGGCCGAGCGGGCCGTCACCTCGATCGTCGAAATGCTGCCCAACGAGTCGGAGTCCCACGCGCTCCTGGCCGAGATCCGCGAGGGGCAGAAGCGCTGGCCCGAGGCGATCGCCCACTGGGAGCGGGTCGCGGAGATCCGGGCGCTGGAACCGACCGGCCTGTTGAAGCTCGCGGCCGCCCAGATCGAACTCAGGGACTGGGACGCGGCCACGAAGACCGTTCGGAAGCTGCGGGGCCAGCCCTGGCCGCCGCGGTTCAGCGAGGTTCAGCGGCAGATCGGTGAACTGGAACGGAAACTGGACGACCGCTCGAAACGGTGAACCGATCGCCGGCGTCGCGAGGCGGTCAGGTCTCTTCCGTCGGGTGTGCCTTCGTGTGCCGTTTCACGGCCGCGTCGTACGCCTCGGCGAGAAGCGGCTTGACCGCCTCGAACGTTTCGCCGCCCGGACTGAGCACGCACACCCAGTACATCTTCCCATACACGGGGTGCGGCATGATCCGGTCTAGGACGGTAAAGTCGTAACCGTCCTCCGGCGGTTGCGGGCCGAACAGCGATCGGAACGTCTCTTTGGCGACGCCGACGTTCAGCCGGAACACGCCCGGCCGGTCGAGGTTCGAGAACCGGTCGTGACGGTCGGCGGTCACGAGGGTGGCGAACGGGAACCGGTGGTCGGGCGGGACGTTCCCACCCGGCTGGTAGAAGAAGTAATAGTCCCCCGACGCGGCGAGCGCTTCGACGCCCGCGAACGTGTCGGTGATGTACCGGACGACCGCGTCTTCACTCATCGGTGTAACTCCCGCGCGTTATCGAGCGACGGCCCGTTGCCGCCAAGGATGGAAGAGCGATTCGGCGGCCCGGTGGTTCGCGACCTCGGGTACTGTCTCGGGCGGGCGTTGGTAGTAGTCTACGGTGACAGGACGGTCACCCGTGAGGACGTACCCGTGCGCACCGCGTCCGCGTTCGGTCTGCTGCTCGCCCTCCTTCCCACAACCACATCCGCGGCCGAACCGCCGACACCGTACAAGGCCGGGATCGCGAAAACCGACATCACCCCGGGCCACGCGATCCGACTCAACGGCTTCGGCTTCCGCCGCACCGAGTCGGAGGGGGTGTACCACCAGATTCATGCCCGCGCGCTGGCGATCGACGACGGGAAGGCGCCCGCCGTGCTCGTTACGGTCGATGTGCTGGGCATCCCCGCAGACATCTACGACGAAGTCGCTCGCAGGCTCGAAAAGAGGGCCGGTCTGAAGAAAGAGCGGCTCGCGATCACCGCGACGCACACCCACACCGGCCCGATGCTCACCGGCGCGAACCCCACGATCTTCGGCGTGCCGATTCCGAAGGAGCACCAGGCGAGCATCGACAAGTACACACCGGTGTTCATCGACAAGCTCGAAGCGGTCGCCCTGGCGGCGCTCAAAGACGTGAAGCCTGCGAAGCTGGAATGGGGCGTCGGACGCGTCGGCTTCGCAATGAACCGGCGCGCCAAAGGCGGTCCGATCGACCACGACCTGCCGGTGCTGTTCGTGAAGGACGAGAAGGGCGCGGTTCGCGCGGTCTACCTGAACTACGCGTGCCACTGCGTAACGCTCTCGCACAACAAGATCGGCGGCGACTGGGCCGGGTTCGCCGCGGCCGCGATCGAAGACACCTTCTCCGACGCGGTGGCGCTCGTCGCGATCGGCGGCGGGGCGGACCAGAACCCGAATTCCGGCGTCACCGGGGCGAAGGAAGACGTCGCGACCGCACAGGGGCGCGAGATCGCGGCCGAGGTGCGCCGACTGTCGCAGAACTTCCTCGCTCCCGTGACGGGAGAAATCACCGCGAAGGTGACGACACTGGAACTTCCGCTCGCGGCCCTACCGACGCGCGAACAGTGGGAGGAGAAGGCGAAGCGCATGGACGCGATCGGCCACCACGCCCGCGTCACCCTCGCGAAGCTCGACCGCGGCGAGAAGCTACCCACAAAGGTCGACTACCCCGTGCAAACGTGGACCTTCGGCACCGCGCTCGCGATGGTTCAGCTGCCCGGCGAGGTGGTCGTCGATTACCCGCTGCGGCTGAAAAGGGAACTCGACGCGCGCCGGCTGTTCGTGACCGGGTACGTGAACAACGCGCCGTGTTACATCCCGAGCGAGCGCGTGCTGAAGGTGGGCGGCTACGAGGGCGGCGGGGCGATGATCTACTACGACCTCCCGGTCCCGTTCGCGCCGGGCCTCGAAGACAAGATCGTGGGCGCGGTCAAGGACCACATCGGCCGCTCGTTCGCGGCGCGATTCGACCCGAACCGCACCGGCGACACGCTCCCGCTTTCTCCGCAGCAGTCACAGCAGGCCATCAAGACGAAGCCCGGTCTGCGCGTCGACCTGGTCGCGGCGGAACCGCTCGTCGCCGACCCGGTGGCGCTGGCGTTCGGCCCGGACGGCAAGTTGTGGGTCGCGGAGATGGCCGATTACCCGCTCGGCCGCACGGGCAAGTTCGATCCGGGCGGGCGCATCGTGTTCCTCGAAGACACCAACGGCGACGGCACCTTCGACAAGTCCACCGTGTTCCTCGACGGGCTCCCCTTCCCCACCGGCGTGCTGCCGTGGCGCAAGGGCGTACTGATCTGTGCCGCTCCCGACATCCTCTACGCCGAAGACACCGACGGCGACGGCAAGGCCGACAAGGTCGAGAAGCTCTACAGCGGCTTCGGCACGGAGAACTATCAGGCCCGCGTGAACAGCCTGCAATACGGTCTCGACGGCTGGGTGTACGGCTCGTGCGGCCTCTTCGGCGGCAACATCCTCTGCCACAAGACCGGGAAAACGGTCGCGCTCGGCAACCGCGACTTCCGCGTCAAGCCGGACACGGGCGAACTCGAACCGGCGACCGGCCGCACGCAGCAGGGCCGCGTCCGCGACGACCGCGGCAACTGGTTCGGCTGCGACAACAGCAACTTCATCCGCCACTACGTCCTTGAGGACCACTACCTGAAGCGGAACCCGTACGTCGCGTACCCGAACGCGTCGGTGAACGTCGCGCCGTCGAACAAGCTGTTCTCGCTGAAGAGCGACGCGCAGCGGTTCGCGCTGTCCGGGCCGCCGAACACGGTGACCGCGGCGTGCGGGCTCGGCCTCTACCGCGACGACCTGCTCGGCAAAGAGTTCTACGGCAACTCCTTCACCTGCGAACCGGTCAACCTGCTCGTCACGCGCCGCGTCCTGAAGCCGAACGGCTCCACGTTCGCCGGCGAGCGCGCCGCGGACGAACTCGACAGTGAGTTTCTCGCCTCCACCGACGGTTGGTTCCGTCCGGTTCACGTGCTGACCGGTCCGGACGGCGGGCTGTGGGTCGCCGACATGTACCGCTATCTGATCGAACACCCGCGCTGGATTCCGCAGGCGGACCTCGTGAAGATCGACGTTCGCGCCGGCTCCGGCCTCGGCCGCATCTATCGCGTGCGATCGGAGAAGGCGCCGCTGCGCCCGTGGGTGCGACTCGACAAGCTCGACACGGCGGGGTTGGTCGCGGCGCTCGACAGCCCGAACGGCTGGCAGCGCGACACCGCGATGATGATGCTCGTCTGGAAGAACGACCCGGCCGCGAAAGAGCCGCTGGAGAAACTGGTCCGCGGGTCGAAAAACGGCCTCGCGCGGATGCAGGCGCTTTGCGCCCTCGGTGAAATGGGCGAGGTGTCACCGAAGGTGCTGGAGGCAGGAACCGATGATTACGATCCGGGTGTCCGTCGGCAGGCCATTCGGTTGTTGGAACCGCACTTCAGAGGAGAGGTCGGAAAAAAGTTGAACTGGATCCTGCTGTGGCAGCGAGACCATAACGCTCCGCAGGTGCATTTGCAACTCGCCTATGCGCTCGGAGTCCCGCACCCAGAGGAAGACCGCTCCATCCACTTCCAAATCGCGAGAATATTTGCAAAAGCCGACGATCCGTATTTTATTGCAGCCGCGATGAGCAGTCTGAACAAGGAGAACATCCGCAGAGTCGCCGATGGAATTGGTGGGCTTCTCGGCTCCGATTTTACGATAGACCCGGCGCCTCAAACGATGCGCGATTTGCTCGCTTCTGCGGCCGGCATCGACAACGGGTCGGCTCTCCCCGACGTTCTCAACTCCGTGACGACGCGCGACACCGATGGAAGTTACCGTGTCTGGCAACTCGCCGCGGTATACGGCGCGCTCGATTCGCTCGAACGGCAGGGCAAGCCGTGGGAGAAGCTCACACCCGAACTCCTCAAAGCGGTTAATCCGCCCGTTGCCTTTGCACGAAGGATCAGCGCCCAAGAGAACGCGGCCGAGGCCGATCTCCTCGGGGCCATACCGCTCCTGGGTCGCGACCCGGCGTCGCGCGCCGACGACCTCAAGCGGCTCGCGGGGTTGCTCGCGGCGACGCGCCCGGCCGCCGTGCAGTCGGCAGCGGTCTCCGCGCTCGCCCGCACGTCCGACAAGGCGACGCCGGCCGCGCTCGTCGGCGCGTTCGGCAGCGCGTCGCCCGTGCTCCGCGCGCGGATTCTGGACGCGCTGCTCGGCCGGCCCGCGTGGCACGCCGAGTTGCTCGCGGCCGTCGAAAAGGGGCGAATCCCCGCGGGCCAAATTGACGCCGCCCGCCGCCAGCGCCTCACCGGCTCGCCCGACGCCGCGGTCCGCAAGCACGCGGAGAAGCTGTTCGCCGGGAGCAGCAACCCCGACCGGCAGAAGGTCATCGACGACTACAAGGCGGCGCTGGCACTCAAGGGCGACAAGACCCGCGGCAAGGCGGTGTTCGCGAAGTCGTGTTCCGCGTGCCACGCGCTCGAAGGGGTCGGGGCGGCCGTCGGTCCGGACCTCTCGGCGCTCGCCAACAAGTCGCCGCTGTACCTGCTCTCCGAGATCCTCGACCCGAACCGCAACCTCGATTCGCGTTACGCCGAGTACCAGGCGCTCACGAAGGACGACCGCACCGTCAGCGGCATCCTCGCGGCCGAGACCGCCACGAGCATCACGCTCCGCGGGCAGCAGGCGAAGGAAGAAACGATCCTCCGCACCTTCATCGAAACACTTCGCGGCACTTCGAAATCGCTCATGCCGGAGGGCCTGGAAAAGGACATCGCGAAGCAGGACATGGCCGACCTGCTCGCGTACCTGACCGCCAACGAGCCGCCGCACAAGAAGCTCGCCGGGAACGAGCCCGCCGAGATCGCGATGAGCGACAACGCCCTGACGCTCCCCGCGACGCGGTGCTTCGTCCACGGGGGCGGACCGATCCTCTTCGAGCCGGACTTCAAGAACATCGGATACTGGAACCGCGAGACGGATTACGTCGTGTGGAAGGTGAAGCTCGACAGGGCCGCGGAGTTCGACGTGTACCTCGACTACGCGTGCGCGAACGACTCCGGGGGCAACCCGTTCGCCGTCGACGGCGCCGAGCCGGCCCTTCGCGGCAAGGTCGCGCCGACGGGCGGCTGGGACCGGTACACGCTCGTGAAGCTCGGCACGGTGCGGTTGCCCGCGGGCGCGGGGCGCATCACGTTCCGCCCCGACGCGCCGGTAAAAAACGCCCTGCTCGACCTCCGCACGCTGTATCTCGTACCGGTCGGTACGAGGCCGAAGGTCACGGCCGTGGGTGACGGGCCGCGGTCACCGGCCGAACTCGCAAAGCTCATCCTCGACGACTCGACACCGAAGGACCGCCGCGCGGCGCTCGTGACGAGCGCCGTTCCGCACGCGGCCGAGGTGATTCTCGCAATGACCGCCGACCTCCCGGCCGGCGACACGAAGGAGGAATACCGCCGCATTCCGTGGATCTGGCGCGTCGCGGTCGCCGCGGGCCGTGCCGACGACGCGAAGGTGCTCCCGGGGGTGTTCGACGTCTCGCTCCCGAAGAGGGGCGAGGCCCTTCGCCACTGGCAGGCGGTCGTGCTCGGCGGCGGGGTGATCAACGGGTTGGGCCTCGAAGGGAAGCGGCCCGGTCCGCGGTTCGCGGAGTTGGTCCGCGACAATCCGGAACGGGAGCGCCGGTGGTCGGAGTGTCTGAAGCACTCGCACGCGATGGCCGACGACGAGAAGGTGCCGACCGGCACGCGGTACGACGCCCTGCGGATCGTCGCGCTCGACGATTGGAAACTCGCCGAACCGCGCCTGACGAAGTACCTCGCGAAGTCCGCGAACGCGGAGCTTCAGCAGGGCGCGGTAAGCGGGCTGGTGGACGTCGAGGGCGCCGGCTCGGCCGCGCTCCTGGTCGCGGCCCTACCCGACCTCACGCCCGGCAACCGCAACTTCGCGCTCGCGGGACTGCTCCGCACCCCGGCCCGCACGACGGCTCTTCTGAACGCCGTCGAAAAGGGCAGCGCGAAGCCGGAGTGGCTGACGAAGGAACACCGCGACGCGCTCTCGAAGCACGCGGACGAGGCGGTCCGCACGCGCGCCGCGAAGCTCCTCGGCGGCAACTGAGTGCGGCCGCCTCGGGTCCACGAACCCGGCGGTGCGACGGGCTCGACGAGAAGCGAATCAAAGCTTCTTCAGCAACGCCGCGACGCGGTCGTAAAAGATCTGTTCCCATTCCGGCGCGACGAGACTGTCACAGTCCTCCTGCGCGGCGCCGGCGTTTCGGAGCTGCTTCGCGGTCGGCGTGTAGTAGATGTAACCGTTCGTGTACCCGGCCACGAAAGTCGTCTTGTGCGGCGCGGTCCGCTTCACGTTCAGCCCGATCTCCACCGTCAACTCGCCGGGGAACGTGACCAGTACGAAGTCGCCGACCCGCACGCCGACCAGCTCCACTTCGAGCGGCTTGCGCCCGGCCGCACGGTTCGTCGCCTGGTGCTTTTGAAGCAGCGCGAGGTTCGTCTGCACTCGTGTCAGCTTCTCCATCGTGAGGACGTTGTCCAGGTAGGCCCGGATGTTCTTCCGGTTCGCCTCGTCGAGTTTGAGCAGGTCGTCGCGGCCCTGCGCCTTCTCGGTCATGTAGAGGTGCGAGTAGTACGACGGGAACTCGCGCGACAGGTTGTACTTGTTCGCCAGTTCGAGGAACGTCTTGAAGTTGAGGCTCGTTCCCTTCAGCGACTTCACCAGCCGCGCCTGCTCCGCGAGGAGCGCGTCGATCCGTTCGGCGTGGTCGGCCCGAGGCAATTTGAGCTTCTCGTTATGAACGGCGAGCGCCGCGCCGTCGGTACACTTGATTTTCCGAACTGCCTGAAGCACGCTGAGGCCGAGCACGTTGCCGAGCGGTTCGGCGTGTCGCGGCTGGTGAACGTCCTTGTAACGAACAGGATTGATGTCCCCGCCGCAGCCCTGGACGAACAGGGCGACGCAGCCGTCGCTCAGGTTGTTTTCGATCACCCGCGACGCGAACCCGACGACGTCCGCGGTGTTGCCGTCGCCGTTGACGCCCATGATCGGGTGGCACGCGAAGTTGTAGACGACCGCGAGCGTGCGCCCGTCGGCGCGGTCGAGGCGCAGGAGTCCGATCTGCGGGTCGATCGGGCCGACCTCCGCAACGTCCTCGTCCGGCGGCAGCGCGTAGGCGTGGCGGACGTCGGCCTCCTTGCCGCCCTTGAGCTTGAGGCGCCGGTTCTCCGACACGCGGCTCTCGTGACCCACCCCGACCCCGACCGTCACCGGGACCATGTTCTCGGTCGCGGCCTTCACCGCCTCGACCGTCTTCTCGTCCACGTCGGCGCACACGACGCCGTGACAGTGGCTTGCGTTCACCACCACGCCCTCGGGCGCGATCCGGAGTTCCTTCTGGAGCCGCGCGCGTACTTTGCCGAGATAGTCGTTGCCGATGGGGCCGATCTCGCCGACCGCGACCGCGTCGAGCGTGACGAGGGCCACCGTCGCGGCGTCGGTCTTGAGCACGAGCGCCTTGACGTACAGCGGGTCGTTGAGCGGGAGCACCTTCTTGTTGGTGATCTCGACCTTCGCGACGCCGGCACGGAGTTGCCCCGGCTTTCGTGCTTCGGCCGCCTTCGGCTTGGGCGGCTCGTCGCCGCCGGAAGGTGCGTCGAGCGGGCGCCGGAACTCCCCGCACCCGAGTAGCGCCAGCGCGAGGCCGAGCAACAGGGCGGAACGCTTCATGTGTGACATCTCAACAAGGTGAAACGGCGGGCGCGAACGGATTCGCGGTCTGGACGCGGTCCGTCGCGGGTGGTAGGCTTTTCATACTCCGCCTTTGCCGCCCGTCCCGCCAGCCCCGACCTGCCCTCATGCGCATCGGCTTTACCCTCGCGGTCCTGATTCTCGCGCCCGCCGCGCCCGCGACAGCCGCCGAACCGGTCACATTCGAGCAGCACGTGCGCCCGATTCTCAAGGCATACTGCCTCGACTGTCACGGCGCCGGCGAGAAGATGTCCGGCGGCCTCGACCTGCGTCTGAAGCGGTTCGCGGTCGCGGGCGGGAAGAATGGCGCGGCCGTCGTGCCGAAGGAACCCGGCAAAAGTCCGCTCGTCGAGCGGATGAAGGCCGGGGAGATGCCGCCCGGCGAGAAGAAGGTGCCCGCGGAACAGATCGCGATCATCGAGAAGTGGATCGCGGCCGGCGCTCCCGCGCTCCGCGACGAGCCCGCGACCCTTCCGCCCGGTCTGGGCATCACCGCCGAGGAACGCGCGTACTGGTTCTATCAACCGTTGCAGCGGCCCGCGGTGCCGGTCGTCTCGAATCCGAACGCCCCGATCCGAAATCCGATCGACGCGTTCGTACTGGCAAAGCTGCGCGAGAAGGGGCTCGGCTTCAACCCGGAGGCGGACCGCGCCACGCTCATCCGCCGGGCGACGCTCGACCTCACCGGGCTGCCGCCGACCGCGAAGGAGATCGAACAGTTCCTCGCGGACCGGGCGCCCGACGCCTACGAGAAGCTCATCGACCGGTTGCTCGCGTCGCCCGCTTACGGCGAGCGGTGGGGCCGCCACTGGCTCGACGCGGCCGGGTACGCGGACTCCGACGGCGACGGCGCGACCGACACCGTCCGGCCGTTCGCGTGGCGCTACCGGGACTACGTCGTCCGCGCGCTCAACGCCGACAAGCCGCTCGACCGGTTCGTGGTCGAGCAACTCGCGGGCGACGAACTCGTTCCGCGGCCGTGGTCGAACCTCGGGCCGGAACAGATCGAGTTACTGGCTGCGACCGGCTTCCTCCGCACCGCGCCCGACGGCACGCCGAGCGGTGCGACCGACGCCGAACAGGTGGTAACCGACACGCTGAAGATCGTCACGTCCAGCCTGCTTGGTACGTCCGTCGGCTGCGCGCAATGTCACGACCACCGCTACGACCCGGTTTCGCAGCGCGACTACTACCAGCTCCGCGCCGTGTTCGAGCCCGCCCTCGACCCGGGCAAGTGGCGCCGGCCGGGCGAGCGGCTCGTCTCGCTCTACACCGACGCGGAGCGCGCAAAGGCCGCCGCCGTGGACGCGGAAGCCGGCAAGATGCAGACCGAGTTCAACCAGAAGCAGTCCGCGGCCGTGCGCGTGGCGTTCGAGAAGGAACTGGAGAAGTTCCCGACCGAGGAGCGCGAAAAGCTCAAGGCCGCGTTCGACACCGCGGAGGCCAAGCGCACCGACGCGCAGAAGAAACTCGTCGCCGCGAACCCGAAGTTGAACGTCACGCCGGGCGTGTTGTACCAGTACAACCAGAAGGCCGCCGACGAACTGAAGACGATGCAGGGGAAGATTCAGGCGAAGCGCGCGGAGCGGCCGGTCGAGCAGTTCGTCGCGGTGATGGCGGAAGTGCCGGGCCGCGTGCCGACCACGAAACTGTTCCACCGCGGCGACGCGCGCCAGCCGAAAGGCCCGGACCTGCCGCCCGCCGATCTGACGATCGCCGCACCCGACAGTAAGCGGTTCGAGATCGCGCCGCCCGCGTCGGGCACCGCGACCACCGGCCGCCGGCTCGCGTGGGCGCGGCACCTGACGGGCGGGACGCACCCGCTGTTCGGCCGCGTGATGGCCAACCGCATCTGGCTGAACCACTTCGGCCGCGGGATCGTGGACACGCCCGGCGAGTTCGGCAAGCTCGGCCAACTGCCGACGCACCTCGAACTGCTCGACTGGCTCGCGACCGAACTTCCGAAGCAGGGCTGGAGCCTCAAGAAGTTCCACAAGCTCGTCATGACCTCGACGACCTACCGGCAGTCGTCGAAGCGCGACGCCGCGAAGGACGCCGCCGACCGCGCGAACACGCTGTACGGTCGGTTCCCGGTCCGGCGGCTCGAAGCGGAGGCCGTGCGCGACCGGATGCTCGTAGCCGCGGGTCGGCTCGACCTCACGCCGTTCGGACCGCCGGTGGCGGTGGTCGAGGACGCGGCCGGCCAGGTCGGCACTCCGGACGACAAGCCGCGGCGCAGCCTCTACCTTCAGGTGCGGAGGAGCAAGCCGGTCGCGTTCCTGACGGCGTTCGACGCGCCGGCCGCGGACCTCAACTGCGAGCGCCGAAACGCGACCACCACCGCCCCGCAGGCGCTGATGCTCCTCAACAGCGATTTCGTGAGGAAGCAGGCGGGCTACTTCGCGGCCCGCGTCCGTACCGAAGCGACGGCCGACTTCTTGCGCGCGTGGGCGGCCGACGCCGCGCCCGATTCGGTCGAGTTGACCGCGGCCACGGCGTGGCGCCTCGCCTACCTGCGCCCGCCCACCGCGGACGAACTCCGCCTTGCCACGAGCTTCCTCGCCACACAATCGGCGGCGCTTCGCGGTAAGGCGAAGGACGCCGAACTCGCCGCGCTCACCAACCTCTGCCAACAGCTCCTCGCCTCGAACGAGTTCCTCTATGTCGATTAGCCGAGAAGCGCGGAACTCGGAGCGCGGAGCTGAAGAGCCAAAACCGAACACAGAACGACGAACGGAGCTACCAATGTCCTTTCACCCCGCGCTTCTCGGCCGTCGCGCGTTCCTCTCGAACACCGCGGCCGGGGTCGGCCTCTTCGCGCTCGCGGACCTGCTCCGGCGCGACGGGCTGCTCGCCGCAGAGGGACCCACGAAGCCCGGCGAAAATCCGCCCGCGAGCCTCGCGCCCAAGAAGCCGCACTTCGCGCCGAAGGCGAAGGCGATGATCTCGCTGTTCATGCACGGCGGGCCGAGCCACGTCGACCTGTTCGACCCCAAGCCCGAACTGACGAAGCACAACGGCAAGGAATACCGGGGCGACGTGCATTACAGCTTCGTCAACCGCGCGAGCAAAACGCTGTTCGGCAGCCCGTGGAAGTTTGCGAAGCACGGCCGGTGCGGTACCGAGGTGTCGGAACTGCTCCCGCACACGGCCGGCATCGTGGACGACATCGCCGTGGTCCGGTCGATGCACACCGGCTTCAACGGGCACGAGGTCTCGATCCGCTACTTCCACGGCGGCATCGCGGGCGTGACCGGTCGGCCGACGATGGGGAGCTGGATCGTCTACGGGCTCGGCAGCGAGGCGCAGAACCTCCCCGCGTACATGGTGCTTTCGGACCCGGGCGGCCCGCCGGTCGACGCCGCGCACAACTGGAACTGCGGCTTCCTCCCGCCGCTCTATCAGGGCACCGTTTTGCGGCCGCAGGAGCCGCGCATTCTCAACCTCGACCCGCCGCCGGACGCCGCGGGCGACGTCCAGCGCCAGAACCTCGACCTGCTCGCCGCACTCAACAGGCGCCACCTTGCAGACCGGCCGGGCGAGGCGGATTTGGAGGCGCGCATCGCCAGTTACGAGCTGGCGGCCGCGATGCAGACCGCCGCGAAGGAAGCGCTGGACGTGTCGCGGGAGCCGGAGCGCGTGCGAAATATGTACGGCCTCGACCGCCCCGAAACGCGCGAGTACGGTACCCGGTGCCTCATCGCGCGGCGCCTGGTGGAGCGCGGCGTGCGGTTCGTGCAACTGTTCCTCGGCAGCCAGCCGTGGGACAACCACACCGGCATCCGCACCGGGCTGCCGGCGATCTGCAAGCGCACCGACCAGCCGGCCGCGGCGCTCGTGAAGGACCTGAAGCAGCGCGGGCTGCTCGATTCGACGATCGTTCACTGGGGTGGCGAGATCGGCCGGTTGCCGGTGTGCGAGGGCGAACTGAACGCCAACGCGGGGCGCGATCACAACGGCCAGGGCTTCACCTGCTGGCTCGCGGGCGGCGGGATCAGGGCCGGGACGACCTACGGCGCGACGGACGAGGTCGGGCACAAGGCCGCGGAGAACGTCGTCACGCCGAACGACTTCCAGGCGACGCTCCTGCACCTGCTCGGGCTCGATCACGACAAACTCGTGTACCACCACGGCGGAAGGGCGCAGCGCCTGACGGACGGACGGCCGGCGCGAGTGGTGAAGGAGATCCTCGCCTGATACTCGGGCGAGTCGGCTCGCGGGCAGACGGACCGCCGGTCAGCCGCGCGATTCCAGACACGCGAAGACGATCCGGATGTGGTCGTAGCTGACTTCCTCGTTCAGTTCCAGAAACACCGGCTTGAGGCGCTGCGTCCCGTGGATCTCGGCCGCAGCAGCCACGCGCTCGCACACGTCTTCCGGCACCCACGCGAAGATCGACTCCGGCTTCTCCGCCCGCACGAAGTCCGCGAGGTGCTCCGCGACCGTCGCGGGCGTCAGTTCGGTCTTCGCCGCGACCGCCTCGACGCTCGCGCCGCCGCGGAACAACTTGAACGCGAGTTCCTTCTTGCTCGACGCCTTCGGCGGCGCGGGCGGGGGGGCCTGCGGAAGTGCCGCGAGCTTCGGCAGCGGAACGTCGGTCGGTAAGCCCTTCTGCCGGCAGTGGGTGAGGATCGCGTTCAAGAACGCCTTGCCGTACGCGCGGAGCCGGAACTCGCCCACGCCCGAGACCCGGCCCATCGCGGCCTCGGTCGTCGGCCGGCCGCGGGCGAACTCCGCGAGCACCGCGTCGGTGAACACCTGATACGGCTGCACCTTCGCCCGCGCCGCCTCCTGTCGGCGCAACTGCCGCAGCGCCTCGAACAGTTCCGCGTCCGCGCCCGCCGGCAGTTCGCCCGGAGAGGCCGCGGCCCCTTCGGTCCTGCCGCGCTTCTCCCGGCGCGCCAGCCGGATCAGCCGCACCGACTGCCGCTCGGCCATCACGTCCCACGACGCCGGGTTCAGCTTCAGGAGCGGGTACTCGTCGCCGGTCTGCACCAGCACGCCCTGCCCGATGAGTTGATAGATCCAGTCGCGCAGGTCCGGCTTCGGCACGTCCTTCAGGAGCCCGTAGGTACTGAGTTGGTGGTGCCCACGGGCACGGACCGCGGCCGTGTCGGCCCCGCGGAGCACCTCGATCACGTGCGCGATCCCGAAGCTCTCTTTCACCCGCGCCACACACGACAGGATCTTCTGTGCGACCTTCTGCGCGTCCGGGACCTCCTGCGTGTCGCCCAGACACAGGTCGCACGCGCCGCAGTTGGGCGAGCCGTACTCCTGGCCGAAGTAGCTCACGAGCGCTTTGTGTCGGCACACCGCGCCGCGGCAGTAGCGGGCCATCTCGTCGAGGTGCTTGATGCTGGCCGCCGTGTACTCCGGCCCCGCGTTCGCCTCTTCGGACGACTTCTCGATGATCGCCTTCAGGGCGATGAAGTCGGAACCGGAGTAGAGCAACACGCACTCCGACTCCAGCCCGTCGCGCCCGGCCCGGCCCGTTTCCTGCTGGTAGTGCTCGATCGTCTTGGGCATCGCGGCGTGGACCACGAACCGCACGTTCGACCGGTCGATGCCCATGCCGAACGCGACCGTGGCGAC
Organism: Planctomycetota bacterium; assembly: GCA_017306025.1. GTDB lineage: Bacteria > Planctomycetota > Planctomycetia > Gemmatales > Gemmataceae > Gemmata. The sequence continues at coordinate 27,235 of JAFKJJ010000550.1, forward strand.
CACGATGTCGGCCTCTTCCGCGGCGAACGCCTCCTGCGTGGCGCGGCGGTCGTCGGCCGACATCCCCGCGTGGTACGGAACCGCGCGGTACCGGGCCTTCCGCAGCGCCGCGGTCATTTCGTCCACGTCTTTTCGGCGCAGACAGTAGACGATGCCCGCGGCGCCGCGGTGGCGGTCGATCACCTCGCGCACCTGATCGACCAAGTTGAGCCGCGGCAACACTCGGAAGATCAGGTTCGGGCGGTCGAAGTTGCCGATGAGCACTTCCGGCGCCCGCAGCCCGAGCTGCTCGCTGATGTCGCGCCTCACGCGGTCGGTGGCCGTGGCCGTGTACGCGTGGACGGCCGCCTTCGGAAAGAACTCACGGAGCCGCGCGAGCTGGCGGTATTCCGGGCGAAAGTCGTGCCCCCAGTGACTGACGCAGTGCGCCTCGTCCACCGCGATCGTGTGCGCCCCCGCGTCGCGCAGGAGCCGGAACGTACCGGTATTGATGAGACGTTCGGGCGAGGTGAACACGAGCCGCGTTTCGCCACGACGGATCGCGTCGGCGGTGACGGCCCACTCGTCGGAACTGAGAGTGCTGTCGAGCCGTGCGGCCGACACGCCGATCCGCGTCAAGCCGTCTACCTGATCCTTCATCAGTGCGATGAGCGGCGAGACCACCACCGTCAGCCCGCCGCGGACGACGGCCGGCGCCTGGTAGCAGAGCGACTTTCCGCCGCCGGTCGGCATGACGACGAGCGAGTCGCGCCCCGCGAGCGCGGCGCGGATCGCGTGCTCCTGGAGCGGCCGTAGGGCCGTGAACCCCCAGTGCCGTTTGACGGCTGCTGTGAGTGCCGGAGGGAGCGGGGCGACGACGGTCGCGGCGGGCACGGCGGCCTCTCGATCGGGACGTGGAAATATTTCCACTATTTCATTCCCGTACCCTAACCGACCGCCGGGCCGCTGTCTAGCTCGGCGGGGCACGTTCGCGGGCGGGAAATGCCCCGTGTCGGCGGCGCCGTTTGCCCGATCGGCACAAGCCGGCAGGAGAAACGGGGGCGCAGGGCGATGCGGTCCCGCCGGGCCGCGTCGGTCAGAACTCCAAGCTGCCGCGAAGGCCGATACCCTGGACGGTCCCGCTCACCGCTCCGGCGGGCACGGTCCGGGCGCCGTTAATGTAGTTGAACTGGATCTTGATGTTGGCGTTCCAGTACCAGTTCAGGCCGACGGTGTGCTCGCTGTAGAGGCCGCCCTGGATCGACCTGTCGTTGAGGTCCAGGTACGCGTAGCGGTAGGTCAGTTCCCACGCGCCCGGTCCGCTGCAGATCCGGCCGCCCTCGTCGCGCACGAGGAAGAAGTTCGTCCGCGGCACCACGCGGCCGTATTTGCCCATCGCCTTGTCGTAGCCCCGGCTCTCACCGGTCAGAAAAAAGCCCGTCTGGGCGTAGTAGCCCCAGTAGGTCAGGTCGCCGCGTGCCGTCCCGGTCCCCGACGCGGGGAAGACCGCGTTGTCCACGCGACTGCAGTTCACTTCCGACTGAACCCAGAACGGCCCGTGGTACCAGAGGAACTCGCCGTTCACGGACTGGACGTGGTCGGCAATGATGTTCCCGGTGTCCACGGCCCGCGCCCCGTTCCCCTGGAGGCCGACGGCGTCGCGGAGGCCGGGGCGCGCGCGGAAGCGGATGAGGTCGGTGTTCGTGGTGACGGCCGGGGCCGGGCTCGACGGCACCGCCGTGCTGCCGTTGAAGTCCAGCGGCGGCGACCCCTTCCGCCACTGGTAGGCCACGCCGAGGTGGAGGAGATAGCGGCCGTCGTCCTCATAAACGGGCAGCCCGCTCACGCGGCCCGAGTAGGCGTACTTGCCGTCCCCGAACGACGCCCCGTTGAACTGCTGGAAGTTGTCGATGCGGTGGAGCATGTGCTGCATCGTCACCCGCTCGTCGAGGAACGTCGTGTTCGTGAAGAGTCCGGGCGCGAACTCCTGGTAGAAGGCGTCGAACAGCGGGGAGCGTTCCAACTGCGGCAGGAACCGGCTGCTCGTGTAAGCCTCCAGCCCGAAGGGGACGTGCGTCTGGCCGAACCGCACCATGCCGACGTACGGCAGGTTCCGGACACCGACGAAGGACTCGTCGAAGGCGATACTGTTGTAGTTCTCGAAGTCGAACTCGACCTTGAAGTCGATGTTCTTGAAGACCGAGCCGTCGGCGATGAACCGCGCCCGTCGGATGAACGCGCCGTCCTGAAGGTCTCCGATCCCTTGTCCGACGCCGGTCTGGAGCGGCAGGGGCGAGCCGGCGGGGAGCGTCGCGGGCCGCCTCAGGTTCGGGGACTCGGTCCACCAGACCTCGTCGGTCATCAACCGGCCGCCGAGGTGGAGGTTGAACCCGCCGTCCGGGCTCCGGTAGCGGAAACCGCCGGCGTCCCAGCTGACGTTGAGATTGCGGCCGGTGCCCAGGAACGGGTCGGACGGCCCCTTCGGGGCCGGCGCGGGGGCAGCCTCCTTCTTCGCCGGCGGGGTCGGGTCGAGGGCCTTCTTGTCTTCCGCCGGCTTCTTGTTCTCGGCGGCCGGGG
>JAFKJJ010000404.1 GCA_017306025.1 Planctomycetota bacterium
GGGGCAAATGGGGCCGAATATACTCCCATTGCTGATCTGTTAGATCGGTCTTATATGGCTTACGCATGGCTCCTACCGGAATGGGCTGACGCGGCACGACCTCCAGTCCCGAATAGATTAGCGTCCGATGCGCACTCCGGATAGCCTCTCAAGCGGATGGGAACCAAAGGGAGCATTCGAACCCGGCGGATGAGAGCGGGTTGGGATGATGATTACCTCCTGCAAGTTTTGAACGCGCTCCCAACGGATAAATAGTGCGCACGCCCTGCCGGCCGGCGTTCCGATGTGAACGCCGCACTGATGAGAACTCGCTCTTTGCGCCGCGCAAACCAAAACGAGATTAGATTCACCTGGACCTATAATATAAATTACGCTAATAATAATATTATAAGTTTTTAATTTATCTTGCGCGTATCGCTCACCAACCGGGTAACAACGGAATTACCGAGTCCGTTAGGAGCAGTTCATCACTCTCTCAACGCTTCAGCAACTCCAACCGCACCATATTCAGCGCCAGCTTCGCGGTGCGGCTCATGATCTCGTACCGCGTGCCGATCCAACCCCAGCGCATCACCTCGCATCCGCCCGCGTGTGCCAGCCCCACGAACGCCGTGCCCACCGGGTTCTCGTCCGTACCGCCACTTGGACCCGCGAAGCCGGTCGTCGAGACGCCGAGGTCGGTCCCGAATCGCGCCCGGACGCCCTCGGCCATCGCACGCGCCACCGGTTCACTCACCGCGCCGTGCTTCTCCAGCAGGTGGCGCGGCACTCCGAGTTCCTGTGCTTTTACGTCGTCGGTGTACGTCACCACCCCGCCGCGGAAGTAGTCGCTCGCCCCCGGCACCAGACACACGCGGTGAGCCACCAACCCGCCCGTGAGGCTTTCCGCGGTCGCCAGCGTCGCATGCTTCTCGTGCATCAGGCGAACGACGACGTCCTGAAGCTCCTCTTCCTCGGTGCCGAACACCAGATCGCCCAGCCGCGCGCGGATCGTCTCTTCCACCGGCGCGATTTGCGCCTGCGCCTCCGCCAGTGAGGCCGCGTGCGCCAGGATGCGGAGCGAGATCACCGCGTCGCTCACTGTGATGCCCACCTCCGGCACGTGCCCACGGCGTGTCAGGTCGGGCACCTTTTCTTCGACCGCGGATTCGCCCGCGCCGAACGTGTTGATCTTCCGCTGGATGAACACCCCGCCGCCCACCCCCATTTTTAACAGCCGCGGCCGGACCTGTTCGGTGAACATCCGGTACATCTCGGACGGCACGCCGGGCATCGCGATCACGGTGGCGCGCCCCGCCTTCGCCCAGATGCCCGGCGCGGTGCCGCACACGTTGAAGATCGCCTCCGCGCCGGCCGGGATGAGCGCCTGCACGTGGTTGCGGTCGGGCATCGTGCGCCCGCGGCGCGCGAACATATCCTTGATGTGGGCCAGCGAAGCCGCGTCCTCCGCGAGCGGCACGCCGGCGACGGCCGCGATGACTTCGCGCGTGAGATCGTCCTGGGTGGGGCCGAGGCCACCGGTACTGATGACGAGGTCGGCACGTTGGGCCGCGAGCGCGAACACGGCCACATTGTCGGCCATGTCGTCGGCCACCGTCGTGTGGAACGCGACCGGCAGGCCGATCTCGGCGAACCGTCGGCTGAGCCACTGGCAGTTCGTGTCGAGGTTCTGGCCGCTGGTGAGCTCGGTGCCGACGGAGATGACTTCGACTTTCATTGGATTCGGGTACCCGGGGCGATGCTCTCTGACACACTTCAAAAGAGGGAGTGTACCCGATACCCGCGGGCTGTTCCTACATCCGCTTCTCGTTGCCCCCGGGCGCGGGCGACGAACGCCGTCGCCCGACCGAAGCCGCTCTCGAACCGGTACGCTCCGCAGTTCGGGCCACTCGAACTGCGGGCCGAGTGTCACGGCACGCGGACGGTGACCGGGGCACTCCAGCGGCCGCACCGCCCGGTGCCGTCGCGCCAGCGGGCACGCACGCGGTACTCTCCCGGCTCCCCGAACACCTCGGGCAGAACGTCCACCGTACGGCCCTCCGCCACGTCCTTCCGCCAGTGGTCGTCCAGTTCGTACCAGCCGCGCTTCCCGACGCGGCCGACCCGCCACTCCAGCGCCGCCGGCTTGTGGTTGGCGGGCGAGGCGAACGCCGACGCCTCGAACCGGTACCCGTCCGCCTGCGGCCGCCCCACCGTCGGCGTCACGGGGATCTTGTCGTCCTTGGCCTCGTGGGCGAGGTAGCCCCACCCGTAGCCGCGCGCATCGCCGTCGTTGGGAGCGTAGTTCTTCGTCGGACGGGTGTCGGTGCAGAAATCCACCACGTACTTGCGGAATCCCGCGAAGTCGGCCGTCGCGATGGTCCGTCTGAACTGCCCGCCGAAGTACGAACCCTCGGTCGTGGCGAGGAAGTACGCCCCCCGCGGGTTGATCCGCGGGGAGAAGTTCCACCGCGCCTCGTCCAGTCGCGGCCAGTCGCTCTCGAATTTCTTCGGCGTCAGGGCCGCGCCGAGGTCCGCGGCGAGTTGTCCCACCTGTCCGCCGCGGTCGGTGCCGTCGGCGGCGAAGAGGTCCTGTATCTCCCGCGCGCGGTTGCGGTACTCCAGCGCAATAGCCGGGTGCCGCAGGCACGCCGCCGCGTCGATGTAGCCGGGCTGGTGGTGGCGCGGGACGAACATCATGTCCATGTCCCAGGGGATCGGCGCCCAACGGCCGTCCGGGCGGCGGTAGTAGCCGTGGTTGCCGTCCGGGCGCAGGTCGACGTTGCCCAGGAGCCGGTTCAGCGCGTGGAAGCTGTAGTAGGTCGGCAGGTCGAGGTTCTGCCGCCACCAGTCCTCCTTCGGGTTGGACCGCGCGCCGGCGATGAACTTGTCCCACACCTGTTGGACCTGCTGGGCGTCCCCCATTCCCTTCGGGGTGTGTTTGATCCCGCTCTGGATGCTGACCGTCAAGCCGTCCGGCAGCTTGCGGTCGGACAACAGTCGCGGCTCCATCTCGCCGACCACCACGTACAGCCCCCACAGGTCGCCCGCGTACTGGTCCTTTGCCGAGACCTCGTCGGCCCCGGTGACGACCCGCCACTGTATCCACGTCGCCGGCGGGCTGGGGACGCCCGCGAGCCGGTACGCCCGCAGTGAGAGCACTTCGTCCAACCCCGCGATGCCGCGGAGGATCGGCAGGTACGGGGTGGACTGGCCGGGGTTGAGGTTGAGGCTGCTGCACGCGGCCGGGAACGGCACGCCGTCGTGATCGACGACGGGCACCGGGTGGCCGCGGTTGAACTTCAGCCCCCACTTGTTCTTGCCCGCGATGTGTGCGCTCCCCTGACCACGGTTGCTAAACTGGATGTGGTCGTACACGACGCCGCGGTAGACGAGCGTGCCTTGCTGCTTTTGCTTGTGGGCGGCCGGGTCCCACTGGCTCTTCGCCACGTCGTCGGTCCGCGCCAGCAGGTGCATCGATTGCAGCGTGGCGAGGAACTCGGCCGAATAGGTCACGGCCGGGGGCCTGTTGGGCACGCGCGAGCCGGTCCACGCGGCCGGGCCGGCGTCGCACCACCACGCGAAGTTCGGGCAGGTGTCGTCGGCCGCGGGAAACTGCACCGATTTGCCGCCGTCGGTCGCGGTGACGCGGTAGCGGATCAGGTGGCGGTGCTTCTGGTACGACGCCGGGACGCGCACGCTGAACACGCCGTCTCCGGCCTTCTCGTCTCCGTCCTTGCCGTCGTCGTGCATCGGCAGATCGGGCCAGTCCTTTTCGTACTCGGGATCGGATTTGCGCACGTACTTGCCGGGTGCGACGACCTGTAGCTTCAGCGTGACTTTCGACGCGCCCGCCGCCAACCGGGCGGTGACCAGGACCGGTACGTCGGGTTTCGGCGCGGCGGGCTCGTGCCGGACGGGGCCGGGTGCCGCCACTTTCTCCGGTTCGGCCGCCTTCGGCGCGGGGGCCGGTGGCTGCGGTCCCGCGGTCAATCTGGTGTGTGCGGATGTGGGCGCAGAGCCTTCGGGATCGGACGTTGCGGGTGGTGTCGCGCACCCCGCCGACCCAATGAGGGCCGAACACGACACGATACCGCACAACATCAATCGCGACATCGGCGCTACTCCCGGCAGACGAACGACAACCTTTGCTCCAGCATGACCGATCCGTTCCCGGACGCCAAGCCGGCGAGTAAAGCGGGACGGGAGTTTAATTCGAGAGAACAGCGGGGCCGGCCGATGGGCGTCCGACGGACGCGGGGATGCGTCGGCGGCATCCGACAGTTTCGGGTATCTGCGAGCGGGTGTTGACCCGTTTACGCTCTTCGGGCGGCTCAAATGCGAACTCGAACCGGGTGAGATGCTCGCCACCCGCGCCGGGCGCGGGTGGCGATCTTCGAGCGCCTGGAAGTGTTCGGCAATCGCCGCAAGCGGCTCGTGTCGCTCGACACCGAGCCTACTCCCCCGATACGCTATTAGACCGCATTCACGATAGCGGTCGTTTCATAGGATGTCGGGGCGTCTCAACCCTCGTGGGCCGTATCCGATGATCGCGCGCCTCGACAACCTGCGGAAGCACCCAGTCGTGTTCGGTCACCTGACCGGTCTGACGGTTGCGGTGTT
>JAFKJJ010000405.1:0-4521 GCA_017306025.1 Planctomycetota bacterium
TCCAGGGCGTGGTTGACGTCCAGCGGGACCCGGTCCTCGGTCCCCGGGTGCGCGAACTCATTCATGGCCTTGACGATCCGGGTGACGTGCCGGAGCCCTTCCAGCGTTTGCTGGATCGCCCGCGGGGCCTCGTCGAGCAGGTAGTCGAGGTCGATCTCCCGTCCGACCCGTTCCGCCTCCGCGACCCCGCCCGGGTCCGCGCCGGCCGCGCGGTACGCGCTCAGGAGCCGCTCCAGGTCTCGGAACGCGCCCCCCAGGAAGGCGGTGTTGTCCGTGATGTACTGGACCGGCGTGTTGATCTCGTGCGCCACCCCGGCCGACAGTTGCCCGATCGACTCCAGCTTCTGCGCCTGCCGGAGCTGGGCCTCCAGCGCGCGCCGGGCGGTGACGTCGGCCTGGACCCCGACGAAGTGCGTGACCCGACCGGACTCGTCGCGAACGGGGGAGAGCGACAGCGCGTTCCAGAACGGGGTGCCGTTCTTCTTGTAGTTGAGCAGTTCGCCGGCCCACGGCTCCCCGCGCCGGATCGCCTCCCGGATCCGGGGACCCGCCGCCGGGTCGGTGTCCGGCCCCTGGAGGAACCGGCAGTTCCGCCCGAGGACGTCCGCCGCGGCGTGGCCCGTGATCCGCTCGAACCCGGGGCTGGCGTAGACGATCGGGTTGTCCGGCTGGCTCGGGTCGGTGATCACGATCCCGGCCTCGACCGCCTGGATCGCGCGGTCGCGGAGCCGCAGGGCCGCCTCCGTCCGGACGCGCTGGGTGACGTCGTGCGCCAGGACGAGGCGGGCGGGCCGGTTGTCGAACTCGATCGGGTGCGTGACCACTTCCGCGTCGCGCTCTTCGCCGGCGGCCGTCCGGTGCCGCCGAACGGCGCGGCCGGCCGGCGGGTCCCCGTCGACGTCGATGGCGCGGACCGTCAGCCGCAGGAACTGGTCGCGCCCGTACCCGTACTGGGCCAGGGCCGCGTCGTTCACCGCCAGGAACCGCTGGTCGTCGGCCGCCTGGACCCACATCGGGTGCGGGTTCGCCTCGAACAGGTGCCGGTACCGCTCCTCGCTCGCCCGCAGGGCCGATTCGGCCCGCGCGCGCTCCGCCCGCGTCTGCTCGTACTGGACCGCCGCCGCCCGGACGGCGGTGCTCAGGGCGTCGCGGGTGAAGGGCTTGGTCAGGAACTGGAACACGTGGCCGTGGTTGACCGCGTCGACCGCGTCGGTCAGTTGGGCGGCGCCGGTCGCCAGGACGCGCACGGTGTCCGGGTGCCGCTCGCGGACGGCGGCCAGAAACCGGATGCCGTCCATGCCGGGCATGTTCAGGTCGGCCACGACGACCGCGAACGGCCCCGCCGCGGCCATGACCGCGAGGGCGTCCGCGCCCCGCTCGGCCGTTGTCACCGCGTACTCCGGGGAGAGGAACCTCCGGTACGCGGTCAGTATTTCCGCCTGGTCGTCCACGCAAAGGACGGCGCGCGACATCGACAGCTCCCCGGGCGACTGCCGGACCACTTATCGTGCAGCCCGGCGCTTTGTTGCCCCGGAACGCCCGATCCCGTTCGCGGGCGCCCGGGCGGCGCTGGCGCGCCGGGCGCGTTCGGGCCGCACATCACTTTTCCGCCGCCCCCAAGATGTCGGCTGCCGGCCCCCGGCACGGGGGGCCGATTTCGCACCCCGGCCGCGAACGTGACCTAAATAAGAAGTGCGCCCGCACCTGCCGCTTCCTCCTCCGCACGGGCGCAACACTCGCACACCGAGTCCGGCCCGCGCGGCGACGGACCTGGCGGCGCGAGAGTTAGCACGTCATGCGGATCTTCATTCTGAGCGATTCCGACCGACAAGCCGCCCAGGTCGCGCACGCGCTGGCCCGCAACGGGTACGAGTGCCCCCCGGACCGGGTGGTTCCCCTGAACGGCGCCCGCCCCGCCGAACTCGGCGCCGACCTCTTCGTCCTGTGCCTCCGGCCCGACCCGGAGCGCGCGCTGGGGGCCTGCGGCGCGGCCCGCGCGGCCGGGGTGCCGGTGGTGGCGGTCGGCCCGATGGACGACCCGAAGCTGATCCTCCGCGCCCTGCGCGTCGGGGCGGCGGAGTACGTCACCGAGGACGAACTGGGGACCGAGTTCGGCGCGGTCCTGGCCCGGCTCCGCGGTCCCGGGGGCGCCCCGGGGACGAAGGTGTACGCGGTCCTCGGGGCCTCCGGCGGGAGCGGGGCGAGCACCGTGGCGGTCAACGTCGCGGCGGTCCTCGCCCGCGACCACGGGGGCTGCACCCTGATCGACCTCAAGCTCGAAACCGGCGACCTCGCGGCGCTCCTGGACGTGCAGCCGCAGCACACCATCGCCGACCTGTCCGGCGGGTACGGCGGGCCGGACCGGGCCATGTTCGAGCAGGCGCTGACCGCGCACGGGAGCGGCGTCCGCCTGCTCGCCTCCCCGCGGCGGCAGGCCAGCGCGATCCGCTCGCGGTCGGCGCTGGCGCGGTCGGAGGTGACCGCCGGCACCGTCCGCGAACTTCTCGACCTCGCGCGGGCGGCCGGCCCGCACACCGTCGCCGAGGTGAGCCCGACGTTCCGCGAGGAGCAGGCCGAGGCGCTGCGGGTCGCGGACGCGGTGCTCCTCGTCATCCGGCTCGACTACACCTCCCTCCGGAACGCCCGCCGGGCGCTGGAACACCTCGACGCCGTCGGGGTCGGCCGCGACCGCCTCCGGCTCGTCGGCAACCGGCACGGCCAGCCGCACGGGCTCCCGCCCGCCTACGCCGAGGAAGGGCTCGGGCTGAAGCTGTTCCACCTCATCCCGGACGACCCCGGGGCGATGAACGCCGCCACCAACGTCGGCGAACCGGTCGTCGTCGGGCTGCCGAAGGCGCCCGCGGCACGCGGCTTGCGACAGTTGGCCGCCGCACTGTGCGGCGCGGCCCGCTGATCCGCGTCGCCCCCTCATCTTACGGGCAAGCCATGTCGGAACGAATACCGTTTCTGGCGTCCGACCGTCCGTCCGATCGCCCCTCCCCGGACCGGGACCGGCGGTTCACCCGTTACATGCGGGAGCTGCACGAGAAGCTGGTCACCGCGCTGAACGTCGTCGCGGCCGGGGCCCTGACCGACGAGCAGCTGCGCCAGGAGGTCCGGCGGGCCGCCGAGGGGCTCTCCCGCAACGCGCCCGAACTGCTGACCACCGCCGAGCGCGAGCGGCTCGTGCAGGAGGTGATGGACGAGGCGTTCGGGCTGGGGCCGCTCGAACCGCTGATGAAGGACCCCGCCGTCACCGACATCCTGATCAACGGCCCCCGGACGGTGTACGTCGAGCGGCACGGCCGGCTGGTGCCGGCGCCGGTCCAGTTCGACGACGACCGGCACCTCCGGCAGGTGGTGCAGCGGATCGTCGGGCGGGTGGGCCGGCGGGTGGACGAGTCCTCGCCCCTGGTCGACGCCCGGCTCCCGGACGGGAGCCGCGTCAACGCGGTCCTCGCGCCGGTCGCGCTGGACGGCACGGTCGTGTCCATCCGCCGGTTCGGCGGCCGGCCGCTCCGGCTCGATGACCTCGTCGCGGCCGGCGCGCTGGTCCCGGAGATGGCCGCGTTCCTCACCGCCTGCGTCCGGTCCCGGGTGAACGTGGTGATCTCCGGCGGGACCGGCAGCGGCAAGACGACGCTGCTCAACGCCCTGTCGGCGTTCATCCCGGACGGGGAGCGGATCGTGACGATCGAGGACGCGGCCGAACTGCGGCTGCAGCGGCGGCACGTGGTGCGCATGGAGACGCGGCCGGGGAACGTGGAGGGGGTGGGCGTGGTCACCACCCGCGACCTGGTGCGCAACGCGCTGCGGATGCGGCCGGACCGCATCATCGTCGGCGAGTGCCGCGGGCCGGAGGCGCTGGACATGCTCCAGGCGATGAACTCCGGCCACGACGGGAGCATGACGACGCTCCACGCCAACGACACCCGCGACGCGATCGGCCGGATCGAGATCATGGTCGGCGGCGCCGGCCTCGAACTGCCCATCTGGGCGATCCGCCGGCAGGTCGCATCGGCGGTCCAGGTGATCGTCCAGACGGCCCGCCTGTCCGGCGGGGTGCGGAAGGTGACGCGGGTGTCCGAGGTGACCGGGTTCGACGGCGTCGAGGTCGGCGTGGTGGACCTGTTCGGGTTCGAGCAGGAGGGGGTCGAGCAGGAGCGGGCGGTCGGCCGGTTCCACGCGACCGGCGCCCGCCCGCGGTGCCTGGACCGGCTCCGGGCGCACGGCGAGAAGCTGCCGGACGGCCTGTTCGAGCGCCGCGCCGTCCCCGCGGCGGGGGCGCGGGCATGACGGTTTACCTGGTCGGCGGCTTGGTGGGCGTCGGGGCGGCGGCCGCGGTCGCGGGGCTCATGCCGCTGGTCGCGCGCCTGTGGGCGTCGCCCAGGAACGAAGCCCGCCGGCGGTTCGAGCGCGAGTTCAAGGGCGCCGCGGACGCCCCGCTCCGGGCCTTCGAGGGGCTGCAGGATCAACCGGGGAGCGAGTCCCGGCTGCTCCGGCGGGTGGCGACCATGACCG
>JAFKJJ010000405.1:4537-6299 GCA_017306025.1 Planctomycetota bacterium
CCCGGTTCCTGCGGGTCGTGGTGCTGTCGGCGGTCGGGTTCGGGGCGGTCGCGGCGTGGGTCAAGGGGAGCGCGTGGGCGGGCGCGGCCGGGGCCGCGGTCGGCGCGGCCTTCCCGGTCCTCTACGTGCGCCACCGTGCCGTCCAGCGGAACGAGCGGCTGCTGGCCCAGTTGCCCGAGGTCCTCGACCTGGCGGCCCGGTTCCTCCGGGCCGGCCACTCGCTGCCCCAGGCGCTGGGGGCCGTCGCGGTCGAACTCAAGGACCCGGCCCGGGGGCTGTTCGCCCGGTACGTCGGGCAGCGGGACCTGGGCCTCCCGACGGAGGTGGCGCTGCGGGAACTGGCCGACCGGGCCGGGCTGACCGAGTACCGGATCATGACGATGGCGATCCTCGTCCAGCAGGAGACCGGCGGGAACCTCGCCGAGGTGTGCGCGCGCCTGGCCGCGATCGTCCGCGACCGGTTCCGCGTGCGGGGGATGATCCGCGGCCTCACCGCCGAGGGGCGGATGCAGGCGGCCATCCTGACGGCCCTGCCCCCGGCCCTCGTCGTGCTGATGGCGGTCGTGAAGCCGAGCTACGCAGACGCGATGCTGTCGCAGCCGAAGCTGATCGCGGGCGTCCTCGTGTCGCAACTGATTGGGATCTTGTGGATTCGGAGGATCGTGCGGGTCAACTTTTGACGGGGGGGGCGATGCCGATCGAGTGGACCGCGGTCCTGATCTTCGTGTCCATCACGGCCGGGGTGCTGGCGCTGGCGTCGCACCTCGTCCCGTCGCGGGACCGTGTCGCGGAGCGCGTGCGGCGGCTGTCGGGGGCGGAGCCGGAGGCCGGGCCGGGGTCGGGCGGCCGGTTCTGGCGCGACGCCGCGGCGCTGGTCGCCCGCCTGTTCCCGGCACACGCGCTGCGCCAGGACGTGTGGCGGCTCCGCCTGATCCGGGCGGGCTTCGCCGACCCCCAGGCCCCGGCGGTGCTCCTGGCGGCCCGGCTGCTCCTCGTCCTCGTGCCCGTGCTGGGGGTCGCGGCCGCGGCGCTCGCCGGCGCGCTGGCCCCCAAGACCGCGGCGACCGCCGGTGTACTGCTCGCGGCCCTCGGCGCGGTGGCCCCGGGCTTCTGGCTCGACGCGCGAAAAGCGGCGCGACAGAACGACCTGCGCCGCGGGCTGCCGGACTTCTTCGACGTGCTCGTCCTGTGCATCGAGGGCGGGATGGCGCTGCCCGCCGCGTGGCGCCGGGTCACGAGCGAGTTGCGCGAGGTCCATCCCCCCCTGTGGCGGGAGCTGAAGCTGGTCGAGCACGAGGCGGAGATCGGCCGCCCCATGAGCGCGGCCCTGGACCGGTTCGCGGAGCGCACCGACCTGGACGAGGTCGCGAGCCTGACGTCCGTGGTCGGTCAGGCCGAGCGCCTCGGGACCGAACTCGCCGGCCCGCTGCGCGCGCTGTCGGACGCGCTCCGCCTGCAGCGGGTCCAGCGGGCCGAGGAGGAGGCCCACAAGACGGCCACGAATATCATGTTCCCGACGCTTCTGTTCATCTTCCCGGGGGTGTTCGCGATCATCCTCGGGCCGATGATCGTTCAGGTGATGGCCATGTTTTCGAGGGGGAAGTGATGCCGCGTCGCGCCCCGGGCCGGGCGCCGAACCGGGCGGCGGTCGCGGCCGCCGAACTGGCGCTCGTGCTGCCGCTCCTCGTCCTCCTCGTCGGCGGAGGGATCGACTTCGGCCGGTTCTCGACCGTGAGCCTCACGGTCGCCAATGCGGCCCGCG
>JAFKJJ010000406.1 GCA_017306025.1 Planctomycetota bacterium
GCTTCGTAAGCCCTCGCTGTTCCGCATGTTCACGGGGCTATCCATCGACGCGTTCGACACACTCGTGGCGGATCTTGAGCCGGTGTCGTGGGCACGAGCGGCGACGCGCTCCGCGCGTCGGCCCCGGCCGCGAAAGCCCGGTGCCGGTCGGAAGGTGAAACTTTCGCTGGCCGACCGGGTGTTGCTGACGTCGTTGTACTACCGCACCTACGTCACGCAGGAGTTCGTGGGGTTCTTGTTCGGGGTGGATAAAGGGACCGTGTCGCGAAAGGTTCAGGAGATCAGCCGGTGCATGGCGGGCGTGTTCCGCATCCCCGAGGCGAAGGTGCGGATCGACCCCGACGACCTCACGGCGGTGTTCGTGGACGCGACCGAGCAACCGGTGAACCGACCCAAGCGGAAGCAGCGGCGGAGCTATTCCGGGAAGAAGAAGCGTCACACGGTCAAGCACCAAGTCGTCGTGACGCGGAAGCGGAAGCTTCCGGGCGAGAAGCAGAAGGTGCGGATCAAGGCCGTGTCGAAGGCGGCGCGGGGGCGCGTCCACGACAAGAAGTTGTACGACCGCTCGCGGCTGCGGATCCCCACGGGTGTACCGAGGTCCGGCGACAGCGGGTACCCGGGGAGCGATCTTCGCGTGCCCAAGAAGAAGCCGAGGAAGGGGCAACTGAGCGACGAGGAGAGGCGTTCCAATCGCAGCTCGGCGAAGGAGCGGATCGTGGCGGAACACGGGATCGGGAAGATGAAGATCTGGCGGATCGCTTCGGATCGGTATCGCAACCCGCCCCGTCGGCACACGGTCATGATGAAGAATGTCGCCGGACTTCATAACCGCATGTACGGATGACCTCTCCGCAAGCGAATCGGAGAGGACACCTGAATCAACCACTATTGCGCAACGAGTCTATTAGAGTTGCTGCACAATAAGGAATTCGCCCCGGCCTCACGATGTCAAGCGAAATAAACGCTTAGATTTCAGGGAGACTGACCAGGAGCCGCGAGTGCAAAACGGCCCAATCCTAATTGTGCAGCGACTCTATTAGACCGCATTCACGATAGGAGTGGTCCGTTCGGCCCCCCTCCCCGATGGTGTTCACGAGGCGCTTCGGTAATCGAGCATGCGGTTGACCAATCCGGCGATGGCCCGAACCCGCACCGCGTGCCCCTGGCGCCGATGTCGGTTCAGGTCCGTCACCGCGCGGAACCGGCGCAACCGCGCCAGGGCGTGTTCGACCACGATCCGACGCCGGCTGAATGCCCGGTTATACCGCACGTCCTCGGGCGGGCGGGGCTTGCCGCGCGGCTTGCGGCGCGGGCACGCGCCCGACTGGTGGATGTCTCGGATGCCGACGTAACCCAAGTCGCCCAGACCGCCGATACCCGACGGGAGCCGGTTCATGAGACGCGATCGCTTGAGCAGTTTGATGTCGGCCCAGCGGCCCGGCACCGAATCGGACACGTCGACGAACCGACCGGACTGCTCGTCCACGGCCACTTGGCTCTTCAAGGTGTGGGCCTTCTTCTTGCCCGAGTGGTACGCCCGCTGCCGCCGCTTGGGCCTCCGCGTCCGCTGCTCGAAGCTGTCGATCACCACGGCCAACCCGGGCGTGTCCTTCAGCAACGCCGGCAGTCGCTTGCGACGGGCCGCGCCGGGGTCGGGCATCCGCATGGTGTCCTTGCCGGCACGCTCCAATACGGGCAGACACCGGGCGCGGGCGCGACTGGCGGTCGAGTCGGACACGCCAAAGAGGAACCCGAGCACCTCGTTGGTCGGGTACTGACGCAGCCAGATGACGGTCAAGAGCACCTGGTCGGTGGTCGAGAGGTCGAAGTCGTCGCCACCCCCGATCGCCCGTTTGCGGTCGGGGCGTTCGAACCCCTTGCGGTGCGCGGCCTCGACCGCCGGGACGACCTGAGCCGCCAGTTCATCGAACACGGTCGGCGTCAGCCCCGTCAGGTGGCCGAACACGACCGGTTGATTCCGCAAGTTGTCGAGGCGTGCGATCATGGTGAAGGAGCACCGAGGTCCGAATCGTCCCGACATACTACGAAACGGCCCCTATCGTGAATGCGGTCTATTGTCTTGGTGATGGAGAACCGGAACACGCCCAAGCTGGGGAGCTTGTACGAGGCGTTCGCACCGGCCGAGGCCCGGCGGTTGATCGAGCGATTGGAGGTTCATCACACGCCCGAGCACGGCCGTTGCCGTGTGCCACCTCCGCGCCTTGTTCCGAAGCGAGAAAACCCAGTGGGATGACTACTGGGCTTCACTCGCCGCCTGAAAACTCTCGGCAGCAAAGATGCTCACCCTTGGCGGGGCACCGGCATCGATACGGACCTCCTCGTGAAGCGCGGCATGAGCCTTCTTCCAGGTGCCGTCGAGCCGCCAGTCGCGGAACTTGCCGTAGACGGTCTGCCACGCCGGGAAGTTGTGGGGCATTATCCGCCACGCCCCGCCGGCGCGGGGGTAGAAGATCACATCGACCCCGTCCCGAAGTTCGACGGTGACGGGCCGCCCGCCCTTGGGTGTGCTGGATTTGGGCTTGGGAAGCAGCGGTTCCAACCGCTCCCACTACTCGTCGGTCAGGTCTGTCGGATAAGGCTTCCTGCTTAATAAGCGACGACAGTAAATCAACGGCTTTCCTTTGCCGAGGCCGGTTTCAAAACACACTCTCACGGCAAGCAGATTCGTTCCGACGCCCTACGAGCTCAACGCTATCGTGAATGTGGTCTATTTCCTATCCCGTCCCCGAAACACCGCAAGCTCCCACGAGGTCACGCCGCGGTTTGCACGGGCTGAGGCTCTGAACGCTTGTCACCGGTGGGTCGTTTCCGGAAGGGGCGGCCGGGTCGGTTGGTGAAGAACCGGCCGAGGCGCTCGTCCTCACTTAGCACCGCCGCGCGCAGTTGGAGGATCGACTCCGCCCCGCCCGGCCGGGTCCAGTGCTTCTGCTTCCCCTTTACCCGGGCGTTGAACTCTCCGACCCGGCACTCCACCGGACGGCTCGTCGTCGGCAGCCCCTCACGCCGGTAACTCGGGTAGTCCACGCGTGCCTCGTTGTTCCGAAGGTAGCTCCTCGCCTCGGCCACCAACCGGCGTGGGTCGTGACGCTCCTCCGCGCTCCTCGCCTCACCCGCCGGCGGCTCTCCCAGACGCTCCGGCCACCGGTCCAACTCCACCGGCACCTCGGCGACCCGACCCTGACAACAGGCCGGCATCCGCGCCCGATACGGCCGCCACCCGCCCGGCTCGTCTGCGCCCACCGCAGTCGCCGACGAGTACAGGTAGCACAGCACGTGCAGCAGGTCCACGACTGGCTCGAAGTCCCGGAAGTAGCCCGCGTGGATCGACCCGTTGTACGCCGCCCCGTCGGCCACGAACGCCTGCCGCGCCTGATAGAAGCGGCGCTCCTGGGCCTCCGCCGCCACCACCGGGCCGAACGACGAACTCGCCTCCGGGCTCGCCACGCACGTCCGGACCAGCCGCGCCGGCGACCACCGCCCGGTCAGCTCGTCCGCGGCAGCCGCGCCCGCCGGCGCGGCCTCCTCGCCCGGGATTTCTTGGGGCGGGGCCTCACCCGCGCGGCTCTTCATCTGATGAACCGGCCGCTGCACCCGGCGCGGGCACAGGAACACCCCCGGCGGTTCGGGGCACGGGTTGGCGGCGAACGTCTGACCGCTCAGCGTGGCCGGGCGGGCGATCTTGTCCTCCTTGTTCTGGTGGTCTGCTCCCTGAAAAGTAGTCCAGGTGGTATGAAAGTCTCCAAGAGCCCCGAGCCGGGGCGAGGAGACGAGCGATGTCGAAGAAGCACACCCCGGAACAGATCATTCGAAAGCTCCGGGAGGCCGAGGTCGAGTTGGCGAACGGGGGGACGGTCGCCCACGTGTGCCAGAAGCTCGGGGTGAGCGAGCCCACGTTTCACCGGTGGCGCAACCAATACGGCGGGATGAAGGCCGACGACGCCAAGCGGCTGCGGGACCTGGAGGCCGAGAACGCAAGGCTCAAGAGGCTGGTCGCCGACCTGGCCCTGGACAAGCAGATGCTCCAGGAGGTGGTCGCAAAAAAGTCGTGACCGCCAACCACAGGCGGTGGGCGGTACGGCACCTGATGAGCACCTTCGCAGTATCCGAGCGGCGGGCGTGTGCGGTCGTCGGTCAGCCCCGGACGACCCAACGCCAGCCGCCCCGACCCCGAGAGGACGAGGCGGCTGGTGGCCCGGATACTGGATCTGGTTCGCCTGCACCCGCGGTTCGGGTACCGCCGGGTGCGGGCGCGGTTGGTGGCCGAGGGCTGGCGGGTGAGCCGCAAGCGGGTCCACCGGCTGTGGCGGGCCAACGGGCCAGGGCTTCCAAGGTGCGGTCGTTTGTCGCTATCGTGGGCGGTGCGAACAATTTAGGCGAACTCGTTGTCGGAGCCTGAGATGGTCCCTGCCGCGTTTGAACCGTTCGTGACGGCGGCCCCGTTCTGTGTCCTGACGCGGGCGGCCCT
>JAFKJJ010000407.1 GCA_017306025.1 Planctomycetota bacterium
GCGGAAGTGTTCGCCGGCGAGTTGGAGGCGCGGGTGCTGGGAGCGGAATGGCGTCGGGCGTACAACCACGAGCGGCCCCACAGCTCACGGGGGTACCGGACGCCGGCGGAGTTCGCAGCGGGGTGTCCTCGGTTCGACGCCGCAGAGCCATCGCCGAACCGAGGACACGAGGGTGGCGGTTACCGACTCTCACACCGCCTGGTACACAAAATGGGGGCAGGTCACGCCCACAAGGGCGGGGTTCAACGGGTTATTTGTCTTACGGCTTCTTCTCCAGCTTCTTCAGGTGCGCGGCGGCCACGTCCCACATGTAATGGCCGATCTTGTACGTCTCGACAGCCGTCTTCAGATGCTCTTTACACTTCGCCTCGTTCCCCTCGCTCTCGAAGTAGAGGGCGACATACAGGTTTGCGTAGAACTGAGCTTCTTTGAGCGCCTCGCCCATCAGTTTCGAATTCCCGACATCAGCCGCCTTCAACACGTCTTCCGGCTTCTTTTTGCCGTTGAACATCTCCAACACTTCCTTCATCGGCACACGCGTGTCTTCATCCGCTTTGAATAGAGCCTCGCGTGCCGTCTCCTTGGGCTTATCGCTCTTTTTCTGCTTTTCTGCCTGGATGACGCACAGATAGCGCCACACTGAGTTCTCTACGTCGTTCTTGTTGACTTCGTGGTGCAGTTTGAACTGGTCGGCCCCTTTCTGATATTCCCCCGCATAGTACAGTGCGATCCCGCGTCGCCAGTGGTGTTTCTTCGCCTCGTCTCGCTTCTTTTCGTTCACCTTCGCGAGGTAAGTATCGAAGTCCTTGACCGCCGCCTCGAAATTACCGAGTTTCAGGTTTGCGTCACCGCGGCGGTCGTAGGCCGGGGCAAACGTCGGCTCCAGTTCGATGACCTTCGTGAGCGCCTTGAGGGCCTCGTCGTTGTGGTGCAGTTCCAAGTGCGCTGTGCCAAGTGCGAAGTGAAAGCCGGGATTCTTTGGGTCGTCTTTTATGGCTGCGCTCGCCAACTCGATCACCTTCTTGTAGTCGCGGGCCTTCGCGGCGGCTTCGATCCCCTCAACTGCTTTATCCTTCTTGTCGTCGGCGCGGGCGGGGCGCGGGTTCGCGCCTGCGCCGACGAGCAGCGCGCCGGCCAGCGCGGCGGCCACGAACGTTCGCATGGGAAACTCCTTCGCGTGAGAACGGCTTCGACGGGATGATCCTATCGCGGCGGGGGGTGCTATAACAGCACCTAACCCAAGATCATTCTCGCAGTTTCGGAGGCCGACGAATGGCGGACGCGGGGAAGCCCCAGGCCGAAGGTCTGGACAAGGCGAAGATGAAGCAGTACCTCGTACCGGCGCTGGCGGTGGCCGGGGTGGTCGTGCTCGCGGCGCTGGTGATGTTCGTGTCCGGTGGCGTGCGGAAGATGTCGGACGGGTCCAACGGCTCGGCTGACGACCCCGACCTGAAGGAAGCCGCGCCGGGCGTGAAGTACCGCGACATCAAGGAAGGCATCGGCGATCCGTGCCCGCCGGGCGCGGAGGTGCAGATGCACTACACCGGTTGGCGGGAAGACGGTGAGGTGTTCGGCAGCACCCGCGAGGGCGCACGGGCGACCGGTCAGCCGGCGACGTTCAAGCTGAAGGGGCTTATCAAGGGATGGCAGGAAGGCATTCCGGGAATGAAGAAGGGCGGCATTCGTAAGCTCGTAATCGCGCCGGAAAAGGGCTACGGCAAGGACGGCAGCCCGCCCAAGATCCCGCCCAACAGCACACTCATCTTCGAGGTAGAACTGGTCGACTTCACGCCCCCGCGAAACGTGACGACGGGACCGGGCCGGCCGATGCCGTTCGACGGTTCCAACGGCGGAACCGACGATCCCGGACTGAAGGATATCGGCGAGGGGCTGAAGATCCGCGACCTGAAGGAGGGCAGCGGCGACCCGGTGGCGCCGGGCGCGACGGTGACCATCCACTACACCGGGTGGACCGTGGACGGGAACGTGTTCGACGACAGCCGCCCGCGCGGGGCGCCGAACACGTGGTCGCTGGGCGAGCTCGTGCCCGGCTGGCAGAAGGGGATTCCGGGGATGAAACCGGGCGGCGTTCGCAAGCTGGTCGTCCCCTCCACCCTCGGCTACGGCGAGGGCGGAAAGGGCGAGAAGATCCCGGGCGGCGCGACGCTCGTCTTCGAGGTCGAACTCATCAAGTAGTGCGGGTGCGAGAAGAGGCGGGAGGCCCGAACCCTTTTAGGCTCGGGCCTCCCGCCTCTTCTCGCACCACGCTCACGCGGCCCGTTGTTCAGCGCTGCACGCGGGCGCCGCCGCCGGACGCGAACGCCTCCACCTCCGCCAGCGTCGCCATAGTGGTGTCGCCGTGGTAGGTGGTGAGCAGCGCCCCGTGCGCCCAGCCGAGTTTCAGGGCCTGTTCGGGGTCGCGGCCGGCCATCAGCCCGTAGATGGTGCCGGCCGCGAACCCGTCGCCGCCGCCGATGCGGTCGATCACGTCCAGCTGGCACGTCGGGCTGACGTACCGCTTGCCGTCGAGCCACAGCACGGCCGCCCAGTCGTGGCGGTTGGTCGAGTGAACCTCGCGGAGCGTCGTCGCGACCAGCTTGATGTTCGGGAACTCCTTCACCGTGTTCTCGATCATCCCGAAGAACACGTCCGCGTTCAGCTTGGACTCGTCCTTCTTCGTGACCTCCGGCCCCTTCACGCCGAGGCCCTTCTGCATGTCTTCCTCGTTGCCAATGAGGCAGTCCACGTTGGCCACGATCTTCCGCAGGGTCTCGACCGCGCGCTTCTCGCCGCCCACCGGCTTCCACAGCTTGCCGCGGTAGTTGAGGTCGAACGACACGACGGCGCCCTGCGCCTTCGCCGCCTTCATGCCCTCGATGATGAGTTCGGAGGTGGTTTCGGAGAGCGCCGCGAAGATGCCGCCCGAGTGGAACCACTTCACCCCGCCGACCATGATCTTCTTCCAGTCGAAGTCGCCCGTCTTGAGCAGCGCCGCGGCCTCGTTGGCGCGGTTATAGAAGACCACCGGCGCCCGGACCCCGTGCCCGCGGTCGGAATAGACGGTGGCGATGTTCGGCCCGCGGACGCCGTCGTGCTCGAACGTCTTGTAGAAGGGCGTGACGCCCATCTCGCGGACGCGGCCCTGCACCAGCTCGCCGACGGGGTAGTTGACCATCGCCGTCGCGATGCCGGTCCGCAGCCCGAAGCAGTCCGAGAGGTTGGCGGCCACGTTGTATTCGCCGCCGGACACGTGGATGTCGAACGTGCGCCCCTTGCGGAAGGGCGTGGTGCCGGGGTCGAGCCGGTGGATGAGCGCGCCGAGCGAGAGGAAGTCGAGGGCGCAGGGGTCGGTGCGAAGCGGGAGCGGCATTGAAGGGAACTCCGTACAGCGAAAGCGGTTCGCGGTCGTTGTACGGAGAACGCGGACGGAGGGCACAGCGGTTGCCGCGAGCCGCGGCAACCGCTGTGCGGCCCTCTACTTCCCGTGGATCACCACGCAGCCGGGGAGCTTGTCCTTCAGTTCTGCGATCCCCTTCGCGGTCACCTGCGTGCCGTCCAGGGTCAGCCGCTTCAGCGCCTTGCACGCGATCAATTCGTGAACGCCCGCGTCCCCGATGGCCGTGTTGGTCAGGTCCAGGTCGGTCAGCTTCGTACACGCGGCCAGGTGGGCCATGCCCCTGTCCGTCACCCGCCGGTTGTCGCGCAGCATCAGGTTTTGAAGGTTCGGGCACTTGCTCACCGCGCGCAGGCCCTCGTTGCCGATGGTGGTGCTGTTGAGCATCAGCCAGCCCAGCCGCGGGATCTTGACGAGGGACTCCAGCCCCTCGTCCGTCACGCGGGACTCGTTGAGCGAGATCCAGTCCAGCCGCGGGAGCTTCCCCAGGTCCGCCAGCCCCGACCCGTCCACCGCCGTGTCGCGCAGGGCCAGGTCTTCCAGCTCGGGGAACGGGTTGACCGCGGCCAGCTGCGGGAGCCACGCGTCGGTCACGTTCCGGCCGTAGAGGGTCAGCCGCCGCAGCCGGGTGAACGGCTTCAGGTGCGGAATCCCGCGCTCGGTCATCTGCCCCGGGCCGCCGGCCGACACCTCCAGCCGCGTCAACTCGGTCAGCGGGGCCAGGTCCGCCAGCCACTCGTCGGCGTCCGGCACCCAGAGCGCCAGTTGGCGGACCGCGCGGAGCGTGGCGAGGTGCTTGATCCCGGCCTTCGTCACGCCGGTCACCTGGAGCTGCACGTCCACCAGCGCCGGGTGCCCGGCGAGCAGTCCCAGGCTCGCGTCGGTGATCCGACTGGTCCGGTAGAACGCCACGCTGACCAGTTTCGGAACCCGCGCGAGCACCTTGACCGTGTCGTCGCCGATCACCAACCGGCGGCGCGTCACGCAATTGTGCCCGATCAGTATCCGGCTTCCGATCCGCGCGCCGGTGCTGAGGACGACGCCGTCGCGGACGATCGTTCCCGGGCCGATCACCACCGGCCCGAACTCC
>JAFKJJ010000408.1 GCA_017306025.1 Planctomycetota bacterium
CCCGCGCGGGACGGGTGGGAACGTCCCCGGTTCCAGCCGCGGCGCGCCGCGCAGAACGAGCATTTCGAGGGCCACGTCCCGGTTGTATATCCCGTTCACCAGCGCGCGGACCCCGGGTTCGCCGACCCCGGCACGGGAGAGGTTGAGGTACCGCAACCGGCGGAACACCCGGGAGCCGACGAGCGCCCGGACCCCGTCGTCGCCCGCGTGTGTGCGTGCGAGGTTGAGAGAGCGGAGCCGCGTCAGGTGCGGGGAAGCGAGGAACTCGGCCAGCACCGAGGGCGTCACCCACGTGCCGCTGAGGTCGAGTTCGCGCACCCGGTCGAGCGCCTCGACCGACCCGACGACCTCCACCGTGTCGGCCGTCAGCCCCGACAGCCGGACGCGGACGACGGGCGTTCGCTCGGCCAGCGCCGCGAAGCCGTCCACGAACTGTTCGGCGGTCAGCGTCACGCGCTCCGCGAAGCCGCGGCGGAACTCGCAGTTCCGCACCCGCTCACGAAACGGTTCCTCCCATTGCTCGCGGTATCGCGTCAGGAGTTCTTTCTGGCGTGCGACGAGCTTCGCCCGCTCGACCGGCGGCACGGTGCCCGCGGCCAGCGCGTGTTGCAGGTGGATGAACTCGCCCCGCTCGTTCAGGGCGGGGGCGTCCTGCTCGCGCAACCAGTCCGCGAACACGAGGCGGGCCACCGCGTCGTCGGGTTCGTCGGTGATGCGCTTCAGGAACGCGGCTTCCACGCGCGCTCTCCGCGAAGGTCGGGTGAACCGTGTCGGACAACTCAGCCGAGCAGCCAGTGCTTGCCGGTGGTCCAGCCGAGGAAGCGCCGGGCGCCGGACGGCTCTTCGGGGGAGGCCGGCGCCTCGACCGGCAGCCCACGGGCCGCCCGCACCAACCCCGCGAGCGCCGGCGCCAGCCGCACCCGCACCGGCTCCGGTTGGCGCGCCAGCCGCTCGGCGGCCCGCGCCAGAAACGATTCGACGGTCCCCTCCGGCGCGACGGCGAGGAAGAACACCATCTGCCGCCACGCGTAGGCCGCGTTCTTCACCGCTTGGAGCCGCGTTTTCCAGTGCCCCTTCGTCTGCCGCAGCCGCCGCCCGATCCAGTCGAAGCACCGCAGCGCCAGCGCCTCCAGTTGTGGCCCGAGCTCCTCCATCAGCCCGAGCGCACCGAACAGGGGGGACAGGTTGTGCGTCGTCAGGATCTGCTCCTGCTCGATGACCGTGCCGTTGCGCGCGACGAAGTTCCCCGAACCGCCCGGCCCGGCCAGCTCGTTGCACAGCGCGACGAACGTCGCGGACGTGGGCGTGCCCCAGCGCGACTTCTTCACGTCGTTGATCGCCCGGACGCGGGCGAACGATACGCCGTAGTACCACTCGTACAGCGTCCCCTCTAGCCGCCCCGCCGCGAGCTGTGCGGCGCGGACGAACTTTTCGGAGAACGTGCCCATGAAGATGTCGGCCGCGACCTCGTCCACCACCGGCACGTCCAGCCCCGCGCCATCCACGAGGGCACGAACCTCCTGCAACAGCTTGTTCGGCAGGATCTGCTGCGGGAACCCGGTGACGGCCGCGGTCACCAGCTCTTCGAGCACCACCCGCGCCCGGCGGCGCGTGTCGTCGCCGTCCGCGCGGAAGGCGTTGACCGCGCGCACCCACGGCAACTCCTCCAGCTTCACCTGGCTCTGGAGGTTCAACAAGAGCAGAGAGCGACGGCGCCGGAACGCGGCGTAAACGGCGGCGTACAGCCGCCGCAGCTCCGGGTCCGTGACGCCCGCGGCCCGGACCTGCGCCGTGATCTGCGGCACCACCCGCGCCAGCGCCTCCGCCGAGGGGATGATGGCCTCCGCCACCAGCACCGACAGCGGCGCGTCGAGCGCCCGGCGCACCTTCCGCCCCAGCGTCGGCGGGACGACCGCGCCGGCCGCGACGCCGAACCGCCCCGCCTCGTCCGCGCCGACCGGCGCGAGCGCCTCGTCGAGCGCCGGCAGTCCTTCCTCGCCCGGCAGGCGGGCGAGTCGATCGGCGAGCACGCGGGCCAGCTCGTGACGGCCCGGCGCCGCGACCTGTCGGGCGTGGAAGGCGGAGAGCGCCGCGGCCCGCTCGGAGCCGGGCGCGCCGCGGCGGGTGACGACCCCGGCCAGGATCATACGAACCCGCCCGACGTCCCGGCCGGTCAGCGCCTTCGGGGCGCTCGCGCACCGGGCCAGGTAACCGCGGAGGACGGCGAACCCGTCGCGGCGCGAGTCCGGCCCCTTGCACAGTTGGTGCTCGGCCCGCAGCCGTCGGTAGTCGTCGAGGAGCGCGCGGGCGCGGTCCGCCCAGCCGTCCGGGTACTGCTGGCACGGCCAGCCGCCCGCGACGCGGTACCCGCCCTCGGCCTCGGGGTGGAGGGTGGGAAGCGGGCCGTCCACGGTCTCGGCGAACAGGGCGACGACGCGGTCGTAGAGCGGCTGCCAGACGCCCACGGCCTCCTTCTGCCGTTCGACGCGCGCGTTCGGCCTAACCGCTCGCAACTGCGCGGCCGTGGTGCCGACGTCCTGGAGGTGCGCGAGCGTGCCGGCGGCCAGTGGCCGGTCGTCCGGAACGGGGTAGAAGCGGAGTTGCGGGAAGTGCGGGCCGATCTCTTCGAGGAGCGCGCGGGCCTCGTCGGCGCGCCCGTGGCCGACGAGCCACGCCACCGCGAGCAGCGCGCCCTCTTCCGGCACGGTCACACGATAACGGCCGCCGGCGAGCATCCGCCGGAGTTCGGCCAGTCCGTCCTCGCTCAAGAAGTAAGCGTTGAGGGCCGCGCGCTCGGCGCCGAGGGGAACCGCCGGGAGTCGGGCGAGGAGTTCGACTTCGTGCGGCCGGAGCGGACCACCAGCGAGCAGCGCGCCGGTGGCGAAGCCGCCGGTGGCAACTTCGAGCGTCGCCCACGCCGGCGCGCCGGCCACCGGCACCCGGGACCCGACGCGGAGGGAGCCGGCGAGCATCCCCTGGAACACCCGCGTCCACGTCTCGACCTTGCGGGCCGCGCGGTCCCGCACGCCGGCGTCCGGATGGGATTCGCTCGCGGTCAGCGCGCGGGCGAGTTGGCCGAGGGCGTAACCGGGGTTGGCGCCGGCCGGGGCGGAAGTCGTCGACCCGGACAGGTGCGGGGGTTGCATCGGCGGGCTCCGATGGGGAACGGGCAACAGTTGGTCAACGGGACACACTGCATCGAGCCGCAGGTTCGCGCCCCACGGCCGGCCCGACCGGAGTTCCCGTCTCAGAAGTCGCCCAGAACCTCGCCCCCGGCGGTGGTGGACAGGCCGCGGTAGGTGTCTGGCGACAGGTCCTCGCGGACGAACCGGACGCCGCCGTCGCAGAACAGGAAGTTGCACCCGCCGCGGTGGACGCTGCGGAACCCACCGCTCATGTCGTACTGGCCGGGCGCCGTGCTCGCGTTGGTGCAGCCGTTGTTGAAGTCCAGCGCCGGCAGGACGAGCGGGCCGTTCATCGGCTCGTCGAAGGGTGGGGTGAAGCCCCCGCGCTGGGCCGTCACCCCCATGCACCCGCCGTCCAACAAGCCGATCGAGTGCAGCGCCCGCGTGGCCGTCGGCCCCGACGACCAGCTCTGGTCGATCAGCGGCGACTGGCCCGGGAACAGGTCCTGCGCTGGGGTCGTGTCCGGGTACCAGTGGCGGATGCCGAACCGCGGGTTGTTGCCCGCCCCCTCGCCGACGGCGAACGTGTTCGACGTTCCGTCGGTGATGTCGGTCAGGCGGGTGCGGCTGTTGACGTCGAAGGCGCCGCGGCCGCCGGGCGGCACCTGGCACCTCTCGCAGAGGGCTGCGTTGGCGCCTTTACACAGCAGGTAGTCGCAGGCGGCCGGGTTGGGCAGCGGCCGGCCGGCCACGGGAACCAGAAACGACATATCGACCGCGCCGCCGGAGCGGTTGCTCGGGCAGTAGAACACTTTCACCTCGACGGACACGATGTCGGCGTTGGGCGCCTCGTACCAGTTGCGGGTCGGGTCCCAGCGGCGGGTCCAGTTCTCCTGTTCGATAAAAGGCAGGAGCGGGACGAACCCGCCGAACCCGCCCATCTCCAGGTTGTCGGTGCCGGTGACGGTGAACCCGGCCGGGAACCCGCCGTTGGTGTCGTGGTGGTGGTGGAGGGCGATGCCCAGTTGCTTGAGGTTGTTCTGGCACTTCATGCGTGCGGCCGCCTCGCGCACCTTTTGCACCGCCGGGAGCAGAAGGGCGATGAGGATCGCGATGATCGCGATCACCACCAACAACTCAATGAGCGTGAAGGCGCGTCGCATAGGAGGTCCTTACCGGGCCTTTCAGATTACCGCGCATCGAAGGCTTGGTGGTGTCCGATCCGGCTTGCACACCCTGGCGGGTACGTGGTATGAGCTTGCGCCGCCCGGTGGTGCTTTTTCTACCTCCCTGTCGTGATGGGTCATGGGCGACCTGAGCCACTTCTGTTGTTTGAATCCCGATTGCCCGGACCACGG
>JAFKJJ010000409.1 GCA_017306025.1 Planctomycetota bacterium
ACATCAGCTTGTAGGCGAGCTTGAAGTTGTCGTCCAGTTGTTTGGCCGCGCCGCTTAGCTCGAACGCCTCCGTCGCGCCGTCCACCGCGTCGCGGAGCTTCTGCCGGCGCTCGGCGCGGATCGCCGAGAGGTAATCCGGCGGCAGCAGGTCCGGCACCTTGAAGCCCGGCGCGTTCGGGTCGGCGTTCAGGATGAACGGGTCGTGCGGCTTGCCGAGATAGCCCGCGGTGTGGCCGTGAGGAAGGTTTCCGCCCGTCCGACCGATCGGCTTCGGCAGAAGAACGTGTGCGGGAAGCTCGCCGCGACCGCCCTTCAGGTAGCCCAGCGCGCAGCCGACGTGCGGGTGCTCCACCCCGCCGGTGAACAGCCGGCCGGTCTGCATCATCTGGTGGCCGGTGTCGTGGACGGCGGTGGCGGTGTGATACACGCTGCGCACGAGCGAGAACTTTTCCGCGTGCTTGGCCATCTTCGGGAAGATCTCGCTGATCTCCATTCCCGGGACGGTGGTCTTGATCGGCTCGAACGGCCCGCGGACCTCCGCCGGGGCCTTCGGCTTCGGGTCCCAGGTGTCCAGTTGGCTCGGACCGCCGACGAGGAACAGCATGATGCAGTTCACGTCGGTGTCCTTGTCGCCCGCGGCCCGCGCGCGGTTCAGTTCGGCGAGCGTGAGACCCAGCGGCGCGATCGTGCCGGCGTGGAGGAAGTCACGCCGCGACAGGCCGTCGCAGAACGTGGCGGGGCGGTCGGCGTCCAGACGGATCATCGGTGGCTCCGCGGCGGGGGCGGGAGTGCGTACCGTTTTACGTAACCGATTTGTGGGTCACGAGCAACGAGAAAGGTCGGGGGGGGAAAGAGAGTTTGAGCCGCGGATGACGCAGATAAACACGGATCAGACGGGAAGAGATTGATTTCCGCTCTCTTCCCGTCTGATCCGTGTTTATCTGCGTCATCCGCGGCTCATTCTTCTTTCTGGTCACCCCTCTTCACCCGACTTGAACTCGTTCTTGTCGATCTCGTATTGCGAGATCTTGTCGGTGATGCTCCGCCGCGACAGTCCGGTGATCTGCGCGCACTTGCCGACGTGTCCGCGGGTCTTCCGCAGCGCGCGGAGGATGTACCGCTTCTCGAACACCGCGGTGATTTCCGCCAACTGCTCCGGCAGCTTCCGCGACAGGTCGACGTGGAACGGGTTCTTCTGGCCGTCGGGCCGCCGGCCGATGTCCGGCGGCAGGTCCTTCGTGCGGATCACGCCGTCGCGGGCCGTGACGCACGCCCGCTCGATCGCGTTTTCGAGCTGGCGCACGTTCCCGGGCCACGGGGCCTTCGTCAGCACGCCCAGGGCCTCGGGGCTGAGCGTCGGCGGCTTCTGGCCGAGGCGCACGAACTTCTGACAGAAGTGGCTCACCAGAACCGGGATGTCCTCCGGGCGCTCGCGCAGGGGGGGCAGGAAGATCGGGATCACGTTCAGCCGGAAGAACAGGTCCTCGCGGAACTTCTTCTCCTTCACCAGCTTCTCCATGTCCTGGTGCGTCGCGGCCACGATCCGCACGTCCACTTCGATCGGTTCCGTGCCGCCGACCCGCTCGAACCGCCGCTCCTGGAGCACCCGGAGCAACTTGATCTGCATCGACATCGGCACGTCGCCGATCTCGTCGAGGAACAGCGTCCCCTGGTGGGCCAGCTCGAACCGGCCGATGCGCTTGCGGTCGGCCCCGGTGTACGAGCCCTTCTCGTGGCCGAACAGCTCGCTTTCGAGCAGGTTCTCGTTGAGCGCGCCGCAGTTGACCGCCACGAACGGGCCGGGCCGGTGCATCGCACTGGCCTGGTGGATCGCCCGCGCCACCTGCTCCTTGCCGGTGCCGGTCTCGCCCCGGATCAGCACCGTCGAGGTGGTGTCCGCGATCTGGCCGATCAGCTCGAACACGTCGTGCATCTTCGGGCTGCGGCTGAGCACGTTCTGGAACGTGTGTCGTTCGCCCAACTGCTGGCGCAGCGCCGTCACCTCGTCCTGGAGGGCGCGCTCGCGCAGCGCCCGCTGGACGAGCAGACAGAGGTGCTGCGGGTCCGGCGGCTTGGTGAGGAAGTCGTAGGCGCCCATCCGCATCGCCTCGACCGCGTCCTTGATGCTGCCGTGCCCGGTGGTCACGATCACCGTCACCGGGATCTTCTCGGCCTGGACCGCCTCGATCAGCTTCATCCCACCGACCTTCGGCATCCGCAGGTCGGTGATGACCAGGCTGAACGGCTTCTGCCGCAGGAGCGCCAGCCCCGCGGCGCCGTCCTCCGCGGTTTCAACTTCCAGCCCCAGGCTCATCTGAAGGAGCTCCTGGAGCGACAGGCGGTTGTCCTCCTGGTCCTCGACGATGAGAACCCGCTGACTGACCGCGGCGGGCGGCACGGAAGGTGCTGTCGTAGAATCGTTAACCATGCGCTGTCTTCCGGTCGGGGACACAAGTATCCCCATTGTATCGCCCGGGAGGGTGGGTGCGGAACCGGTCTGCGGGCGAGTTCTCTCCAGGTGACCCATGTTCGAGGTTTTGACCGGGCTATTCGATACCGCCGGCTTCCCCCCCCGGAAGGACTGCGGCACCGCCTGGACGCCGCAACTGATCTGGCTCCACGTCACCAGCGACCTGTTCATCTGGCTGGCCTACCTGTCGATCCCCCTCGTGCTGCTCTACTTCACGAAGCGGCGCGACCTGCCCTACCCGCGGCTGTTCGTGCTGTTCGCGCTGTTCATCCTCGCGTGCGGCACCACGCACCTGGTCGACGCCCTCATGTTCGAATACCCGATCTACCGGTTCGCCGGGCTGATGAAGTTCCTGACCGCGGCGGTGTCGTGGGCCACGGTGGTGGCGCTGGTCCCGATCGTACCGCGGGTGATGAACGCCGTCACGGCCGCGGCCCGGCCCGGGGAGGTGACGAGGCAGCACCAGGCGCTGCCCGCGGCCGGGCGGTTCGATCACGGGCGCTCCGGCCCCGGGCGCGCGCGGGCCCACATCGTCGCGATCCTGGCGGGGGTTCTGGCGGTCCTGGTCCGGACCGCGCTCGACCCGGTGCTCGCGGAAGACCAGGGGTTCGTCGTCGCGCTGTTGGCGGTGGTGTACGTGAGCTGGCAGCACGGGTTCGGGCCGGGGGTGCTGTGCCTGTGCGTCGGCACCACGGGCTACGCGTTCTTCTTCATCCCGCCGCGGTACTCGTCCGTCGTGGCGGGCTTCGGCAACCAGTTGGCGCTGGCGCTGTTCTTCTTCTGCGGCGTGGCGTGCGCCGCGCTGGGGGAGGCGCAGCGGGCGGCCCAGCGCCGCGCCCGCGTGGCGCTGTCCGCGGTCGTGGCGCGGGGCGAAGAGCTGGAATCGGAAATCGTCCGGCGGCGGGTCGTGGAGGCGGCCCTGCGGCAGCGGGAAACGGACCTCGTCGCCGCGCAGCGCGAGACGGCCGGGGCGCTGGCCCGGCTGAACGCGTTCCTGGACAACGCCCCCCTGGGCATCGCGTTCTTCGACCCGGACCTGCGGTACGTGCGGGTCAACGCGTACCTGGCCGCGGCCAACGGCAAGTCGGTCGAGGCGCACACCGGCCGGCGACTGACCGAGGTGCTGCCGGACTTCCCGCCCGAGGTGGCCGAGGCGTACCGCCGCACCGCCGGCCCCGACGCGGCGCCGTTCAAGACCCGGTTCCGCCGGCCGGACGTCCGGACCCCCGGGGCCACGCGGGTCTGGCAGGTGACCGCGTTCCCGGTCCGCGACCCGGGCGGCGGGACCGTCGGCGCGGGCGTCGTGGCCGAGGACGTGACCGCCAAGCTGAAGGCCGAGGAGGAGCTGCGCGAGAGCGAGGCCCGGTTCCGCAGCATGGCCGACGGCGCCCCGGCCCTGATCTGGCTGTCCGAGACCGACGGGCGGCGGACGTACTTCAACAAGATGTGGGTTGAGTTCACCGGGCGGCCCGCGGAAGAGCAGTTCGGGTACGCGTGGGCCGACAGCATCCACCCGGCCGACCGCGAGTTGTACCTGGGGGCCTACGCCACCGCGATCGCCGGTCGGAAGGGGTTCGAGTTGGAGTACCGGCTCCGTCGGGCCGACGGGGCGGAGCGCTGGGTGCTGGCCCGCGGGACGCCGCGGGTCACGCCGTCGGGGGAGTTCGCCGGGTTCGTCGGGCTGTGCCTGGACGTGACCGAGCGGCGCGAGGCCGACGAGCGGCTGCGCGAGAGCGAGGCGTTCCGGCGCAGCGTGTTCGAGAACAGCCCCGACTGCCTGCTGGTCCTCGACCTCGACGGCCGCATCCTGGAGGCGAACGAGGCGGGGTGCGAGTTGATGGAGGTCGACGACGTCGAGCCGCTCCGCGGGGCGCGGTGGGCCGACCTGTGGCCGGCGGCGAACCGCGAGACGATCCGCGAGGCGGTCGAGGGCGCCCGCGGCGGCCGGGTCGGGCGGTTACAGGGGTTCTGTCCGACCGCGAAGGGGAC
>JAFKJJ010000410.1 GCA_017306025.1 Planctomycetota bacterium
TCGGGCACAGGGCGCGTTGATGTCCGTGTTCGAGACGTGTCCCCGGCAGGCACTATCGGTGGTGGATCACGTCAGCCGAACGTTGCGCTGGTTCGGCAACCGGATACTGCCTCGACCCGTGCTGCTGCCGGGGCGCTAAACAAGTACAACCGCTCACCGCGCAAACCGCGGCGTGACCTCCCGGAGCTATTTCCGCCCGTTCAGCTCCGCGAGCCGCTTCTCGGCCTGTTTGATGTGCTCCGGGTCGGTGTCGTGGTCGAGCACGGCGCGGTACAACTCGATCGCCTTCGACCGCTCGTTGAGCTGCTTGTCGTAGAGGGTCGCGGCGCGGAGCCGGGCGTCGGTGTGTGAGCCCTTCACCCACTGCACCGACCGCTCGAAGTACTTCGCGGCGCGGTCGTACTGCTTGTACGCGCGGCCCTCGTAGATGTCGCCGAGCTGGTACGCCACGTCGCCGATCTTGTCCGAGTTCGGGTACTTCTCCAGGATCTCGCGGAGCAGGAGCTCGGCCCGGCGCATGTTCAGCACGTAGTCGTCGCCGAACCCCTTGCCCTTGTACCCCATCGCGGAGCGGTACAGGTCGTTGGCCTCCTTCACGTTGACGCGCGCCTCCAGCGTCGGCGGCGGGACGTCCTTCACGTCCAGGTTGTACGACGGCTTCCACATCATGTGGTAGGCCATCAGCTCGCGCTCCACCCACTGGAGCCGCTGCTTGTCGCCGACCCGCGCGTAGTGCTCGTAAAGGGCCTTGAGGGAGCTCTCGTACTCCTTGCGCGCCGCCAACGCCCGCTCGACGAGCTGGACGTCGGTCGCGGCCGGCGGGGGGAGCCCTTCGCCGCCCGCACCGGCCTTGGTCGGTTCGGTCAGGGGCTTGCTCGGCGTCGAATCGGCGACCGCCCACCCGACCGCCCCGGCGCCACACAGGCCCAACCCCAGCAGGATCACCCGCATTGCCCACCCCCCGATGAAGAACCACAGCGGACAGAGCCACAGAGGAGCAGATTGTGCTTTTCTCTGTGGCTCTGTCCGCTGTGGCTCTGATCTCTGTTCCGGGGGGCTACTTCTTCCCGTCGCCCCCCTTCGTCGGTTCCGGCCCCGAGCCGCCCTTCGTCTCGCCCGGCCCCCCGACCGCCGGGCCGCCCATCTTCGAGTCGCCCGGACCGCTCGCCGACGGGGTGCTGCTCCCGCCGCCCGGGAACGGCGTGTGCGACCCGCTCGCCCGCTGGTCCGGGCGGCCGAAGATCATCCGGCCGGCCGGCGTCTGGAGCACGCTCGTTACCACGATCTGGACCTCCTGTCCGATCAGCGGGCGCCCCTGCTCGATCACCACCATCGTGCCGTCGTCCAGGTACCCGACGCCCTGGCCGATCTGGTCGCCGGCCTTGACGACCCGCACCGGCATGTACTCGCCGGGCAGCGCCACCGTCTTGAGCGCGTTGGCCAGCTCGTTCAGGTTGATGACGTCTACGCCCTGCAGTTGGGCGATCTTGTTCAGGTTGAAGTCGTTGGTCACGACGCGGGCGTTGAGCGCCTTGGCGAGAATGACCAGCCGCTCGTCCACCCGGATGCGCTCGCCGGTGTGGAGTTCGGGCACGTTGCCGTCGTGTATCTGGAGGTCGAGCTTCGGGTTGCTCTGCAACCGCTTCAACACGTCCAGGCCGCGCCGCCCGCGGTTCCGCTTCATCTTGTCCGAACTGTCCGCGACCGCCTGGAGCTCCTGCAGCACGAACCGCGGGATGATGAGCGTGGTGTCGATCAGTCGAGTATCGCACACGTCGGCGATGCGGCCGTCGATGATGACGCTGGTATCCA
The DNA here is from genome assembly GCA_017306025.1 of Planctomycetota bacterium. Classification (GTDB taxonomy): domain Bacteria; phylum Planctomycetota; class Planctomycetia; order Gemmatales; family Gemmataceae; genus Gemmata. The sequence goes on from JAFKJJ010000410.1 coordinate 1,813, forward strand.
GCACCAGCGGCCGGCCGCCCTTCACCTGCTTGGAAAACTCGACATAAGGGATAATGAACCGAAACTCGTCCTTGGTCTGCAGAAACGTTGAAATCGTCACATAGCAGCAGACCACGGTGAGCAGCACGCGGCCCAGGAGCACCATCCGCGGGTGGCCGGGGAACGTGGACTCCAGGATCGGCACGACCGCCATCGAGAACAGGTAGCCGAGCAGCAGGCCGAGCAGCAGGCCGAAGTACACGGCCGAGATGGTGGTGATCTGCTTTTGCTTCTCGCGGATGTCGGTGAGCAGCACGAGCGAGCCGATCGCGACAATGGCGATCGGGACCAGGATCGTGCTCGCGACGTCTTCGGACTCGACGAAGAAACCGATCGAGATGACCGCCATCCCGACGAGCAGCACGACGTACGCGACGCGGAGGAGCCAGAGGAGCATGGTGAAGAACCGGGTGTCAGAGGACAGAGACCAGAGGACAGAGGCCAGAGGACAGAAGGCACGGAGAAAAGGCGGGAATTGGGTGTGGCTCCGGTACCAACCACGCTCGCCCGCGCCCGACTTCTTCGGCCTTCTTTCCCTGCCGCGGTCCTCCGATCTCTGGATTTTTTGATTCTACAGTTCGATGGACGGCAAAAATAGCCGCCGGTACTCCAACTGGGCGAACCGATCGGTCATGCCGGCGAGGTAGTCGCCCACCACGCGCTCCAGACAGTCGAGCCGCGTGCGGGCCGCGGTCACCCACCCCGGCGGGGGCGGGCCGACCCTCGCGTCGGCCCCGGTCCAGCGCCGCAGGTGCTTCTCCGGCAGCAGTTCGGGCGACCGGACGTACTCCGTGAAGAGCGCTTCCAGAATGCGCTTACCGTTGGCCGTCATCCGCAGCACGCGGTGGTGCTTGTACACCCGCTCGTGCAGGAACCGCTCCAGACCGGCCTTCAGTTTGCGAACTTCCGGGGTAAATCCGACAAGCGGGCCGCTCGCGGCGCGCACGTCCCCTACCGATCGGACGTTCGCGGCCGCGAGCCGGTTCGCGGTCTCTTCGAGCAGGTCGCCGACCTGCCACGCGAGCAACTCGCGCACCACCGCGACCCGCAGGGGGCCGTCCGAAAGGCCCGGCGTGTGCGCGCGGACGCGCTCGGTCGCGCCGGCCCAGAACTCCACGCGGCTCAGCTCGGCGAGCGTGATGAGCCCCAGCCCGAGCGCGTCGTCGGTGTCGTGCGTGTCGTAGGCGATCGAATCGACCACGTCCGCGATCTGTGCTTCGAGCAGCGGGCCGCCGCAGCCGCGGAACTCGGCGCATTCCGGGGCGTCCGTGCGCCCGCAGTGTTGGACGAACGCCTCGCGCACTTCGAACGACAGATTTAAACCCGGGAACTGGGGGTAGCGTTCCTCCAATTCGTCCACGCGGCGCAACCCGAACAGGTTGTGGTCGAACCCGCCGAACGGCCGCAGGCACTCGTCGAGCGCGTCCTCGCCCGCGTGCCCGAACGGCGGGTGCCCGATGTCGTGGGCGAGGGCGATCGCCTCGGCGAGATCCTCGTTGAGCCGCAGCCGGCGCGCCACGGTGCGCGCCAGTTGGGTCACTTCGAGGGTGTGCGTGAGCCGCGTGCGGTGGTGGTCGTTGACGCTGGCGACGAGCACCTGCGTCTTGCCGGTCATGCGACGGAACGCGGTGCAGTGGACGACGCGCTCGCGGTCGCGCTGGTAGAGCGAGCGGAACGGGTGGTCGGGCTCGGGGTGCCGGCGCCCGCGGCTGGCCCGCGACGGCATCGCGTAGGGCGCGAGCCAGCCGTCCTCGAAGTCGAGCCAGTCGTCGGTGGTGATCGGTGAAGACATTTTGAGCAGGGCCGCAGATTCCACAGACGGACACAGATTACAGATAAAGAACGGGGAGCGGTGCGTTCATTCTGACCGGCTGCCCGTCCGCGTCCATCTGTGGAATCTGTGGGTCACCGTTGCGTGTCCGCCCGTAACTCTTCCACCAACAGCTCGTACAGCGCCGCCAGCGCCTGCGAGAGCACCCGCACGTCGCCGACGGTGGTCATGAAGTTGCTGTCGCCGAACCACCGGGGGACGACGTGCCAGTGCAGGTGCCCCGGCACCCCCGCCCCCGCGGCGCGGCCGAGGTTCAGGCCCACGTTGAACCCGTCGGGCCGCATCCGCTTTTCCAGAACGCCGGTCATTTTCCGGATCGTGAGCTGGAGGTCGAGCGTCTCGTCGGCCGTGAGTTCGTCGAGGCGGGCCTTGTGCGCCCGCGGCGTGACGAGCAGGTGCCCGTTGTTGTACGGGTAGAGGTTCAGCAGCACGACCGACAGTTCCGTGCGATGGACCACGAGATTCTCCCGGTCCGCTTCCGCACCGGCGCCCGCGGCGGCGCGACAGATGAAGCAGTCGTCGCCGGCGGTCGTCGGCTTGTCCTTGGGCGTGGTGATGTACGACAGCCGCCACGGCGCCCACAACTTTTCCACAACGCCCCTCCGCGCGAGACACAAAACACGAGACACCAAACACCAACCGGCCGAGATCGGCGGAGAGCACTGTCCGATTGCTCTCGGTGGCGTAACCTGTCCGACGGAGCGGCCGTGAAGCCCGGCTTTGCGGGCGACAGGCCGCGAGATCCGCGGAGCGGCCGTGAAGCCCGGCTTTGCGGG
>JAFKJJ010000411.1 GCA_017306025.1 Planctomycetota bacterium
GCTGTACGCGGCCAAGACCGCCGGCGTGCGGGTCGAGGAGCAACTGTGGCGCGACATCATCGACTACTACACCCGCACCCAGCGCCCGGACCCGCGCAACGCGCGGGGCGGCTACTGGACCTACCACAACGCCGGCGACATCGGCGCCAGCTTCACGATGACCGTGGGCGGCGCCTGCGGCCTGTACATCGCCAACATGGGCCTCGACCGGAGCGAGCAGCAGCTCGACGACGCGACCGGCGTCGCGGCCCGGTGCGGCCAGTACGCCGAGGACTCCGCGCTGGCCAAGGGCATGCTCTGGGTCGGCGCCAACTTCAACTTCATGGAAGGGAAGTCGTACTTCTACAACTACTACGGCCTCGAACGGCTCGGGCGCCTCTCCGGCCAGCGGTTCATCGGCAAGATCGACTGGTACCGCGACGGGTGCGTCAACCTCGTCGGCATGCAGGACCCCGACGGCTCGTTCGTCTCCCGCGGCGACAAGGGCACCATCGACGCGGGCCAGCCGGTCATCACCACCTCCTTCGCGCTCCTGTTTTTGTCGAAGGGCCGCACGCCGGTGCTGGTTACGAAGCTCGCGTGGGGCAACTACCGCCCGGGGCAGGCCGGCGACAACACCGTCCTGCTGGAACTGGACCCGGGCGGCCGCCCGACGACCCGGCCGGACTGGAACCGCAAGCACAACGACGCGCGGCACATGGTCGAGTTCGCGGCCCGCGAGATCTTCGACAACGCCCCGCTGTCGTGGCAGGTGTACGACCCGCGGCTCCAGGAGCTGAACCGGGACAACCTCAAGATCGATTCGGAGGTCTCGACGCTGCTGTCGTCGCCGGTCGTCTACCTCAACGGGCACGGGGCGATGCCGTTCGTCGGCCGCGCCGGCGAACAGCTCGGCGCCGAGGAGAAGGTGCTGAAGCGGTACGTCGAGGAGGGCGGCTTCCTGGTCGCCGAGGCGTGCTGCGGCGACAAGGCGTTCGCGGCGTCCTTCGAGCAACTGCTCGGCCGCATCCTCCCCGGCAGCACGCTGCGCCGGATGCCCCCGGAGCACACGATCTGGAGCATGTTCCCCGGCGTCTCGCCCGCGGACTTCCCGGACCTGATGTACCTCGACCGCGGGTGCCGCACGGTGGCGGTGTTCAGCCCCAGCCCGCTCGCGGGGTACTGGGAGGAGGCGCGGTTCATGCCGCCGCGGGAGAACGCCCGCGCCCCGCGGAACCGCGGCGAGAAGGCGTTCTGCCTGTCGCGGAACGTCATCGCCTACGCGACCGGGATGGAGCTGCCCAAGCCGAAGCTGTTCAAGAACCCGCTGGTGAACGTCCCGGACGCGGGGATCGCGCGGAGCAAGTTCCGCGCGCTGCAACTGAAGTACGTCAGCGACGCCAGCGCCCAGTCGCCGCCCGCGGCCGACGCGCTGCGGAACCTGATGGCCTACCTCGGCCAGCACGCGAAGCTCGACGTCGCCCTGACGACCGAGGTGCTCGCGCCGGGCGAACTGGCGCTGTCGAAGTACAAGTTCATGTACCTGCACGGCCGCAAGCCGGTGACGTTCTCGCCGGACGAGGCGGACAACGTGAAGGCGAACCTTCAGACCGGCGGGCTCCTGCTGGTGGACGCGGCGTGTAACGAGTTCAAGCAGTGGAAGGAGTTCGACCGGACGTTCCGCGAGCAGATGGAACAGATGTGGGGCCAGAAGCTGGTGATGATCCCGGAGTTCGTGAACGGCAAGGAGGAGCCGCTGTACAAGATCGCGCGGGAGGCGGGGATCAACCTGAAGAGCGTGAAGTGCCGGCGCGAGCGGGCGGACGGCAGCGGCCCCGAGGCGGAGATGCAGACCTACGCGGCCCACCTGGAGGGGATCAAGGTGGACGGCCGGTGGGTGGTGGTTTACAGCAAGTACGACATCGGCTGTGCGATCGAGGGCCACAAGGCCGCGGACTGCCTGGGCCACGACAAGGAGAGCGCGCTGCGGATCGCGAGCGCGGTGGTGCTGTACTCGCTGAAACGGTGAGCGGCCTTCTTCGTGGGGCAGGCCGCCGGGCCTGCCAAAGCCCGCGTGCAGCCGAGATTGCGAATGCAAGTGAGGCGCGGCACGCGGGACCAACCGACGGTAGGCCCGGCAGCCTGCCCCACGCAAGACTCACGTCGTCGGAGGTTCGGGTGCGGCACGAGGGGAGGGCGGGGCGGGGGCCGCGGCGCGGATCACGGCCAGGATCTCCTCGCCGCGCATCCGTGTCCACGGGTCGGGGCCTTTCGTGGCGGCTTCGAGCGCCGGCACGGCCGCCTGGCCGTAGCGGATCAGCGCGCGGATCGCCGCGGCGCGGATCTCCAGCGCCCCGAACTTCATCACGAGCAACAGCGGCCGCACGGCCGTCGGGTCCTTGAGTTCGCCGAGCAGTTCGGCCGCGGGCACGGCGATCCGCGGGTCGCCGTCTTCGAGCGCCTTGATCAGAACGCCGGTCGCGGCCGGTCCTTGCTTCCGCAGCGCGTCGCGGGCCGCCGCACGGACCTCCGACATCATGTCCTTGAGCAGCAGGAGCAGTTCGTCGCGCACCCACGGGTCGGAGATCGCGCCGAGCCGCTCGGCGGCGAGTCGGCGCTGTTCGGGGTCGGGGTCGTGGGCCTGTTCGCGCAGCCCGCGCGCCGTGGTCGGACCGCCGACACCGAGCCACCGCGCGATCCAGCCGATCATGGGCGGAACCTCCAACGAAGTAGTAGGCACACACTCCGTGTGCCGTCGCTATTCTTGTGACGCGACGACGGCACACGGAGTGTGCCTGCTACTTAAATAACAGCACCTTTGCGGGCGTGACGGTGAGCTTCACCTCCTTGCCCGCGCGCGTCACGACCAGCGGCACCGCCTTGCCCGGCTTCGCCAGGCTCGCGGCCACGAACGTGTCGGCCACGCTGTCCGTCCAGCGGCCGTCGAGCGTCAGGAGGCGGTCGCCGATCCGCAGTCCGCCGGCCGCGGCCGCGCTCCCCTCCAGCACCTCCGTCACCACCACGCCGGCGGCCTCGTCCTCCTTCGACTTCCCGACGGCGAAGCCCCACACGGCCGCCGGCGCCACCACGGCCGGCTCCGGCTTCTTGCCGCTCGCGTTCATCAGCTTGTCCATGAGCGCCTGCATCGTGTCGCCCGGCACGTAGCCGCTGGGGACCAGCGTCATCTCCTTCTTCTGGTAGTCGATCGTCATCTTGTAGCGCGCGAAGAACGGGAACCCGATCAGCCCCTCCACCGGGCCGACCGCCTGCGCGATCGCGGCCACGGTCGGGTGGTCCATCACCATCGTGGGCATCCCTTCGAGGGTCAGCCCGCCCACCTCGAACGTCTTGATCGTCTTGGGCGCGGGGGCCGGGCCGAACAGGAACCCGCCCTTTTCCTTCGCGTCGAGCAGGCCGGTTTCCTTCGCGATGCGGTTGTTGACCAGGTTCGTCGGCGCGCCGGTGTCGAAGATGACCCGGTACGGCCCCTTGCCGTTGATCTTCACGTTGATCGCCATGTGCCGCGACTTCAGCAGCTCGAACGGGATGACGATCGGCTTGGCGTCGGCCTTGAGCGCCGGCTTCTCCTTCGGCGGCGGGGCCTCGTCCGGCGGCGCGGCGAGCGTCGCGGGCGCGAGGAAGAGGGCGGCCGCGAGCGGCAGTTTGAGTGCGGTGTTCACGGTCACAGCCCCTTCCCGAGTTCGACGTCGAGTTCGATCTCCTTGCCGCCGCGCGTCACGGCGAACTTCCACTTCGTGCCGACCCCGGCCTTCGCCAGCGCGCGGGCCAGGTCCTTCCCCGAGTCGACGGACGCGGTCTTCACGCCCGTGATGTGGTCGCCGGCCTTCAGCCCGGCCCGCTCCGCGGGGCTGCCCGCGAGCACGCTCTTCACCGTCACCTTGCCGTCGCTCTCCTCGAACTCGATCCCGGTGAACCCGCGGGGGACCAGGTCGAAGTTCGGTTTCAGGCCGAGGAACGCGGCCATCATCTTCACGAGCGGCCCCATCGACTGGATGTCGCCGCCGCCCTTGACGTCGAGCGGGACGAGCGGCGCCGGTTCGTAGTCGAGCGGCTCGAAGGCGAGCCGGTCGCTGGTCAGGTCGTACTCGATGCGGTACCGCGCCAGCACGTTGTACCCGATGACGCCGTGCAGCTCGACGCCCGCGAGCCCCATGCTGTTCATGCCGTCGACCTGGACGAGGTCCTCGACCCGCCCGCGGGCCTTCTCGACCTTCAGGCCCCCTTCGAGTTCGAACGAGTCGAAGTTGGCCCAGTGCTTCTCGTCGATCTTGGCGTCGGCCCTCTTGGCGACGGCCTTCGTGACGAACACGGCCGGCGCGCCGGTGTCCACGATGAGGTTGAACGGCCCCTTGCCGTTGATCTTCACGCGGACCATGAGGTGATTGGTGCCGGTGAGCCGGTACGGCACCTCGACCTTCTCGGCCCTTTTCGCGTCGGGCTTCGCTTCGACCTTCT
>JAFKJJ010000412.1 GCA_017306025.1 Planctomycetota bacterium
GTCTGGGCGGTCACCAGAACGCGAAACATCTGGGCTCCCCCGGTTGGCTCACGCTGCTCCGGGGTTGGACCCGACTCCAAGCTATGATCGACGGATGGGAACTCCACAATTGTGGGGGATCATGAGCCTTCCGGTCGCGGCTCACTACCCGCACGCGACGTCATTTCCGAAAACGCGCTAGTTGGTGATCCCCTTCGTGATGGTGAGGAACACGTCCTCGATGTTGATGTCCTCCTCGCGGAAGCTCTGGAGCTTGAACTTCTCCGCGATGAGCCGCTCGGGGATGAAGCGGCCGTCGTCGTGGCCCGCCCTCAGGGCGACGCGGACGACGCCGGCCTTCGGCTCGAACGCGGCGGACGCGACCTCCTTGTAGGTTCCGAGCCGGTTCGCGGCCTCCGTGTTCCGCTCGCCGACCGACACGAGGAACACCCGCCCGCCGCGGACCTTCCGCACCTCCGCCTCGGCCTCCGCGACCGACCCGTTGAACAGGAGCTTGCCGCGCTCGATGATGCCGAGCTTGTTGCAGATGTCGGCCAGTTCCGGGAGGATGTGCGACGAGAGCATGATGGTCTTGTTCTCGCGCCGCAGCCGTTTGATGAGCTCGCGCATCTCGATCCGGGCGCGCGGGTCGAGGCCGCTGGCCGGCTCGTCGAGGAGCAGCACCTGCGGGTCGTGGAGCAGCGTGCGGGCCAGCCCGAGCCGCTGCGTCATCCCGCGGCTGAGGCTCGTGACGAGCGCGTCGCGCTTGTAGCCCAGGTCGACGTAGTCGAGTACCTGGTCGACCTTCTTCTTGCGCGCCTCGCCCCGGATGCGGTACGCGGCGGCAAAGAATTCGAGGTACTCGGCCACCTTCATGTCGTCGTAGACGCCGAAGAAGTCCGGCATGTAGCCGATCGCGCGGCGGATCTCCTTCGATCCGGTGTAGATCGAGTGCCCGCAGACGGTCGCCTCGCCCCAACTGGGGTTCAAGAGCGTCGCCAGCATCCGCATGGTGGTGGTCTTGCCCGAGCCGTTGGGGCCGATGAACCCGTACACGTCGCCCGGTTCGAGCTTGAGCGACAGCCGGTCCACCGCGAACAGTTCGCCGTATTTTTTGGTCAGGTCGCGGCACTCGATCATCGGAATTGGTCCTTGGTCATTAGTCCTTTGTCATTGGTCGGCGCCACGAGTCGCCCGAGCTGATCCGTACCGGACGGCGGATCGAGCGCGAAGGACTAATGACCAGTGACTAATGACTATCTGACGGGCAGGTAGAACCGCACCCACGTTTCCTGTCGAGCGGTGCCGGGGATCTTCCACCGTTCGCCGGCCCCTGGGAGGCCCTTCAGCCACAGCTTCGCCGGCGCGTACGGGCCGCTCAGCACCTCCTCCGCCGGTCCGCTCGGCGGCGCGGCGCGGCCCACCACGATCACCTCGTCGCGGTTCTCCGGGGAGAGCCGCCACGACTGATCCAGGCGCCGCAGCGACGCGTTCCGCGCGTACACGCCCTCTTCGTTCTTCAGCGTCGCCTCGTGGAACAGCATCCCCAGGAGCGGCAGCGGGCCGGTCAGCGTCTGCGGCTGCGCCTTCTGCGCCGCCTTCTGGCCCGGCCGCTCCGCGTACGACTGCACGCGACTCAGGAGCGCCTCGGACTTGCTGTTGTTCTGGAGCCACTGGCTCGCCTGCGTGCTCTGATCGAGCACCAGTCGGACGCGCTGGCCGCGAACGATCACATCGCCCGGCAGCGGGTACGCTTCGCCCGCGTAGAACGCCACGCAGTCCGTCAGCGTCGGTACGTTCAAGGTGTGCGTGAACGTGCCGATCACCTTCGACCGGTCGCCGGGTGGGTGAACGAGGTCCGATTCGACCGCGGTCCGGAAATGCCCTCCGCCCGTGTTGTAAAGGCCGGACCAGCTCGCGGTAAACGCCTTGGTAGACCACACCTGAATCGGCACGCCCTCGAGCGCGTCCGCGACGCGCTCGTCGTCCGCGTGAATCGCGTACTTGCGGCGAACGATCCCCGGCCGGCCGCCGCGCGGGGCGCCAATCGCGCTCACGGTCACGCCGCCGTCGCTGTAACCCCAACCGTCGCCCGGCGTCACGCCGATCGTGTACTTGTCGATCTTCGGGCTGAACACCGTGAACCACGTCGTCCCGTAGACGCGGCCCGATGCCGGGTCGACGTCCACCACGTCGAGCTTGTTCACTTTCAGCTCGCGGCCCTTCACGGCGTCGGCCGAGAGGTACGCCGCGGCGCTCACCGTCAGCACGATGATCGGGAACGTGACCCACGTCAGTTCGAGCCGGCCGAGCACGCGCTTGAGGAAGTAGTACTCGATCGGCCCGATAAGCAGGATGTAGAGCACGATCAGCATCGCGATCCAGCCGAACGACACCACCGCGACGCCGTCGAACGAGTCGTTGTGCTGCCGGATCGCGACGGCGGCCTCGTCCTCTTCCTCCGTGAGTGCGCCGGGCGGCCGCGGCTTGCCGTCCCCCCCGGCCGAGGCGCGGTTCGTCCCGCACTCGCGCAGTACCCAGTCCCAGAAGTCGGCGCGCCGGGGGAACGAGGCGAACGGCTCGCGATCGAGGTCGAAGCCGATCACCGTGACGCGGCCCAGCCCGAGCGCCGACTGCGCCGCGACCGGCAATGTACCTTCCACGGCCCGACCGGCCGGCGGAATGACGACGCGCGCGGCCTTGTCCTTGTGCGGGACGAGGTGCGCGAGTGGGAACGCGGGTCCGCCCGCCCCACCGAGCACGCCGCCGAGCGTGTTCGCCTGCCCGGTGCCGGCCGACCAGTACAGTTCGACCGCGTCGGCGGTGCGCCCCGGGGCGACGGGGTTGATCGCGAACGGCAGCACCGGATTCAGGTGCGGGAACTTCCCGACGAGCGGAGCGTTCACGCCGACGGAAACGGCCAACCGCCCGCCGCGGCGCACCCACTCCAACAGTGCGTTCCGCCGGCGCGCGTCCCCGGGCTCGTCGGACGCGAACAGCCGCTGTAGAAGAGCCGGGTTCGCACCGCCGGTGTTCAGGAGCACGAGGTCGACGCCGTCGTAGCCGAACCACTGGTCCGGCAGTTGGGCGAAGTCGTTGGTGTGTGCGAGTTCGACGCGCCCGGCGCGGAGCGGGCCGGTGTCGCCGGAGGCGGGCTTGGGCAGTTCGAAGTTGGCCGGCTGGCCGCCGATCGCCAGGACGGCGTAGATGAGCGGCTCGCGCGGGCGCAGCCGGACTCGAAACGGCTCCGAAAGCGCGGTTCCCTTCGCGGTGCGGACGGTGACGACCAGTTCGCCCGCCGCACCGGCCGGTCGGACGTAGCCGACGCACCCGCGGTCCGCCGCGAGCACCTTCGAGCCGGACGAAACGCCCGCGAGGTCGAGCGGGACGGCGAGCGACGTGCCGATCTCGTCGGCGTCGGGCGCTTCGAGGAAGAGCTCGGCCGGTTCGGCAACCTCGCGCAGCACTTCGAGCGAGACGAACACCGGCGCCCACGCGCCGAACTTGGCCAGCCCCTCGTCGCGGTCCCTGGCGGCGTGCGGGAACCCGACCGTGGCGCCGGTGATCTTCACCGCGTCCCTGGCGCCGGCGGTTGCGGCCGAGAGCACCAGCGCGAGCGCGGCCGCGAGCAGGGTTCGGAAGGTGGCCGCCGTTCGCATAAGTTTCCCGGGGCGTTGCCCCGGGCTGTGGAATCGCACCCCGTCGGGTGCAAATAACGTTCAGGTTTTCGGCCCGCGTTTCCTCAAGCCGGGGCAACGCCCCGGGGCTGTCGGGGTCACGGTTTCGCCGCGCCGCACGTGCAGGGCGTGGCCCCGCACTTCGGACAGCCCGCGCCGTACTTCTTCCGCACCGCGTCGTCGAGGTCGACCCCGGCGATGTTGGCGAGCGTCGCGAGCCACGCGAGCACGTCGGCGAACTCCAGCGCCAGGTTACCGGGATCGGCCGACGGGTCGCGGAGCGCCGCGGACAGTTCGCCGACCTCCTCCATGAACCACATGAACGTCCCCTCGACGCCGCGGCGGCCGTCCTTGGCGCCGAACAGGTCGCGGATTCGCTGTTGCAGTTCGCCGAGCGTCATCGGGTCGCCGGAGCGGAGCAGGTCGCGTGTCCGCCTGCGATTCTACGACTCCCCACAGTTCGCGGCAGCGGACGGTACTGTGAGCTACGCCGACCGCGGGCGGGCGGTTCATTTCGCGGCGCGGACCTCCGCCCTTGCCCGCGGAGCGAACAGGCGGGATAATCGCCGCGTCAGCCCTCGTTCTTGCACCGGGTGATCGCTCATGTGGATCGCGGAAGAGCCGTCGGCGGCGCTCAGGGAGGCGCTCCAGTTGTTCGCCCAGGGGAAGCGGGGCGAGGCCGAGATGGTGGTGAAGAAGGCGGCGATGGCCGCGAAGGCCAAGCACGGGTCCGGGTCGCACCCGCTGGCGGCCGCGTACGCCGACCTCGGCCGGCTGC
>JAFKJJ010000413.1:0-4280 GCA_017306025.1 Planctomycetota bacterium
GATGGCCTACACCCGCGGACGGGTAAGGAACTCAAGCCCCGGCGGAAGGACGACCAGCGTGTCGGCATCGATTGCGTCTGGTCGGGGCCCAAGAGCTACAGCGTTCTCGAGGCGATGACCGGCGACGAGGATTTGCGGCGTGTCTTCAGGGAGGCGAAGCGCGAGACCCAGGCCGAGATGGAAGAGGACGTGGCCACGCGCGTCCGCCAGGACGGTGCTGATGAGGACCGCAGGACCGGCAACATGCTCTGGGCGGATTTCGAGCACAGCACGGCCAGGGCGGTCAAGGGACAGGTGCCCGACATGCACCGCCATATTCACAGCGTCTGCATGAACCTCACCTTCGACCCGGCCGAGCGACGGATCAAGGCCGCCCAGTTCGGCGACCTCAAGCGCGACGCGCCCTATTGGGAGGCGGCCTTCGAGGCGCGGCTCGCGCATAAGCTGGAGGGGCTGGGCTACGCGATCGATCGGCGGGGCGGCAAGGAGTGGGAGATTGCCGGAGTGTCGCAATCGGTGCTCGACAAGTTCAGCAAGCGCACCGAGGAGATCGAGACGGAGGCCGTGCGTCTGGGGATCACCGATGCCGACCGCAAGGGCGAACTGGGTGCCAAGACCAGGCACGCCAAGGGCAAGGGCCTGACCCCCGATCAGCTCCGCAAGGAATGGGACCGTCAGCTCACCGAGCCTGAGCGGCAGTCGCTGGCGGCGGTGCATCGTCGCGAGGTGGAAGCCAGGGCCGGCGTGTCCGCGGCCGACGCCGTGGCCTATGCGGTCAAGCATTGCTTCGAGCGGGAATCGGTCGTGCCGGAACGCGAGCTGAAGCGCGTGGCCCTCCTCCAGGGCCTGGGGAGCCTCACGCCGGAGCAGGTCACGGCCGAATTGCCCCGTCAGGGCGTGATCGTCCGCGAGCAGAACGCGGATCTTGCTCATGGGTTCGGCCTTCACCGCGGGACGGGCGACGGAATGTGGAGTCGTGGGGTTGAGCTACGAGCTTGCGGACCGGAGCGCGTCGGGACTTTCCCCGACGCGCTCGGGAGCGATTTCACCGGCGCAGAGCGAATCGGTTGCCGGTCGCCGGGGGCGGAACGGACCCCGCGTCCGGGGGGTCTTCGGGCGGCGATTCGAGTTCGCCTGCGGGGATCGACGGCGCCAGCAGCCGCCGGAACCGCTCGGTCATCCCGACGAGCAGCGCCGGGTCGACCGGCTTGACCATGTGGAGGTCGAACCCGGCACCGGTGGAGCGGAACCGGTCGGCCTCGCTCCCGCAGCCGGTGACCGCGATGAGCAGCGGCTGCCTCCCGCCGGCGCAGAGCCGCCGGACGCGCTCGGCGACCTGGCACCCGTCCAGGATTGGCATCATGATGTCGAGAAAGATGACGTCGGGCACCTCCTCCGTAACGCACTGAAGCGCGCTCGCACCGTCGAGGGCGACCCGGACCGCGTGGCCGTAGTGCCGGAGCAACTCGGCCAAGCTGTCGGCGGTGTCCTGCGAGTCGTCGACGACGAGCACTGCGAGGGGGTGCCGCGTTCGATCCGTGAGTGCCATGAGAGGTTCGTGCAGGCGGGCGACGAGGGACGGATGGAGCCTGTGCTGTTCAGGGTCGGGTGCGCGAGCGATCGTGTCTGTCGGGAAGGGATCAAAACCGTGTCGGGATTTTTCCCGGCACGCGTCGACCCGACAGAACGCTCGCGGCAGAGGTTGGTGGACTCAGAGAGAGGTTACGTCGGTTGACCTCATCCGGCCATCTGACCGAGAGCGACGTCTACCACATTGTGCCGGAACGGGTCGCACCTTACCCCCTCGATCAAAAGGAAAGGGCGGATTCCGGTCAAAGCGACCTGAAATCGGGAAGAGCGCGGGGGCTGACCAGAGATCTATACCGTGCGAACGGCGCCCCTTAACTCGGCTTGATGCGGCGTGCCCGGGGCGCGTCCACGAAGGGAGCGGGCGAAGGACGCACGCCCTCGTCCCCCCGAGCGCGGGTAATGTCAGCCCGGCGGCGCGGAGAGCGGAATCCGGGCGATGACCGTCGTGCCCTGTCCGGGGTTGGACTCGATCTCCAGCGTTCCGCCGACGAGGCCCACCCGCTCCCGCATCCCGAACAGCCCTAACCGGCTGCGGCCGTTGCCCGAGCGGCCCGGGGTCGGGGTCTGAGTTACGTTCTCCGGGTCGAAGCCCGTGCCGTCGTCCTCGATCACCGCAACCACGCTCCCGTCACTCCGACCGAGCACGACGGCAACACGGCGCGCGCCGGAGTGCTTGGCGACGTTCGTGAGCGCCTCCTGCACGACGCGGTAGAGGGCCGTTTCGATCTCCGACGGGAACCGCTGCTCGGCGAACCCGACGGCCTGAAAATCGGCCGCCACGCCGGTCCGGGCGGACCAGTCGGCGACGAGCTGACGGGCGGCGGCTTCGAGCCCCAGATCGTCCAGCGCCGTCGGCCGCAGGCGCGTGGCCAGTTCGTGGAGCTGCCGTGCCATCTCGTCGGCCAGGTGCTGAACGTGGTCGAGCCGGGAGAGGACCGGTTCGGGCAGCGGCGCGGCGTCGCGGACGGCACGCACGCCCAGCGCCAGTGCCGTGAGCGTCTGGGAAACGGTGTCGTGCAGGTCGCGGGCGACGCGGCGCCGCTCGTCCTCCTGGGCGGTCGCCAGCCGGCGCTGAAGCTCGGCCCGAGCCGCCTCGGACCGTCTCAGATCCGTCACGTCGCGGGCGAGCCAGTGCAGGTACCGCACGCCGGCCCCGTCTCCGTCGCCCGACCAGGCGATCAGATGGACCGCGCGCGGCTCCTCGCCGCGACGGGCCAGGCGCGTCTCGAACGTCACGGTCGCCGTGCCCCGGGCGAGTTGGTTGATGACCGTGTAGAACTGCGGCCGCTCCCCGCCGACGCTGAACAGCGCCAGCGGCTTGCCGATCAAGAACTCTTTGGGGCAGCGGAGCAGCTCCGCGGCGGCGTGGTTGGCATCCAGGATGATGCCGCGGCCGTCGGTCACCATCTGGGCGTCCGGGGAGAAGTGGAACGCGTTCCGGAACCGGCCGCGGGGTGCGGACCGGTACCCCTCACCCGCCGCGTCCGCGGGTGGTTCGTGCCCGTCCGGCGACATCCCGTCTGGGGACATACCCGCTGACCCACCGCGACCCGCTACGGCGTGCTGTTCTGGACCGGCTGGTTCCCGCCGTTCCCCTGGAGAACGTGTTCGACGATGAGGGCCGCGTACCGCTCGGCCTGCTCGGCCTGCTCGTCGAACCGCGCCGCGGTCGCCGCGGCCCCCTTCCGCCGCTCCGCGTCGGCCATCTGACGGCCCAGGACCGACTTTTCGCGGAACGTGCGGACGGCGGTCCAGAGGGCGGCCTCCAGCGCCTCGGACTGCTCGGCGAGCAGGGCCTCGCCGTTGTACGCGTGCCCGACGTGACAGCGGAACTGGATCAGCCGGGGCTCGTCCACCTGCCACAGCGAGCCGCCGCACTCCGGACAGGTGAACGGTGCGACCTGCCCGCGGCGCTCGTTGCGGGACTGGGCCGCCATCGTCTCTTCGACGGTGTGGGCCGCCTTCTCGATCGGGTCGGACCCGCCCACCGGCGCGGCGTCGGCGCTCATGGGATCACCTCGCGTTTCCAGAGCCGAACGGTCGCGGACGAGTTTCACCAGCAGGGCGGCCAGGCCGGAGATCGGGACCGTGTGGTCGGCCCCGGCGAGCTGGGTGGCGTTCTGGGGCATGGCGGCGACGAGCGCGTCGTTGAGGTCCTGCACCACCGACACCCCGCCCGCGGTGCGGATCGCGATCAGCCCGGCCGACCCGTCGTACAGCGCGCCGGTGAGGATCACGCCGATCACCCGGTCCCCGTAGTGCCGGGCGGCCGAGCGGAACAGCGGGTCCACCGCGGGGCGGAAGTGGTTCTCGCGGGCGTCGCGGGTGAGCCGCACCCGCCCGCCCGGAGCGAGGAGCATATGACGGTCGGGCGGGGCCACGTAAATGTGTCCCGGGTAGAACGGCTCGCCGTCGGCCGCGTGCTTCGCGGTCAGCGGCCCGGCCCGGCTGAGGATCTCCGGCAGGACGCTCCGGCCGCCGGGGGGAAAGTGGCAGACGACGAACACGCTGGCTGGGAAACCGGGGGGCAACCCGCGGGCCAGTTCCACCAGCGCCTCCACGCCGCCGGTAGACGTCCCGACCACGATGATGTCCCGTCCGGCCATTTCGCCTCCGGCCGTCGGCCCCGAACCGTTTCATTTCCCAAATGGCGAAGGATTTGCTGCAAAAAGCTTGCCGCGTTTTCGTGG
>JAFKJJ010000413.1:4368-8797 GCA_017306025.1 Planctomycetota bacterium
CCGCCTGGCCTGCCATAGCGTCGGCAGGCCAGGCGGCCTGCCCCACGAAGAATTCACCCCCCCGCGGGCGACCGGCGGATGGCGTCGATGTCCACCAGCACGATCGAGGCGCCGTCGATCTTGTTGTCCAGGGTCACGTACGGGCGGATGCGGAGCGAGTACCAGCGGCCGCCCTGGTCCTGTACCTCCCCCTCGTAGGCGGTCAGCGAGTCGATCACCTGGGCGACCATTCCGGAGAAATCGGCGAGCCGAAGGTTCGACTGCATGTCGCTGATCGGCCGCCCGACGTCGGTCGGGATCAGATTGAACACCTTCTCGGCCAGCGGGGTGAACCGGCGGATGCGCAGGTCGCGCCCGACCATCACGATCGGCAGCCCCACCCCGCTGAGCAGGTTCACGAGGTCGTTGTTGACGCGGGCCAGTTCGACGTTACGGTGTCTCAGTTCCTCGTTGACGGTGGACAGCTCCTCGTTGGCCGACTGCGCCTCCTCCTTGGCCGTCTGGAGCTCCTCGTTGGTGCTCTGGAGTTCCTCGTTGGCCGACAGGATCTCCTCGTTGGCGCTCTTGAGCTCCTCGTTGGTGCTCTCCTGCTCCTCGATCACCGACTGGAGGTACTCGCGCAGGGCACCGATCTCCTGCTGGAGCTGGGCGACCTTCACGTCGCTCTGGGTGGGCTGGACGTCCGTCGGCGGGGCGGCCGGGCGCTCGACCGGCGCGTCCTGGAACAGCACGAGGAAGAACCGCACGCCCGACGGCGGCACCTTGAACGGCACCACCTCCACGCGGACCGACCGGGTGCCGCTCCCCTCCGTCAGTTGAATGCCCTCGCGGGTGACGACCGCGTTCTCGGCCTTCGCCTGGTTCGTGGCCCCCCGCACCTCGGCCAACAGCCCCTCGCGGAGCATCCGGAACAGGTCGAGCGTCGCCATACCCGGCGCCGGCTCCAGATACGGCGCGGTGCGCCCGCGGAACTGGAGCACCGTCATCGTCTCGTCCACCACCACGCCCACCGGGGCGTAGCGGGCCAGGAGCACCCGATCGGCCTCCTTCTGCACGTCCAGCGCCGTCCACAAGGGTTGGCCCTCCTCGCGCCCGATCGGCCGCGGCCGCCCCTCGGCCGAGACGTTGGCGTTAAAGTCCAGGGGCATGCTCGCGGCCGAGTTGCGGACGAAGACCCGGTGCCTGGCGTCCACCACCTCGAACAGCTCGGCCCCGCCGCCGACGTTCTCCGACGACCCCAGGAACAGGAAGCCGTGCGGGTTCAGCGCGTAGTGCAACAGCGGCATCACCCGCTTCTGGAGCGCCGCGTCCATGTAGATGAGCACGTTCCGGCAGCTCACGAGGTCGATCCGGCTGAACGGCGGGTCGGTGGCCATGTTGTGCCGGCTGAACACGCACAGCTCGCGGACCGCCTTCGAGATCTGGTAGTGCCCGTCGGTGCGGACGAAGAACCGGCGCAGCCGCTCGGGCGAAACGTCGATCTCGATGTTGTCCAGGTAGATGCCGGCGCGGGCCTTCTCCAGCGCCAGCTCGTTCAGGTCGGTGGCCAGGATCTTGATCCCGAACGGTTCGGGGCGCCCGTCGAGGAACTCCAAGAGCGCCATCGCCAGCGAATACGCCTCCTCCCCGGTGGCGCACCCCGCACACCAGATCCGAACCGGGTTCTCGGGCGTGCGGTTCTTGAGGATCACCGGGAACACCTTCTCCTTGAGCGCCTCGAACGCCTCCGCGTCGCGGAAGAACTGCGTGACGCGGATCAGGAAGTCCTGGTAGAGGTTCTGGATCTCGGCCGCGTCGGTGCGGAGCATCCCGAGGTACTCGACCGGGGTCTGGAAGTTGCGCAGCGCCATCCGTCGCAGGATGCGGCGCCGGATGGTGGTCTGCTTGTAGTGGGTGAAGTCCACCCCGGTGCGGTTGCGGAGCAGGTCGATGATGTCGGCGATCGGATCGCGGGCCGGGGCCGCGGGGGCCTCAACCGCCTCGTCCGTCTTGGAGTAGGGGTGCCGGGCGATCCGCTCCAGTTCGCGGGCGATGTCCCGCGGGCGCATGACGTGGTCGACGTTGCCGTCCAGCGCCGCGGCCCGCGGCATGCTCGGGTGCCGGGCCGACTGCTCGTCCTGGGCGAACGTCACCCCGCCGGCCGCCTTGATCGACTGGAGCCCGATCGCCCCGTCGCTGCCGTTGCCCGACAGGACCGCGGCGGCCGACCGGCTCTTCTGGATGGCGGCCAGCGACCGGAACAGGTAGTCGACCGGCATGTGCGGAACGCTCCGCGGCGGCCGCGGGCTGAGCCCCAGGTGCCCGTCCACCAGTGCCATCGTGGCGCCCGGCGGGATCACGTACACGCGGTCGATCTGGACCTTCATCCCCTCGCTGGCCTCCTCGACCGGCATCTTGCTGACACGCGCGAGGATCTCGACGAGGTGGCTCTTCGCGGCCGGGTCGAGGTGGCTGACGAGGAGGATCGCCAGGTGCGGGTTCGTGGGGAGCGATTCGAGCAGTTCGGTATACGCTTCCAGACCGCCGGCGGAGGCGCCGACGCCGACAACCAGGAACGGGAGGCCGGGTGCCTCGTCGGACGGGGCGCGCTCGGCGGTGGACATCGAGGTCTCCGATTTGGGCACGGGCGGGTACTGTCACATTGCACACCGCGCACACCGGAATCAAGCCTCCGGGCCACAACACGAACGATCAAACACCTACACGGACGTGTGCCGCGCACGCGGTTTGCAGCGTCGAGGCCGGCGGGCCGCTCTCTCCTGGGACCGCGGGCGAACCCTCCCGCCTCACGGAGGGAACCTCCCGCCCGCTGCGATGCGGGACGTGTTCGCTCGGCGAGGGAACGTGTCGCGTGCCCTTCGGTGTAACGGGCGGGCGGGACGCCCGCGGTCCCAGGAGAAGAACGTGAAGGAACTGGCGAAGGCGATCCGGGCGAAGAACGCGATGCTGTTCGTCGGCGCGGGGGTGTCGATGAACCTCGGCACCCCGTCGTGGGCCGAACTGACCGCGCACATGGCCGAGCGGCTCGGGATCGCCCCCGACGAGTTCGCCCGGCTCGGCGACCCGCAGACGCTGGCCGAGTACTACGCGCTGGAAACCGGCTCGCTCGGCCCCCTGCGGAGCTGGATGGACGTCGCGTGGCACCGCGACGCGGTCGAGCGGGTCCGCGCGTCCGACATTCACCGGCTGATCGTCGAACTCGGGTTCCCGGTGATCTACACCACCAACTACGACCGCTACCTGGAACTGGCCCACGAGGCGCACGGCGCCCCGTACACGAAGATCGCCGACATCGGCGCGATGACGCGAACCGTCCCGGGGGCGACGCAGATCGTCAAGTTCCACGGCGACTTCGAGGACGACAGGTCGATCGTGCTGACCGAGTCGAGCCACTTCGAGCGGCTGTCGCTGGAGGGGCCGCTCGACCTCAAGCTCCGGGCGGACCTGATCGGCCGCGTCGCGCTGTTCATCGGCTACAGCGTGTCCGACGTCGGCGTGCGGTACCTCATCTACCGGCTCCACCGGATGTGGTCGGGCTCGGCCGCCGCGCAGGCGCGGCCGCCCGCCTACGTGTTCCTGGGGCGCCCGAACCCGGTCCAGGCCCGCGTGCTGTCGAGCTGGGGCATCGTCCCGGTGTTCGCGGAAGGGGAGGACATCGGCGAGGGGCTGAAGCAGTTCCTCGAAGAGCTGCGGACCGAAGTGCGGCGAGACGAGCCGCGGCCGGAACCGGACCACCGCCCCGCGCCGGCCGCGAAGCGAAAGACGAGCCCCAAGAAGCCGCGGCGCTGAGCGGTTGTTGTGGGGCAGGCCGCCGGGCCTGCCGTCTCGTCTCTTTTGGCAGGCCCGGCGACCTGCCCCACAAAGAAAGGCGAGATGCGCAAGACGGCCGTGAACCGCGAAACGGCGCCGGCCGCGAAGACATTTCCGACTGGGGCGCCTCACGTTGAGGCACTTTCCGGGAGCAGACGGATTACCGACATTGCGGCACGCCGGTTGCGAATTGTGGCGTGCCGGGCACGTAGGGACACGCGGCCCGGAAACCTTACAGAGGGCTTACGATGCCGAACGACAACATCGACCGCACCGACCTCTGCCGCATGGCCGACGACGGCTGCCCGCACGACACGAGGTCCTACGACCTCACGGAACTGTGGGGAGCATCTGGTAAGGATGACCAAGAGAGCCGGTAAGACTTCCAGCCCCGAATTGAAAAGAAACGCTCAAGCCCGCCGCATCGCTCGCGGCGGGGAGTAACCAGAACCCCCGTCCCATTTTCCGGCACCCCTCTGCCCTCCCCCGTCGGTCCGGTCTCCGCCTCCCCTCTGCCCCCCACACGCCCCGCTCTGCTACAATTTCGTGGTTCGTACACACCGGGGAGATCACCAATGAGACGGCGCACCGCGCCCGCCCTCGCCGCGTGCCTGGGGGT
>JAFKJJ010000414.1 GCA_017306025.1 Planctomycetota bacterium
GCGCAACGGGGACCCCGGTGTAGGCCGGCGGCGTCACCTCGACCTGGGCGCCGACGATCCGCAGGGCGTGGCGGACGACGATCTGCTTCGCGGGGGTCCGCTCCGGCCCGGCCTCGACGAAGAACTCGGTCGTCGCGCGGAGCCGCGACAGCCGGACCACGAACTCCCCGTCGGCCGGGCCCATCGTCTCTTGCCGCCACTCGGGCTCGCCGACCTCCCGGACGTACAGCACCACCGCGGGGCGGGTCCGGCCGGACACCGCGGCCCGGATCTCGACGTCGGTGCCCTCGTCGACCGTGTCCGCGGAGGCCGTGGCGGTGAGCGTGGTGTACGGGGTGGGGGCGAGGGCCGTTCGCTCGACCGCGGTGCGCCACTCGGGCACCCACGCGGCGACCGCGGCGACCGCGGCGACGCAGGCCAGCGCCAACGCGCCCGCGACGAGCGCCGGGCGTACCGGCAACGCGGCCTGGAACGGCAGCGGCTTCACCTTCTCGGCCGTCTCCATCTCCAGAGCGGCGGCGAGGCTCGGGGAAACGCCGTCGCGTGCGAGTTCCTCAACGGGGCGCCCCCCGTGTTCGGTGGCGGTCCGCAGCCGCTGGCCGAGGCGTGGGAACAGCCCCTCCAGTTCGGCCGCGACCCGTTCCCGGTGCCAGTCGCGCGCCGGGCGGACGACCAACACCGCGGCGAGCGCCACCACGACCGCCGTCCCGGCGCCGAGCAGCGCGGCCCGGAACACCCACGACAGTTCGAGGAAGTAGTCGGCGGTCGCGACCGCCGCGAGCAGGACCGCCGCGGCGGTGACGGTCAGCGCCGCGCCACGGGCGACGCGGAGCGACCAGATCTGCCGGGCGACCGCGCGGAACCGCCGCCGGAACGCCTGCCGAAGTTCTGTTCCCGACATGGATCGTCTCCGTTACGCGACCGTTCGATTGGCGAGCAGGCCTTCCGCCAGCCAGCACAGCACCAGCATCAGCCACACCCAGGGCCACAGTTCCCCGGCCCGAAGTTCCAGGCCGTCCTGTTCCTTTTTCGCTTCTATCACTGACTCGTCGGCGCCCGACGCCAGGGGCACACCGAGCCGCTTGGCGAACTCCTCGGCCGAACACGCCTCCAGTTCCGACTCCTGCGGCTCCAGGTTGCGAACCTCCCAGCCCGCGCCGACCGACCGAACGCCCGGCACCTCGCCCCTCGCGGGCAGGTCGCGGACCGGCCCCGCGCCGGTGAGCCCTGTCGCGCCGCGGACGAGTTGGTGGACCAGCGGCAAGAACAGCCGGCTGCGGCTCCACTCGCCGTGCTCGCGCCCGACCGATGCGGCACACCACAGCACCCGCCCCGCCCCCGTCTGCCGTTCGAGCACGATCGGCGTACCGTCGCCGAACTTGGCCAGGACCCGCACCCCATCGGCGGGAGTGACCCGCGTGCAGCCCGAAAACGTCAGCCGGTGCAGGTCGCCGTGTTGCGGGTCGGCGAACGGGGCCAGCACGGGATGATCGGTGGCGAACTCGGAGATCCGGAACGGCACGTCACGAGCGGCGTGGTTGCCCCCGATCGCCCCCACGGCTAACCCGGCGTTCGCGTAACCGGCCCCGCTCCCCGGCGTCAGGTTCCCGCCGCCGAAAACGACCGCCGACCCGCCGCGGTCGAGGAACGCCTTGACGCGTTCCGCATCGGCCGTGGGGAAGCCCGCGACGTTGGCCGCGACCAGCACGTCCACTTCGCGCAGGTCGGGCAACCGGGCTTCGGGGCCGTAGGGGAACACGATCAGTCGGAAGGGCGCGTCCGGAACGGTCTCGCCCGGCGGGGCCAGCCCCAGCGCGCGTTCCAGGAAGTACGCCTCACCCAGCGCCGCCACGTCCCGCGCCGCGCCGTCGAGGAGGAGCACGCGGGGCCGCGCGGCGGCGAACACGGCCACGTGCCGGGCGTCGTCGATCGAAAAACCGTCCTCGCCTGCGACGGACACCGTCCCCTGCCATAGCCCCGGCCCGAGCGGGGGCGTCTCGAAGGTGACGGTCGTCGCGGCCCCCGGGGCCGCGGAGGCTACGCCGGGCAGTGTGATGACCTTCCCCCTGTTGGAGAGGCTCAGCCGCACCGTCCGCTGGTCGAGGCGCTCGGGCCGCGCGTTCAGGACGGTCGCCTGTACGGTGGTCGGGTGGTCGGCCCGCACCATCAGACTCGTCGGCCGAACTTCCGTGATCGCGACGTTCGTGGTCGGGGCCGGGCCGACGTCCCAGACGTGGACCGGCACGTCCTTCGGGAAGACGAGCGTGTCGAGGCTGCCGAACCCCGTCCGCTGGAGGTCGGTGATGACGTGGACGGCGAGCGGGCCGCCTCCGCGGGCCGCCTCGCACCGCGCGCCGGCCCAGGTCAGTGCGGCGGCGAAGTCGGTACCGCCCGTCAGGGCCGCGGGCGCCTTCAGGTCGGCCAGCGACACCCGGCCGTCCTCCGACTGCCCGACCGGCTCCACCTTCGAGTCGAACCACGCCACCTCCACCCGCGACCGGCTCGAGGTGCGGGTGACGACGTCGGGCAGCTTCTTGAGGGCGTGCTCGACCAGCCGCTCGCCGTCGCGCTTCCGGTCCATGCTCGCCGACCGGTCGATCAGGATGACGGTCAGCCCCGTGTCCCCGCCGCCGACCGCCTCGGCCCGGTACGGCCGCGCGAACAGCAGCACGAGCAGAACGACGCACCCGACCCGCAGCGCCAGGAGCACCCACCGCTTCAGCCGCCGGCGGCGCGTGTCCCTGCGCACGGCGACCTTGAGGAAGCGCAGCGTGCCCAGCTCCACCGGCCGCGACCGGCGGCGGAAGATCAGGTGGGCGATGATCGGCAGGATCACCGCCGCCAGCGCCGTCAACATTGCTGCCTGTACGAAACCCATGCCGCCACAGAGGTCAGAGGACAGAAAGTCAGAAGGCAGGGACTAACCACAGAGGCACAGAGAGAAAGCCGACGCAGAGAAAGTCAGAACAATAGCGTTCTTCTCGGTTTTTGTGCCTCTGTGGTTAGTTCCTGCCGCCTACAACAGCCGCGACCGCCGCACGAAGTATTCCAGGAGCGCCTTGTCCAGCGGGTCGTCGGTCGTCAGTTCGACGCGGTCGATGCCGCGCGACCGGCACGCGCCGTCGAGTTCCGTCAACCACTCCCGGACCGCCGCGCGGTAGCCGTCGCGAACCCCTTCGCTGAGCGTCGTGATGGTCTCGCCCGTCTCCAGGTCGCGGAACTGCACGTTGCCCTCCAGCGGCAGGTCGCGCTCCCACGGGTCGAGCACCTGGAACAGCACCACCTCGTGCTTCAGGAACAGCAGGTGATCCAGGGCGTCGGCGATCCGCGGGAGGTCGTCGAAGCAGTCGGAAATGACCGCGACGAGCCCGCGTTTGCGGCACAGTTCGGCCGCCTGGTGGATCGCCCTACCGGCGTCCGTCGGCGCCCGCGGGGCGACGTTGGCGATTAAGCCGAGAATCTCCTGCTGCTGGTGGGCGGACGCCCGCGGCGGGAGGCTTGCGAGCACCCCGTCGGCGAACAGGGTAACCCCCGCGGCGTCGTGCTGCCGGATCGCCAAGTGCGCCAAGGCGGCCGCGAGCGTCGCGGCGTAGCTCAGCTTGCTCCGGCCCCGGCTCGCACACGCCATCGACCCGCTGACGTCGAGCAGCACGTACAGGTTCAGGTTGGTGTCGCCGTCGAACTCCTTGACGTACAACCGGTGCTGCCGGGCGTACAGCTTCCAGTTGATGTGCCGCGGGTCGTCCCCGGTCACGTACTCGTGGTGGGACGCGAACTCGACCGAGAACCCGATGAACGGGCTGCGGTGCAGACCGTGCAAGAACCCCTCCACGACCGAGCGGGCGCGCAGCTCCACGCTCTCCAGTCGGGAGAAGAAATCGGGGTCGGCCAGTTCGCGGGCGTCCGTCACGGTTTGGCCCCCTTCGGCTCGCGTTTCGGCAGCGGGAGGCCAAAGAACAGGTACGCATCTTCGGGCTTGTGCTCCCGGAACGACTCCGCCTCCCACACGGTCGCGCCCTTGTGCTTGAGGCGGATCGCGTCGCGGTTCATCCGCACGGCCCCGAACCGCCACTCCGGTTTCTCCGCCGCGGTGTCGCACTCGATCAGGAGCGTCAGCTCGGGATCGGTCCCCAGCACGAAGGCGAACAGGGCGCCATCAAGGGTTCTGGTTTGCGCCGCGTCGTAGCGGTAGAGCGGCTTGGGCAGAAGCCGCGGCGTTTGGTTTTCCCCCTTGGGGACGTTGCGGGTGTCGAGCACCTCGACGGCGAACTCGCCGGCCAGCGCCTTCATCTGCGCGAGTCGCTGTCCCGCGGTCGGCGCCGGTGCGGCCGCGCCGGGGAGCGGGCGCCACTTCCACTCCTCTCCCGGGTGCCACATCTCCTTGTCGTCGCGCTTTGCGACGAGCTTGGCCCCGGTCAG